>DOZZ01000068.1:14142-24074 GCA_003517725.1 Bryobacterales bacterium | reverse complement strand
CCCGTGCGCGCCGTGATCCAGGCCGCCGGCATCCCCAACGTGCTGACCAAATCGATTGGCACGCACAACCCGCACAACGTGGTCAAGGCCACCATCAACGCGCTCGAACAGCTGCGCGATAAGGCCTCGGTCGCGGAACTGCGCGGCATCACCGTGGAGAAAATGTAAATGGCCGAAGCAACGCAGGGCAAAATCAAAATCAAGCTTTTCCGCAGCGTCATCTGCACGCCGGAAAAGCATAAAGTGATCGTGCGCAGCCTGGGTTTGAAGAAACTGAATCAAGTGGTGGAACGGCCCGACACGCCCGGTTTCCGCGGCATGGTGTTAAAAGTCCCGCACCTGCTGAAACTGGTCGACTAGCCGCGAGGGAGCAAGCGAAATGAATCTCAGCAATCTACGGCCGCCCGCCGGCCAGAAACACAGCAAGAAGCGCATCGGCCGCGGCATGGGCTCTGGCATGGGTAAGACCGCCACGCGCGGCAGCAAGGGACAAAGGGCCATCTCGGGCTACAGCATGATGCGCGGCTTTGAGGGCGGCCAGATGCCGCTGCACCGCCGTCTGCCCAAGCGCGGCTTCACTAACATCTTCAAGAAGAAGTTTGCCATCGTCAATATCGGCCATCTGGAGAAGCTCGAAGGCGACACGTTCTCGGCCGAATCGCTGCTGAAGACGGGCGTCATCAAGAAGCTGCACGAAGGTCTGAAGGTGCTGGGCTCGGGCGAACTGACGCGCAAGATCAGCGTCGAGGCGCATCTGTTCTCCAAGGCCGCGATCGATAAGATCCGCGCCGCCGGCGGCGCGGTAACCGTCATTGGCGGTTCCGACGAAGCACCCGCCGTTTAAGCACTCATGAAGATTTTTGAAGCATTCACGAACGTGTTCCGCATTCCGGATCTCCGGAAGCGGCTGCTGTTCACGCTGGGCATGCTGGCGGTTTACCGCCTGGGCAGCTTCATCCCCACGCCCGGCATCAACCTGACCCGCTGGGAAGAATTCTTCCAGCGCAACTCCTCGAGCATCTTCGGCTTCTTCGATCTGTTCGCCGGCGGCAACGTGCGCCGGCTGACCGTGTTTGCGCTCGGCATCATGCCGTACATCACGGCCTCCATCATTCTGCAGCTGCTGACCGTGGTGGTTCCGACCCTCGAAAAGCTGCAAAAAGAGGGCGAGCTCGGCCGCCGCAAAATCACGCAGTGGACGCGCTACCTTACCGTGGGCCTGGCCATGATGCAGTCGTTGGGCATCGCCACCGGCTTGCAGGCCATGGAAGGCAACATCGTGCTGCACCCGGGCTTCGGATTTACGATGCTGACCATGGTTTCGCTCACCACCGGCACGGCCTTCATCATGTGGCTGGGCGAGCAGATCACCGAGCGCGGCATCGGCAACGGTATGTCGCTGATCATCTTCGCCGGCATCGTCATCGGTATCCCGGGCGCCATCGGTTCGCTCTACACCAACGTGTTTATCACTGGCGAATGGAACATTCTGACGCTGGTGGTGATCCTGCTGATGATGGTCGCGGTGGTCGCGTTCATCGTTCTGGTGGAACGCGGCGAGCGCCGCATTCCGGTGCAGTACGCCAAGCGCGTGGTGGGCCGCCGCGTGATGGGCGGGCAGGCCACGCACATGCCGCTCAAGGTCAACGCCGGCGGCGTGATTCCCGTGATCTTCGCCTCCTCCATTCTGGCTTTCCCGCAGACTGCCGCCGGACTGCCGTTCGTCAAGAACAGCGCCTGGCTGACGAACCTGCTGGGCAGCATCCGCCACGGCGAGCCGCTCTACATCCTGCTGTTCGTGGCGGGCATCATCTTTTTCTGCTTCTTCTATGTGTCGATCATCTTCAATCCGAATGAAGCGGCCGACAATATGCGGAAGTACGGCGGATTCATCCCGGGCATCCGGCCGGGTCGCAACACCGCCGACTACATGAACAATATCCTGACCAAGATCACGGTGGTCGGCGGCATCTATCTGGCGATTCTGTGCCTGATCCCCGACATCCTGATCTCGGGCATTCACCTGCAGCATCTGCCGGTGATCGGCAACTTTATCGATCAGTACTTCCCGCGCTTCCTGCTCGAAGGGCTGAACGTCAAGTTTTACTTCGGCGGCACTTCGCTGCTGATCGTCGTGGGCGTCGCGATGGATACCGTCAACCAGATCGAGGCGCAGCTCATCATGCGCCACTACGAAGGCTTTACGCCGCGCTCGGGCCGCATCCGGGGCCGCCGGAGCTCGGTCTGAGCGATTTGGGTCCAGGCGCGTGGCAGTTATGGCAGTAAATCCCGCGGGTGTGGAACGCGCGGCCGTGCCTGGCGGAAATGCCCGGCGGCTGGCGCTGATCTTGTTTGGCCCGCCCGGTTCGGGTAAAGGCACACAGTCGAAGATCCTGGTCGAGCGTCTCGGTATTCCGCAGATTTCGACTGGTGATATGCTGCGGGAAGAGATTCGCCGCGGTTCGGCGATCGGACGCTCCATCGAGGAGCGCATGAAGAGTGGGCTGCTGGTGTCCGACGACCTGGTCAACCGGCTGGTGGCGGAACGCCTGCGGCAGCCCGATACGGCGGGCGGGTTTATTCTCGACGGATACCCGCGGACGCGCCAGCAGGCCGAGGTGCTGCTCGGGCTGCTGGCGCCGGCCGGATGGACCGCGGTGGTGATCCACCTGGTTGTCAATTACAATATTATTATTGGCCGGATCAGCGGGCGGCGGCAGTGCCCCCAGTGCGGGACGCTGTATAATGATACGTCGCGTCCTCCGCGCGTGCCCGGTCAGTGCGATCGGGATGGGGAAGCGCTCGTGGTGCGGGATGACGACCGCGAATCGGTAGTGCGCGAACGTCTGGATGCGTATCGACAACAGACGCAGCCGTTGATCGAGTTCTTCCGGCAGTCGGACGACGTGTTGTACGAGTTGGATGCCAGTCAGGATCCCCCCGCGGTGCTGGCCGAAAAAATCCTCGGCTTATTGCCCGTGAAGAAGGTTTGAGCCGCGTGATCGTCCGCAAAAGCCAGTCCGATCTCGAAAAGATGCGCCGCGCCGGCCTGCTGGTGCATGAGATCCTGCACAAGCTGAGCGCCATGGTCACCGAGGGCGTGTCGACCTGGGATCTGGAAGTCGCGGCCGAGCGGATGGTGACGGAAGCGGGCGCGAAGCCGGCTTTCAAGGGTTATTACGTGGCGGCGGCGGGTGAGAAATATAAGTTTGTGCTGTGCACTTCGGTCAATAACGAGATCGTGCATGGCATGCCGAGCCAGCAGCGGATTCTGAAGGCGGGCGATATCGTCTCGATCGATACGGGCGTTTCGTTGGACGGTTTCTATGCCGATTCGGCCGTGACCGTGCCGGTGGGGCCGATCGATGCGCAGACCGAGCGCCTGTTGAAAGTCACGAAAGATTCGCTCGAGATGGCTATCGAGAAGTGCCGTGAGGGCAACCGGCTGTTCGATATTTGCGGGACGGTGGAGCAGCATGTCGAGAACAACGGGTTCTCGATTGTGCGCGAGTATGTGGGCCATGGCATCGGATCGCGGCTGCATGAAGAGCCGCAGATTCCGAACTACGTGGACCCCAGGAACGAAAACCCGCGGCTGCGCGAGGGCATGGTGCTGGCCATCGAGCCCATGGTGAACGCCGGCAAGCCGGATGTGCGGGTGTTGAAAGATCGTTGGACCGCGGTGGCCAAGGACGGGTCGAATTCGGCCCATTTTGAGCATTGCGTGGCAGTCACGGCAAACGGGCCCTGGGTTTTGACCCGGCCGTGAGCGTGATTGTCGAAGCCGAAGTCGTGGAGGAGCTGCCCAGTCTGATTTTCCGGCTGGTGCTGCAGAACCAGGCTTCCGTGCTGGGTCATCTGGCGGGAAACGAGGCCAGAAATTTTGTGCGGCTCCGTCCGGGCGACCGGGTGGAAGTGGATTTGAGTCCCCACGATCAGACCCGGGGCCGGATCGTTAAGAAGATTTGAGCGGTACGAGAAAACTATGAAAGTTCGCGCTTCAGTAAAAAAGATGTGTGATAAGTGCAAGGTGATCCACCGCGAGGGCGTGGTGCGCGTCATTTGCTCCAACCCGAAGCACAAGCAGCGTCAAGGATAACGAGGAATTATGGCACGTATTGCCGGCGTAGATCTGCCGCCCCGAAAAAGAGCCGAGATTGGCCTGACTTACATTTATGGCGTTGGCCGCACGCGGTCGAAGTCCCTGTTGCACCGCTGCGGGATCGACTTCGATAAGAAGGTCGGCGACCTGAGCGAAGAGGAAGTCCAGCGCGTCCGCAACCTGCTCGAAGAGGAAGGCGCGGTGGAGGGCGATCTGCGCAAAGAAGTTTCGCTCAACATCAAGCGGCACATCGAAATGGGCTCCTACCGCGGGCTGCGGCATCGCCGCGGACTGCCGGTGCGCGGCCAGCGTACCCATACCAACGCCCGCACCCGCAAGGGTCCGCGCAAGGGCACCGTGGCGAACAAGAAAAAGGTAGGCGCTAAGTAATGGCGAAAGCAGCGGCCAAGGCCGGCAAGAAAAAGTCCTTCAAGAAGAAGGAAAAGCGCGTCGTCCACAACGGCATCGTGCACATCCAGGCGTCGTTCAACAACACCATCGTGACCATCGCGGATCAGGAGGGCAACACCGTCTCCTGGTCGAGCGCCGGTTCGCTCGGCTTCCGCGGCTCCCGCAAGGGCACGCCGTTCGCCGCGCAGCAGGCCGCCATGACGGCTGCCGGCAAGGCCAAGGAATCGGGGCTGCGCAGCGTCGAAGTGCGGGTCAGCGGTCCGGGTTCGGGCCGCGAATCGGCAGTGCGCGCGCTGGGTACCGCGGGCATTGAAGTACGTTCCATCCGCGACACCACCCCCATGCCGCACAACGGCTGCCGGGCGCCCAAGAAACGCAGAGTTTGAGTAAGTCAGCAGTGAAGCAGGACGAAGGCCACCGGCCGTAAACTGCACGTGAAAAAAGGAGCAATTACTTGGCACGTTATCTAGGTCCCGTTTGCCGGCTGTGCAGGCGCGAGGGCATGAAACTATTCCTGAAAGGCGAGCGCTGCCACAGCGAGAAGTGCGCCATCGAAAAGCGCAACTTCGTCCCAGGGCAGCATGGCAAAGACCGTAAGGCCAAAATCGTGGGCTACGGCCTGCAGTTGCGCGAGAAGCAGAAGACCAAGCGCGTCTACGGCCTGCTCGAAACCCAGTTCCGCAATACCTTTGAAAAGGCCGCGCACATGAAGGGCATCACCGGCGAAAACCTGCTGGGCCTGCTCGAGCGGCGTCTGGACACCGTGATCTATCGCATGGGCTTCGGCACCAGCCGCGCCCAGGCGCGCCAGGTAGTGCGCCACGGCCACATCCAGATCAACGGCCGCAAGGTGGATATTCCGTCGTTCGTGGTCAAGCCCGGCGACGAGGTGGCGGTGCGCGAGTCGAGCAGGAATAACCCGACCATACTCTCGGCCCGGGACGCCACGGCACACGCGCCGGCGCCCGGCTGGATGGATGTGGATCGCGACGGCCTGAAAGCACGCGTCAACGGAATGCCCCGGCGGGACGAGCTGGTGCAAATTCCGATCAACGAACAATTGATCGTCGAGTTGTATAGCAAGTAAAGACCGCCTGGCGCGGCGATTCCGGAAGCCTCCGGACGCCGCGCCGCGTCAAAAGAGGTATCAACTATGTACAAGGGCTTCCAAAAACCCAAACGTCTGGTGTCCAATACCGACACCCTGACCGAGCGCTTCGGCCAGTTCACCGCGCAGCCGTTCCAGCGCGGCTTCGGCACCACCATCGGCAACAGCCTGCGCCGCGTGCTGCTTAGTTCGATTGAAGGCGCGGCCATCACGGCCGTCCGCATCGAGGGCGTGGAACATGAGTTCAGCCCCATTCCGGGCGTGGTTGAAGATGCCACCGACATCATCCTGAACCTGAAGCAGATTCCGTTCAAGGTGATGGGCGAGGGCGTCAAAACCGTGCGTATCGTGGTGGACCAGCCGGGTGAAGTGCTCTCCGGCCAGATCCAGACCGATGCCGACGTCGAAGTGCTGGACCGCAACCTGCACGTCGCGACCGTCAGCGAAGGCGGCAAGCTCAACGTCGAGATGCGCATCAAGTCGGGCCGCGGTTATGTCAGCGCGGACAAGAATTTCGATGAAGACCTGGCCATCGGCTTCATCCCGATCGATTCCGTGCATTCGCCGGTGCGCAAGGTCAACTACAACGTCGAGGCCGCGCGCCTCGGTCAGATGACCGATTACGACAAGCTGACGCTTGAAGTGTGGACCAACGGCGCCGTTTCGCCGCAGGACGCCATCGGGTTCGCCGCCAAGCTGGTGAAAGATCACATGACGATCTTTATCAACTTCGAAGAGCTGCCCGAAGCCGCCGACGAGCCGAGCGAGCGCGGCATGGACAAGATGGGCGACCAGCTCAACCGCTCGGTTGAAGAGCTGGAGCTTTCGGTGCGCTCCTACAATTGCCTGAAGAACGCCAATATCCAGACCATCGGCGAACTGGTGCAGAAGAGTGAAGCCGAGATGCTGCGGACCAAGAACTTTGGCCGCAAGTCGCTCAACGAGATCAAGGAAATTCTGCACACCATGGGCTTGGCGCTGGGTATGCGTCCGGATGCCACCGGCCGCCTGGTCGCGCCGCCGCCGTCACAGGTAGCCGCCGAACTCGAAGCCGAAGGCCAGCAGTTCGAATAGGGAAACGATGAGACATCGGGTCGGCACCTTCAAACTCAAGCGCGACGTCGGGGCGCGCAACTCACTCCTCAAGAACCTGGTCACCAGCGTCATCGAACACGAGCGCGTGGTCACCACGGTGCCCAAGGCCAAGGCCATCAAGGGGCTGGTGGACAACATGATCACGCTGGGCAAGCGCGACACGCTGCACGCGCGGCGGCAGGCGGCGGCTTTTCTAAACAGCCCCGGCTCGGTGAAGAAGCTGTTCGACACGCTGGGCGCGCGCTTTGGCCAGCGCAACGGCGGCTACACGCGTATTGTGCGGTTGGGCGTGCGCAAGGGCGACGGCGCCGAGCAGGCCATCATCGAATTGGTGGGCTCGGAGCTGGTGAAGCGCTCGGAAGAGCGCGCCAAGCGCCGCGAAGAGCGCCTCAAAGCGCAGCGCGAAGGCGAAGCGCCGGAAGCATAGACAGTCGGAAGTTGTTGATTTAAGTTCTCGTGTATGCCGGAGAAGCTGTCCGGCATACACGAGATTTTTTTTGTGGCAGGCCGAAAGATCAAACAACAGTTTCCGCTAACCGGCCTTTAGTTCCCGGCAACGGCAAACGTCCGTGTGGCGCGGCCCATCGTTC
Source organism: Bryobacterales bacterium (assembly GCA_003517725.1). GTDB lineage: Bacteria > Acidobacteriota > Terriglobia > Bryobacterales > Bryobacteraceae > DOZZ01. Next base: position 16,768 of record DOZZ01000068.1, on the reverse strand, counting down.
TTGTGGGCGGCGTTTCCCGAGGGCAGAATGGGGTCTGGTTCAAATCGCAGATGGCTGCAGGTAAAGGCGAATAGCTTCCTCCAAGCCCTCGCGTGCTTCGGCTTCCGTATCCCCAGCTGAAGCGCAGCCCGGCAGTTCCGGACACATTGCCGAGTAGCTCTGAGTCTCCGCATCGTATTCGACTTTCACACGGAACTCCACGCCGATCCCCGCCTCTAATGCCCTGCCGGTTGTTGCGGCACAATCACAGGTGCATGCGCGCCGGGCGGAATGGGCGCCAGCATGTCTTCCTTACGCTTAATCAGCGTCGCCGTGTTGTAGCTCGCGACTTCAAAACCGTGGCCGTGCGTAATCGCGTCGGTGGGGCAGGCCTCCACGCAATAGCCGCAGAAAATGCACCGGTTGTAGTCGATGTTGTAGACCTTGGCATAGCGTTCGCCGCCGCTGATGCGCACCAGCTCGGTGTTCTCGGCCGCCTCGATATAAATGCAGTTGGCCGGGCAGGCCGCCGCGCACAGAAAACAGGCCACGCATTTTTCCATGCCGTTTTCATCGCGCTGCAGCACATGCACGCCGCGAAAACGCTCTTCGAACTTAGGCGGCTCGTCGGGATAATTCTCGGTCACAGTGGGAGACAGCATCTCCCTCAGCGTGACGCCCATGCCCTTGGCGATAGACGCAGCCGTGCCCAGTACTTCTTCGATCGGATTCGCCATGCTCTATTATCGTAGCGTGCCAGGCTCCCGCCGGGAGCCCTGGTTCTTCGCGCTTCAACCCGGTTGGAAGGCTGGCGCGCGATCTCCTGGCGCGAAGGTTTCGACGCCTGCCTCGCGCCCCAGGTCCGTCAGCCGGGCGCGGTCAAAGCCCGCTTCGCTCCAGACAATGCGCCCGCCGGCACCCACCAAAAACAGGCTGGGCACGCTGGTGATGCCAAATGCGCTGCTGACCGCATAGCCAGGCGCCGCGTCGAGCAGCGTCGCCATGCTGATGCCAAACTCGCGCTGAAAAGCGGCGGTCTGGACGGCATTGTCCTGCGAAATGGCGATCAGCCGCGGACCCTGCTGCCCGCGATGAATGCGCTCCAGATACGGAAAAGTGAGCTGGCAGGTGGGGCACGACACTTTGAAGAAGGCCAGCAGCACCGGCCTGTCCTGCCATAACGCCGACAGGGCCACGTCCGGCCCGTGCCACGCCGCCAGCGTGAAATCGGGAGCCTGTTCCGCCGCGCTCAGCATGCTCCATCGGGCAAATCGAGCACCTCGCGCACCTTGCCGGCCAGTTGCTGCAGGGAGAACGGCTTTTGCAAAAAGGGCGCGCCCTTCTCGATGCCGTAGTGCACCAGCGCGTCGGTGGTGTAGCCCGACATCAGCAGCACCCGCAGGCCCGTGCAAAGGGTCACGGCCTGATCCGCCAGTTGCCGCCCGTTCAGCCCGCCCGGCATCACCACGTCGGTCACCAGCAGATCGATCCCAAGAGGACGCGACTGGCACATCGCCAGCCCTTCGCTGGCGTCGGCCGCCTCCAGCACTGTGTAACCCTGCCGTTTGAGGATGCGTACCGCCAGCCCGCGCACCACAGCCTCATCTTCCACTACCAGCACCGTTTCGGTGCCTCTGGGCATGGCGGCGCGGGCGTGTGGCGCCACGGTTGCGGGACCTGCTTCGATCCGCGGAAAATCGACCCAAAAGGTGGTCCCTCGGTTGAGCTCACTGGCGAAGTGAATGCTGCCGCCGCTCTGCTCCACAATCCCGAAGACGGTCGCCAAGCCCAGGCCGGTGCCTGAACCCTCGGGTTTGGTGGTGTAAAAAGGCTCAAAGATGTGCCCTTGCGTCTCCGGGTCCATGCCCGTGCCGGAATCGGTCACCGCCAGGCTCACATAGCTGCCGGGCGCCAGGCCGCGCGGGCGCTCCCCGGTGGGCTCCACGTGCGTGTTCCCGGTACGAATAGTCAGCATGCCCCCGTGCGGCATGGCATCCCGCGCATTCAGCGCCAGATTCAGAATCACCTGGCTCATCTGGCCCGGGTCGGCATGCACCGGCCACAGCCCCTCTCCCAGAACTTTCTCGAGCGCAATGTCATCGCCGATCAGCCGGTGCAACATCTGCTCCAGTTCCAGAATCACGGTGTTCAAACTGAGCACGTGCGGGTGCAGCACCTGGCGCCGGCTGAATGCCAGCAACTGGTGGGTCAGGGTGGCGGCCCGCTCGCCGGCTTTCTTGATCTCGCCCGCCTGGTGGAAGGCGTCCGTGCCTTCCCGCAAGCTCTCCATCAACATTTCGCTGAAACCCAGAATGCCCGTCAGCATGTTGTTGAAGTCGTGCGCCACGCCGCCCGCCAGGCGGCCGATGGCTTCCATCTTTTGTCCCTGGCGCAGTTCATCCTGCACGCGGCGCAAGGCAGTCTCGGCATTGCGGTGCGCCGTAATGTCCGCTATGGACAGCAAAATCATTTCACCGCCATGCAGCCGCCGCGCGTTCATCAGCAGAATCTTGCGTCCGGCTCGCGGAAATTCGGGCTCCAGCTCGAACTCGTCAAAGGCTTGATTTTCCAGTAGCAGCGCTTCCAGCAAGGTTCGCAGGGCGGGAATGTCCCAGGCTCCTTGCGCCAGGTCGTAGATGAGGTGTCC
>DOZZ01000068.1:12060-13965 GCA_003517725.1 Bryobacterales bacterium | reverse complement strand
CCGCATCTCGTCGTTGACCGTGCTCAACTCTTCATTGGTGGACTGCAATTCCTCCTTGGCGGTCTCCAACTCTTCGTTAAAGCTTTGGACCTCCTCCAGATTGGAGAGGCTCTCTTCCTGCGCGGATTGCGATTCCTCGGTATATTGCTGGTGACTATCGAGCATCGTCACCAGGCGCTCCCGGGTGGCGATCAGTTCCTGCTGCAATTTCAGAAACTCGCTCTTCGGTACGGACGATTCTTTTTCGGCGTCGTCCGGCGTCACAAAATCCGCCCGGGGAACCTCTTCGAAGAGGACCAGGAACAGAGGGGGCGCCTCCTCCCGCAGGCCGAGCGGAATTACTTGTAAGCTGACGATCGCCTTTTCGTGGGGCAGCACCAGATGCTCGCGGCGAACCGGCGCGTGTTCCTGCTTCGCCTGTTCCAAAGCGGCCGCCAGATCGAGAGACAGCCCCGACCGTTTGGCCATGCTGAGAACGTTCACGCTCATCTTCCCCGAGGCCGGTTCCAGATAGGGGCTCACCTGCCCGCGGACCTGCATCACCTGCCAGTTCTCATTGACGACCACGCCGCCCGGAGCATACTGCGCCAGTACCGCGCGATCGGCTCGCTTTTGCACATCCGCGTCGTCCCAGACATCGCTCGACAGGCGCGCCTTGGCGGGCGTCGCCGCTTTCACCGATCCCCAACTCCGCAGTTCGCGGTGCGTCGCGGGTTTCTTCGAGTAGATTTGAGAGTTCCTATCGATGGGAGCGAACAGGTCCGAGAAGCGCCGGGCGGTCTCCATGGCCCCCAGCAGCAGAAAACCCGCCGGCTTCAGCGCATAGTGAAACATGGGAATAATACGGGCTTGAATACTGTCCAGATAAATCAGGACGTTGCGGCAACTGATCAGGTCGAGTTTCGAATACGGAGGATCGCTGGTCAGGTCGTGACTGGCAAACGTGCAGATCTCCCGGACGCCGGCGCTGATCTGGTGGCCATCCTCGCGCTTCACGAAGAAGCGCTGCAGGCGTTGGGGTGAAACGTCTTCGGCGATCTTGTCGGGGTAAAAACCCCTCCGGGCCTGCTGGATCGCCAGCGCGCTCAGATCGGTTCCGAAGATCTGGATCGGCACATGAGCTGCGTTTGCCTCAAGGAATTCCAGCAGGCAAATGGCAATCGCGTAGACCTCTTCACCCGAGGCGCAACCGGGCACCCAAATCCGGATCGGCGCGTCCACGGCGCGGTTGAGCAGGAATTGCGGGAATACCTGTTTCTGCAGGGCTACAAACACATCCGGATCGCGAAAGAAGCGGGTGACCCGCGGAATCATCTCCTCGCACAGCAGCTCCACTTCGCCGGGCGTTTCGGTCAGGAATCGAAGGTACTGTTCCGGATCCACGATGTGGTGGATGGCCATGCGGCGAAACACGCGGCGCTGGATGGTGCTGGCACGGTACTGCGAGAAATCGACGCCGGACGCCTGGTGGAGGAACGTGAGAATCCCTTGCAACGGGGCGCGCTCCGGGGACGCCTCTACATTCCTGGCCATGCCCTCGACCCGCTTGAGGTAGGGGTATTTCGATATCTTAATGAGCTCCCGGGCGATGCCTTCGGGCGGCAGCACAAAGTCCACCGAGCCGGTAGCGAAGGCGCTATGGGGCATCCCGTCGAACTTCGCCGATTGCGCATCCTGAGCGAAGGTAAAGCCGCCTTCGGCTTTGATCGTTTCGAGCCCCAGCGCGCCATCGGAACCGGTGCCCGACAGGATTACGCCAATCGCGCGATGCTGACAGTTCTGCCCCAGGGAACGCAAAAAACCATCGATCGGCATGAACGTTCCGGCCGGCGTTTTCTCGCGTGGGATCAGCCGCAGCACGCCCTCGGAGAACACAATCTCCGTGTTGGGTTGCATGACGTAGAC
>DOZZ01000068.1:9738-11975 GCA_003517725.1 Bryobacterales bacterium | reverse complement strand
GGCCAGCAGCGTGGGCAGCAGGCTTTCGTGTTTCGGATCCAGATGCTGGATCACGACAAACGCGAGGCCCGTGTCCGCGGGCAGGTGCTTGAGCAGCGCCGAGCACGCTTCGAGCCCGCCGGCGGATGCGCCGATGCCGACGATCGCAAACTCCTGCGGGCAGAGTGCTACCTCAGTTGCTACGGAAGAAATTTCCGGCAAAGTACCGTACGACCTTTCGCTAGCCTTGGAACTCCATATTAATACTTGCTGTGGGCCGCTGTCTTGCGTGCCGGCGAACCCTCGGCATCGCCGTGCCGGGCCAGGGCGCTACACTGAAAGGTCACGCGCATGAGACAGAAAATACGCTCGACCACGGTGCTTTGCGTGCGTCGGGACAATAAGACCGTGATGGCCGGCGACGGCCAGGTCACGCTGGGACATGAAGTATTAAAAAGCTCGGCGCGCAAGCTGCGGCGGCTGTATAACGAGAAAATTCTGGCCGGCTTCGCGGGCTCGACGGCCGACGCCTTTGCACTGTTTACACGCTTTGAGGCCAAGCTCGAACAGTTTAACGGCAACCTCTCGCGCGCGGTGGTCGAACTGGCCAAAGACTGGCGCACCGACAAAATGCTGCGGCACCTGGAAGCTCTGCTGCTGGTGGCGGACTCCAAAAGCATCTTCATCGTCAGCGGCAACGGCGACGTCATCGAACCCGACGAAGCCGCCGCCGCCATTGGCTCGGGCGGCCCGTTTGCCATGGCCGCCGCCACCGCGCTGCTGCGCAACACCAAGCTCAACGCGCGCCAGGTGACCGAACAGTCGATGCAAATCGCGGCCAAAATTTGTATTTACACCAACGACAGCTTCGCCTTTGAGGAGTTGAGCTAAGTGGTGATCTATTTACCGGGGAATGGCGTGGACGAAACACCCGCACTGGACGAACTGACACCGCGCGAGATTGTGCGCGAACTGGATAAATACGTGGTGGGGCAGCCGGAGGCCAAGCGCGCCGTGGCTATTGCGCTGCGCAATCGCATCCGGCGTCAGAAGCTGCCGCCCGAGATGGCCGAAGATGTCATGCCCAAAAACATCCTCATGATCGGGCCCACCGGCGTCGGCAAAACCGAGCTGGCGCGGCGTCTGGCCAAACTGGCCAACTCGCCCTTCATGAAAGTGGAGGCCAGCAAGTTCACCGAAGTGGGCTACGTCGGCCGCGACGTGGAGTCCATGATCCGCGATCTGGTGGATCTGGCCATCGACATGGTGCGCGACGAGCGCCTCGAAGAAGTCGAAGACAAAGCCGAGTCGCTGGCCACCGAGAAGCTGCTGGACCTGCTGATGCCCCCCGCTCCGGAAGGCGCCGACGGCAACCAGGAGAAGTCGCGCGAAAAACTGCGCGAGCGCTTGAAGGACGGGCGTCTCGACGAACGCATGGTCGAGATCGACGTGAAAGACCGCGGGCCGCAGATCGAGATCTCGACCAACGGCAACTTCGAAGACATGGGCATGAACCTGCGCGAGATGCTGTCGCCGCTGTTTGGCAACCGCACGCGCAAGCGCAACATGCGGGTAGCCGACGCGCTTGAATACCTGATCCAGGAAGAAGAGCAGAAGCTGATCGATATGGATCAGGTGACGCGCGAAGCGCTCGAACGCGTCGAGACTTCAGGCATCATTTTTCTGGACGAGATCGACAAGATTGCGGGACGCGAGGGCGGCCACGGTCCCGACGTCAGCCGCGAAGGCGTGCAGCGCGATATTCTGCCCATCGTCGAAGGCACCACCGTCAACACGCGGCATGGCTTTGTGCGCACCGATCACATTCTGTTCATTGCGGCCGGGGCGTTCCATGTCTCGAAGCCCAGCGACATGATTCCCGAACTGCAGGGGCGCTTCCCGATCCGCGTGGAGTTGAAGTCGCTGACCGTGGACGATTTCGTGCGCATCCTGAAAGAACCCAAAAACGCGCTGTCGAAACAATACATCGCGCTGATGGAGACCGAGGGCATCAAGCTCACCATCACCGAAGATGCGCTGCAGGCGATTGCCGGGTTTGCCGCGCAGGTCAATGAATCGTCCGAGAATATCGGCGCGCGGCGGCTGCACACCATCATGGAGAAGCTGCTCGAAGAGATCTCGTTCGAGGGTCCCGACCTGAAGAAAAAGGCGGTCCGGGTGGATGCCGCGTACGTGCGCAAGCAGCTAGCCGAGATCGTCAAAGATCAGGACCTGAGCCGGTACATTCTGTGAAGCTC
>DOZZ01000068.1:5218-9646 GCA_003517725.1 Bryobacterales bacterium | reverse complement strand
GACCAGCTGATCATTCAATTCAGCCTGCCGCGCACCAGCACCGAAGGGCTGGTTTTGGCTCATCCGCCGCAGGCGCGTGTCTTCGTCGGCGCCTACACCGCGGGCGCTGCCTTCGATCCGGTGGCCTGGGCCCGGCAGGCGCGCGTTTTGACCGGTTCCGAGTCGCGCTACGTCACGCCGGCGGCGGAATTTTACGGCAAGGATGTCGCCGTTAGCGTTAAGCTGCTGAACCCGCGCGGTCGCGATGCCGGCTTCTCGAACTTCGCGCATGTGCAGGTGATTCCGGCACTGACAACACCCCGCGAGATCACCGCGCGGGCGACAGCCAAAGGCGTAGAGCTCAATTGGCAGGGCGCCGCGCCGGCGTACCGTGTCCTGCGGCAAGGCCCGGACGAGAAACAGTACTCGCTGCTCGAACCCGCCGCGGCTTCGCCCTTCCTCGACGACAAAACCGCGTTCGGCAAAACCTATCGCTACCTGGTGCAGGCGGTCGCTAAAGTTTCGACCGGAAGCGCCGAAAGCGAACTGCCGGCGCCCGTCGAAATCACGCCCGAGGACACCTTTCCGCCAAGCGTGCCCGCGGGCCTGAGCGCGGTCACCGGGACCAAAAGCGTGGAACTGGTCTGGGCTCGCAATACCGAACCGGATCTGGCGCTGTATCGAGTCTACCGGGCCGCGGGAAGCGGTGACTGGCAGAAGATCGGCGAAACTCGCGCGACGCCCAATTATAGTGACCGAACCGTTGCGGCCGGCTCGACTTATCGCTATGCGGTTAGCGCGGTTGACCAAAGTGGCAACGAAAGCGGGCGCTCGTCTGAGGTTACGGTTGTACTCCCGTAAGGTGTTACCGGAACACCATATCGGGTATATCGCCTAATTGTTGGTCCGCCTCCTTGTGGCGCAGTTCGGAATCTGCTACAAACGATACTTACGCGGGGGTAGCGACATCGTACGGTTTTGCGTTCTGGCGAGTGGCAGCGCGGGCAATGCCGCGGTGGTGGCGACGTCGAAGACGCGGCTACTGATCGACGCTGGTCTAAGTCTGCGGGAACTGGCCCGGCGCCTGGCGCTGATGGACGAACAGCTGGACCGCCTGGACGCCATCCTGATTACGCACGAGCACTCCGACCATGTCGGCGGGCTGTTACGCCTGTTGCGCAAACTCGCTTTCAAGATTCCGGTCTATAGCACCCACCAGACGGCGCCCCAGATCGACTGGGAAGGCGGCCAGCCGCGGCTCGAAGCGTTTCAGGCCGGCACCGGCTTCATCATCGGCGATATCGAAGTCGACAGCTTCACCATTCCACACGATGCCGCCGATCCGGTGGGGTATTGTTTTCGCGCCGAGGGCGTCAAAGTGGGGATCGCCACGGATTTGGGCTACCTGCCCGATTCCATTCGCTTCCATTTGCGCGGCTGCCACATGCTGCTGCTCGAATCGAACCACGATCTCGAAATGTTGAAAGTAGGCCCGTACCCGTGGGTGGTGAAGCAGCGCGTGATGGGGCGCAACGGGCATTTGTCGAACGATGTGGTCTGCGAGTACCTGGGCGGCGATTTCGATGCCCAAACCGTTACACTGGTGCTCGGGCACTTGAGCGAGCACAACAATCATCCGGAACTGGTGCGCATGGGCGCGCGGCAGGCGCTCGAACGGCGCTCGGCCGCGACGCAGCTGGTGGTGGCTGAGCAGCAGCGGCCAACGCCGGTCTTCGCCTACTAAAAGCCAGCTCGCCAAAGCCCTCGGACCTTACCTATGATTCCCCGATACACGCGCCCCGCCATGGGGTCGATCTGGAGCGACGAAAACAAGTACCGGCAATGGCTGGCCGTGGAGCTGGCCGCGTCGGAAGCGCTGGCCGAGATGGGCGTGGTGCCGGCCGAGGCGGCGTCAGCCCTGCGCCGGCATGCGGATTTCAGCGTCGAGCGCATTCAGGAGATCGAGCGTGAAGTGAAGCATGACGTCATTGCCTTCACTACCGCCGTGGCCGAGAGCATGACGGCGGCCGGCGCGGCCTCGGCGGCGCGCTGGCTGCACTACGGCCTGACCTCGAACGATGTCGTCGATACGGCGCAGGCGCTGCAATTGCGCCAGGCCTCGGCGCTGCTGCTCGAAGGCTTGCGGCAATTACGCGAGGTGCTGCGGCGGCGAGCTCGGGAATTTCGCCACACCGTGCAGATCGGGCGCACCCACGGCGTGCATGCCGAGCCCATCACGTTCGGCTTGAAACTCGCCATTTGGCATGAGGAAGCCGGACGCAATCTGGCGCGGCTCGAAGCCGCCGCGGAAGATCTGCGGGTCGGCAAGGTATCGGGCGCGGTGGGCACTTTCGCGCATATCAGCCCGGAAGCCGAAGACCGCATCTGCGCGCGGCTGGGCCTGCGGCCGGCGGCGGTCGCGTCGCAGGTGATCCAGCGCGATCGCCATGCCCACTTCGTCTCGTGTCTCGCGCTGAGCTGTGCGCTGCTCGAGAAAATCGCGCTCGAAGTGCGCCATCTGCAGCGCACCGAAGTGCGCGAAGCCGAGGAGTATTTCGCGCGCGGGCAAAAGGGCAGTTCGGCCATGCCGCACAAACGCAATCCGGTGACCTGCGAGCAGATTTGCGGTCTGGCCCGCGTGGTCCGGGCCAATGTGCAGGCTGCTTTTGAAGATGTCGCGTTATGGCATGAGCGCGACATTTCGCACTCCTCCGTCGAACGCGTGATTCTGCCGGATTCCACCATCCTGACCGATTACCTGCTGGCCCAAACCACCCGCTTAATCGACCAATTGCTGGTGTATCCCGAGCGCATGCGGCGTAATCTCGACAGCACGCGGGGCCTGGTGTTCTCCGGGCAACTGCTGCTCGATCTGGCGGCGGCCGGTATGTCGCGCGAAGCGGCTTATGCGCTGGTGCAGCGCCACGCCATGCAGGCCTGGGAAGCGGAATCGGATTTCCGCGCCGCGATTGCCGCCGACCCGGAGATCACGGCGCATCTGACGTCCGACAAGCTGGCCGAGACCTTCTCGCTCGACCGCCAGTTGCGGCACGTGGACGCCATCTTCGCGCGGGTGTTCGGGGCTTAGCCGCGACACGTGCTCGCGGGAGCCGGTTGAGACATCATTCCGGACACATTCTTCTCACAATTGGAGTGTGCTCCCCAGCCTATGGCTGGCGGCTTGCGGGGAATCCGGCAGGAGATATTTTGTATGCGTAAAGCTTGTTTCGTTTTTTTGATGGCGGCGGGTCTCGCGGCCGCTCAATCCAGTACTTCGACCGGTACACAGCCTGGACAGACCACGCCCAAGACCCCTCAGGCAAACCCCTCCAGCACCCCTAGTCCGGGCGTCGCCACCCAGACCCCGCCCGATAGCTCGGCGGCGTCAACCACCACGGCAACCCCTCCGGAGCAAACGACACCTAAGAACGCTCAGGATGATCAGTCCGGCACCACCGGATCGAACACCGCCGTACCTCCAGGCTCGGGCAACACCGGCGCCGCAACTACGGGCGGCACGACCGCGCCTACCGGAACCGCGATTACCGGGAGTACGACCGATGACACCACCGGAAGCGCAACCACCGGAAACACGACCCACAAGAAAAGTAAGCGCCACAATCGCCACAAGACCGGCAGCGGCGCCACCACGACCCCGCCCCCGTCAAACTGAACGTTGACGTTCAGCCCAGCGCAAGTAACGTAAAAGCTCCCGGCGGTTGGCCCACCCGAAGCGTAAAAAGTGCCGCATCGTGATGTGCGCCGCCGGGATTCCGGAGTAGGTTTCGATACGCCAGCGCAAATAAGGGCTGCGCCAAGGGCACAGCCGGTAGCCCCTGGTCATCTGCCATAACAAAGCCAGCATTAATCGGAAGAGCGCGGCGTCGGGGTTGGATTGACTCGTCCGGGCGTCGCGTAGTAGCCGGAACGGGTGCGCACCACGGGCCGGCCGGGGCCGGTGGCGATCACCTTCACGGTGCGGTAGCTGCCGTCGAGCGCGTTATTGCTGGGCGTGTAGCCGATGGTGTACTGGTTGCGCAGATCACGGGCCACTTCGTGCGCGATCTTCTCGACTTCCGAGACGTTCTTGGGATAAAACGCCAGCCCGCCGCTGGCTTCCACCAGCGTATCGAGTGCGCGCTTGGCGCGTTTGGCCTCGCGCCGCTCCTCTTCGCTCAACAGCCCGATGGCATAGATGATGGTGTCGCTCTCCTGCACCTGGTGCACCAGGTTTTCGAGTGTGACATTGCTGGTATTGTCATCGCCGTCAGTCACGACCAGCAGCACGCGCTTATCGCGGCTGCCCTTTTCTTTCAGGTGGTCCATCGACATGCGGATGGCGTCGCGCATGGCCGTGCCGCCGCGCGAATCGATCTTGTCGAGGCCCTTCTGCATCTGCTTGATGTCGCTGGTGAAGTCCTGATCGAGGTAGGCTTCGTCGTTGAAATT
>DOZZ01000068.1:2876-5061 GCA_003517725.1 Bryobacterales bacterium | reverse complement strand
CCGGCGCGGTCCTGCACCACGGCGGGCAGGATCACCAGGCGCGTATCGCTCGAGAAGATGGGCGTCTCGTCGGACTTGGCGGCGGGCTGCTTATCCTGGGCGCGCCAGATGGCCGGCGCCAGCAACAAGGCCAGGGCCGCCGCGTAAACTTTATTGCGTGGGAGCATAGTAACCGAGCCTCCAATTGGCGCGTAGCGCGGGCAAGCCGCGGGGCTGGACCAGCTTCACCTGCACCCTGCGGTATTTGCCGTCGCGGCCGGCGTTGGTCGGCGTATATCCAATCAAATACTGGTTGCGTAGTTCGATGCCGATCTTGGCGGCCACGTCGGGCAACTCGGACAGATTCTCCACCGGGAAGTGCCGCCCGCCAGTCTGTTCGGAGATCTCGGTCAGCAGGCTCGGGCCCGAAAGCTCTTCGGCGGTGCGCCCGCGCGACGAGATCGGCTCGAAAATTCCCATGGCATAGATCTGGACGTCGGCTTCGCGCACCAGATTTCGTATTTCACTTTCGGTGTAGCGGCTGCTGTTGTCGCCGCCATCGGAGATGATCAGCAGCGCTTTGCGCGGGTTCTGCGCTTTTTTCATGGTGTGCAGCGCCAGATACACGGCGTCGAGCAATGCGGTACGCCCCTTCGACTGCGTGAACGTCAGGCGATTCTGCACATCTTCAAGACTTTTGGTGAACGGGGTGACCAGTTCCGGCCGGTCGTTGAACTCCACCAGAAAACATTCGTCCTGCGGATTGGCGGTCTTGAAAAACTGCGCCACCGCCTCGCGCGACTTCTCCAGTTTGGAGCCCATGCTGCCGCTGGTATCGAAGACCAGCCCGATCGAAAGCGGCGCGTCTTCGCTCGAGAAGTAGGTCACGGTCTGTTCGGCTTTATCTTCGAAGATGCGGAAATTTTCCTTGTCCAGGCCCGTAACAAAACGGTTCAGCTGGTCCGTCACGGTGACGGGAATCTGCACCACGGTGGTGTCGATGCGAATGTTGGCGCGCGGCGAGGGCGTGGCGCTCTCGGCGTTCGGGTTGGGTTTGGCGCGCGGCTCGATATTGACGCGCGGCGGTACCAGTTTCTGGGTATCCGCTTTCTGGGTATCCGTGGTGGCTTTTCCGTCTGCGGCGAGGAGGCCCGGGGTGCTGCTAAAAACTATACTTAGGAGTACGGCAAGTTGGCAAAATCGCATGCCACGCTTCCCTTTCTGCCTTAACTCTAACACAGTGATTTTGTAGTAATATGGCGTGTGCCCCGCAAAATCCTGGGCGTTATTCCTGCTCGGTACGCATCCTCTCGGTTCCCCGGTAAAGCCCTCGCCACTCTGGACGGAAAAAGCATTTTGGAGCATGTCTACGGCCAGGCCGTGCGTTCAAAGTACCTGACCGCCGTAATTATCGCCACCGACGACGCCCGCATCGAGAGTGCCGCGCGCGCTTTCGGAGCCCCAGTGCGCATGACTCGGGACGACCATGTGTCCGGCACCGATCGCGTGGCCGAGGTAGCTTCGGCCGAAGCCGCCGAGCTGGTGGTGAACATCCAGGGCGACGAGCCGTTGATCGATCCCGACGCTATCGACGCCGCCGTGCTGCCGCTGCTCGAGGAGCCTTCGATCTCGATGGGCACGCTGCGCAAGCGCATTGAAGACCCGCGCGAGCTGGATGACCCCAACGTGGTGAAGGTAGTTACCGACCGCTTCGAAAACGCCATCTATTTCTCGCGCGCGACCATTCCGTACCAGCGCGAACGAGGGCCGGCCGTGTGTTTCAAACACATCGGCCTGTATGTTTACCGCCGCGACTTCCTGCTGCGCTACCCGGCGTTGCCGGTCGGGCCACTCGAAAGCGCCGAGCGCCTGGAGCAGTTGCGCGCTCTCGAAAACGGGTTTAAAATCCGCGTGGTTCTGACCGGCTATGAGTCGCTGGGCGTCGATACGCCCGAAGATCTCGAACGCGTGCGCTACCTGTTCGACCGCGCGCGGCAACTGCTGCGCGAAAAGGATCAACATCTTCTGACAAGCAATGGCTAAGTACATCTTCGTTACCGGCGGCGTCGTTTCGTCCTTAGGCAAAGGCATCGCGGCCGCGTCCATTGGCTGCCTGCTCGAAAGCCGCGGTCTGCGCGTCACGCTGCAGAAGTTCGATCCCTATTTGAACGTCGACCCCGGAACGATGAGCCCGTTCCAGCACGGC
>DOZZ01000068.1:2470-2696 GCA_003517725.1 Bryobacterales bacterium | reverse complement strand
CGACGATGGCGCCGAGACCGATCTGGACCTGGGCCACTATGAGCGCTTCACGCATGCGCCCTTGACGCAGGCCAATAACTTGACCTCGGGCCGCATCTACGAGCAGATCATCACGCGCGAGCGGCGCGGCGATTATCTGGGCAAGACGGTGCAGGTGATCCCGCACGTCACCAACGAGATCAAGGCCGCGGCCAAGCGCGTGGCCGTCGATATGGATGTCGTGATT
>DOZZ01000068.1:0-2252 GCA_003517725.1 Bryobacterales bacterium | reverse complement strand
CATGAACTGGGCCGCGAGAACTGCCTCTTCGTGCACGTCACGCTGGTGCCTTGGATCGCGGCGGCGCATGAATTGAAGACCAAGCCCACGCAGCACAGCGTCAAAGAGCTGCGCGCCATCGGTATCCAGCCCGACATCCTGTTGTGCCGGGCCGAGCGTTCCATTCCGGAAGAGATGAAGGAGAAGATCGCTCTGTTCTGCGACGTCGATCAGGCGGCGGTGGTAACAGCGCGCGATGTGCGCTCGGTATATGAGGTCCCGCTGGTGTTCGCGGGCGAGGGCGTGGACGAGATCGTGTTGCGCCTGCTGAATCTGCCGGCCGGCCCAAGCGACCTGACCCGCTGGCGCGAAATGGTGGAGGCCATGCAGAACCCCACCGACGAAGTCACCATCGGGCTGGTGGGCAAGTACGTCGAATACGAGGATTCCTACAAGAGTCTGAAAGAGGCGCTGCTGCACGGCGGCATGGCGCATCGCCTGAAGGTGAACATCGAGTGGATTGAGGCGGGCGATCTGGAGAACGATCCGCACTGGGCCGCACGGCTGGAGAACTTCGACGGCATTCTGGTGCCCGGCGGCTTCGGTAAACGCGGTATCGAAGGCATGCTGCGCGCCATCGAGTTTGCGCGTACGCGTTTCGTCCCGTATTTCGGGATTTGTCTCGGCATGCAGACCATGGTGATCGAATTCGCGCGCAACGTCTGCGGCCTGCCGCACGCGCATTCGACCGAGTTCGATCCCGCCACGCCCGATCGCGTGATCTACAAGCTGCGCGAGCTGAAGGGCATCGATGAACTGGGCGGGACCATGCGCTTGGGCGCGTGGCCGTGCGTTCTGAAAGAGGGCAGCTTCGCGCGCGAGTCCTATGGGAGCGAGGCCATCAGCGAACGCCACCGGCACCGCTTCGAATTCAACCGCGAGTTTGAGCAGACGCTGACGGCCGCCGGCCTGCGCATCACGGGCGAAACGCCGGACCGCACCTATGTCGAGATCTGCGAGATCGAGCGGCACCCGTGGTATCTGGGCTGCCAGTTTCATCCGGAGTTTAAGTCGAAGCCCATGGAGCCGCATCCGCTGTTTCGGTCCTTCATAGGCGCGGCGCACCAGCAGCGCCAGCGCCGGCAAAGGATGGCCGCGCAGCCGCTGTTCCAGGAGCCGGCGCGTGGCGATTGAAATTCCCACCCACGGCGGCACCGTCGCGTTCGGCGGCGGCCGTGGGCTGGGGCTGATCGCCGGGCCGTGCGTTATCGAGAGTGAAGAGCACGTCCACAAAATGGCGCAGGCCATCCAGAAGATCGTCGGGCCCTTTGTCTTCAAAGCTTCGTTCGACAAAGCCAATCGCACCAGCCTGGCGGGTTTTCGCGGACCAGGACTAACCGAAGGCCTGCGCATCCTGAGCGGCCTGAAACCCTACGGGCACGCCGTGCTGACCGATATCCACGAAGCGGCGCAGGCCGAAGCCGCGGCCGAGGTGTGCGATGTGCTGCAGATCCCGGCATACCTGTGCCGTCAGACCGATCTGCTGGTAGCGGCGGGGCGCACGGGCCGCATCGTCAACATCAAGAAAGGGCAGTTTCTGGCTCCCGAAGACATCCGGCACGCCGCCGAAAAAGTGGCGGCGTCCGGCAGTCCGCGCGTGATTCTGACCGAGCGCGGCACCACCTTCGGCTATCACAATTTAGTGGTCGATATGCGCGGTCTGCCCGTGATGGCCGGCCTGGGCCATCCGGTGGTCTTCGACGCCACGCACAGCGTGCAGCAGCCCGGCGGGGCAGGTTCGGCCTCCAGCGGACAGCCCCAATTTATCGAGACATTGGCCTCCGCCGCAGTGGCGTGCGGCGTCGACGGGATCTTCGTGGAGGTGCATGATCACCCGCGACACGCCCTCTCGGACGGCGCCAATTCGCTCGATCTGCAGCGGCTCGCCGGCTTCTGGAAACGCCTGACGCTGCTGTACGCCACGCGCCATAGTCAGGAATTCGTGAACGCTTAGCAGGCATGACGCGTCATACTCTTCTAGAGATGCACATGGAACGCAAAGAGCTCTTGCCCCAAACCCGAAACCGTCGCCGCGGCTTTTCGCTGGTAGAGCTGCTGATCGTGATCGCGATCATTTTGATTATTTTGGGCGTGGCGCTGCCCCGGCTCAACCAGGCGCGCATCACGGCCAACGAAATGTCGGCGATCCGCTCGGTCACCGTGATCCACACGGCCGAGCAGCAGTACATGTCGCAGTACGGCAAGTTCGCCAG
>DOZZ01000144.1:4017-4257 GCA_003517725.1 Bryobacterales bacterium | reverse complement strand
GGCAGGCGGCGGCTGCCAGCCGCTTTGGAGCAACCATGGCAAGGAACTGTCTTACCTGACGCTTAGCGGCAAAATGATGGCGGTCGATGTCAAAGCTGGCGCTGCCATCGAAACCAGCCTGCCGCGCGAATTGTTCGCGGTCCCGCTGCGCGTGGACCCGATCCTCAGCCAATATGCCGTCACTGCCGACGGACGCAAGTTCTTCGTGCTGGAGAGTCTGGACGAAGGCCCGATCCCGAT
>DOZZ01000144.1:3289-3847 GCA_003517725.1 Bryobacterales bacterium | reverse complement strand
AACTGGAATGCCGGCTTGGCGCGTTAAGTGCCCGTCGATAATCCTAAGCCCATCTTCATCGAATCCGGGACAGGTCCTGGGTTCGATGGCTTCTTGGATCGGCGTCACTGCTGTCGGTGTTGCGATTATCGGACGGAGAAACTTTCGTAGGGCTCTACTTCGCAGGCGCGGCTTTCAAGCCCTCGCACCTCCGCCATCGGCGGACCTTGGCGCAGCCAGGCTTCGAAGTCGTCGAGCTGGCGGACGGTGCCCGTCGCGTACGCCGAGACGCTGCCGTCGGGTTCGTTGCGCACGTAGCCGCGTAGGCCTAGGCGCGATGCGCGGCGCTGCGTGAAGTCGCGGAAGCCCACGCCTTGCACGCGGCCGCGGACCACGAAGCGGCGCGCCTGGACCTCTTCCTCAGACGGGCGGCTGCTCGACATTCTCCGGTGTGGATTGCAGTAAGCGTTCCACTTTTTCGCTCAACTGCTCGGCTGTAAAGGGTTTAGGGATAAGGGCGAAGCCGCGCTCCTTCACATAGCGCCGGACCACCTGGCGGTCGTCATAGCCGGACATGAA
>DOZZ01000144.1:2756-3140 GCA_003517725.1 Bryobacterales bacterium | reverse complement strand
GCCTGGTCGGCGCTGGTGGCCGTGATCACCTCGTACCCGCGTGTGGTCAGGATTAAGCCGACGAGCTTGAGGACGTCGGAATCGTCGTCCACCACGAGGATCGTTTTTTCGGGCACGGAAGCACCTTCGCCTCTCACCGCTTCGGTCGTCCTAGCTGACACTAGGCTCGATCATGGAAAGGAGTTTCTGTTCGTCGATCACAGTAATCCCAAGCTCCTTCGCTTTATTCAGTTTATTCCCTGCTTCGTCTCCAGCGACAACGTAGCTCGTTCGTTTGCTCACAGTTCCGGTGACGCGGCCGCCGGCGCTCTCGATTCTTAGCTTGGCTTCCTCGCGCGACAGCTGACCCATGGAGCCGGTCAGGACGAAAATCAGGCCCGCCAG
>DOZZ01000144.1:1754-2578 GCA_003517725.1 Bryobacterales bacterium | reverse complement strand
ACGCTCTGCGCCACGCGCGGCCCCACCTCTCCCGCTTGCTGTAGCTGCTCCTCGGTGGCGGCGGCCAGCTTTTCCATGCTGCCGAACTCGGCCGCCAGCAGTTGGGCGGTGCGTCCGCCGACGAAGCGTATGCCGAGCCCGCTCAGCACGCGCCAGAAGGGCAGCTTTTTAGAAGCGTTGATGTTGCGCAACAGGTTGGCCACCGATTTCGGGCCCATGCGCTCCAGGCCGCCGAGGTCGGCCGCCGTCAACGTGTAGAGGTCAGCCACGCTGTGCACCAGTCCACGGTCCACTAACTGGTCGACCAGGGCCTCGCCCATACCGTCGATATTCATGACCGGGCGCGAGGCGAAATGCAGCAGCGATTCCTTCAGACGCGCGGGACAATTGGTGTTGATGCAGCGGCTGGCCGCCTCACCCTCCTCGCGCACTACCTGGCCGCCACAGACCGGGCACTGCGCCGGAATTTTGAAAGGCCGGCGGTAGGAGCCCTGCGACTGCACGCGCACCACTTTGGGAATGACGTCGCCGCTGCGCTCCACTACTACGTGATCGCCGATCTGCAGACCGAGGCGCTCGATTTCGTCCTCGTTGTGCAGCGTAGCCCGCGTGACGGTCACGCCGCCGATCGAGACCGGCGCCAGACGCGCCACCGGAGTGACTGCGCCCGTGCGGCCCACCTGCACCTCGATGGACTCCACCTGGGTCACGGCTTGGCGTGCCGCATACTTGAACGCCAGTGCCCAGCGTGGCGCTTTGGCGGTGTAGCCCAACTCTTCCTGCTGCGCTACCGAATCCACTTTCACTACCACCCCGTCGATTTC
>DOZZ01000144.1:0-1668 GCA_003517725.1 Bryobacterales bacterium | reverse complement strand
GAAGCCGTGACGGTGGCCTCCAAAACGCGCAGCGAGCCGGCTGCCGCATTGCGCGGGTTGGCGAAGCGGGAAAGCCCGGCCTCGTCGCGCGCCGCGTTCAAATTTTCAAAGGCACGGCGGTTCATCACCACCTCGCCGCGGGCCTCGAGCCCGGGCAGATCGGTGGCAATGCGCAGCGGCAGAGAACGGATGGTGCGGGCGTTCGAGGTTACGTCTTCTCCGATGCGCCCGTCGCCGCGGGTGACGGCCTGCAGCAGTTTCCCGTCGCGGTAGGTGGCGGCCATCGAGAGGCCGTCCATCTTCAACTCCGCCACGTAGCGGAAGGGGCGGCCTTCGAGCAGCCCGCTGACGCGCCGGTCGAATTCGAGCAGTTCCTCTTCATTCAGCGCGTTGTCGAGGCTCAGCATGGGCGCGCTGTGGGCGATCTTGACGAAGCCTTCGCGCGGCTTGCCGCCGACGCGGTGGGTGGGCGACGAGGGGTCGTCCAGTTCCGGATGCTCGGCTTCGAGCTGTTGCAGCTCGCGCAGCATGGCGTCGTAATCGGCATCGCTGATCTCGGGCTGGTCGAGTACGTAATACTGGTGTTCGTGGTGGCGCAGGCGGTCGCGCAGCTCCTCTATCCGCCCGGAGAAATTGGGATCGGTAAGCATTTAATAAAAATCTATTGAAAGGAAAGGATAACCCGAATTTCCGCTCTACCGTACCGCCGAATCGCTATCATTTTCAATCTATTTGCGGGTGGCTTCAAGAGCGGCCGGAGCCAGCGTCTGCAGGCAGCCGTCGACGTGCTCGCGCGGCAGGGCTGTGAGGTTACGCTGCTCGAGACCACAGCGCCCGGCAGCGCCGGCGGCTTGGCGCGTCAGGCCCTGCAACAGGGCGTGGACTGCGTGCTGGCGGCCGGGGGGGACGGTACCATCAGCGAAACGGCCGGCGGCATGGCGGGCTCGGCGATACCTTTGGGCATTCTGCCGGCCGGCACCGCCAACGTGCTGGCGCATGAGCTGGGCATCCCCTGCAACCCGGAGCAAGCCGCGCGCAAGCTGGCCGAGTGCGCGCCGCAGCGCGTGGCGCTCGGCGTAATCGAGAACGGGGCCGCACCCGCGCGCCACTTCTTAATGATGGCGGGCGCGGGCTTCGACGCGGGCATCGTCTACAACCTGGACGCGCAGTTGAAACAGCGGCTGGGCCGCCTGTCGTATTGGATCGGGGGCTTCTCGAAGTTGTCGCGCAAGCTCGACCGCTTACACGCCCGCATCGACGGCCAGGAATATGCGTGCTCCTTCGCGCTGGTCAGCCGCGTGCGCAATTACGGCGGCGATTTCAATATCGCGCGCCACGTGACGCTGCAACAGGACGATTTCGAAGTGGTGCTGCTCGAGACCGATAACGCCCTGGTTTACTTCCGCTATCTGGCGGGCGTAGTGACGCAGCAGTTACAGCACGACCCGGGCGTGCGTTTTTTGCGGACTAACAAGGTGGAGCTGTGGCCATCGAGCGCCGAGACGGTGCACTTACAGGCCGATGGCGAATACATTGGCACGCTGCCCGCGACATTGCGCGTGGCGCCCGGCGCATTAAGCCTGCTGACGCCGCCCGAATACGCCAACCGCCGGGGTAACCCCTGCGGCGCCACATCCGTATAATTGGTCGGATGCGGATGCGCTGGCT
>DOZZ01000103.1:4430-5355 GCA_003517725.1 Bryobacterales bacterium | reverse complement strand
CCCAATTGGGCCGACAGGGTGCGCGCCATTTTGGACCACATGAGAACGTCCTGACCAGCCCGCGGCCCCTGCGATAGAATCAACGCTGCCGCCGGCGGAGGTGCATGCAACAGGACGCCGAGTACGACCAGCTGGTCACGTCCCTGGTGCAGGGTGCTCTGGCGCTGCCGCCCGCCGAGCGCGACGCCTATCTGCGCAGCACCTGCACCGTCAACCAGAAGTTAGCGGACCAGTTATCGGACGAGGTCAAGCTGCGCCTGCAACGCGCCGAGCGCGGCGACCCGGTCTTCGCGGCCGGCCAAATAGTCGGCGAGCGCTTCCGCATCCTTCGAGAGCTGGGGCACGGCGGCATGGGCGTGGTGTATGAAGCGCATGACGAGAAACTCGACCGGCGCGTGGCCATCAAATGCGCACTGCGCGGTCTCGATGAGCAATTGTCGCCCGAAGCACGCGCCGCCCTGGAGGTCAGCCACCCCAACGTCTGTAAGCTGCACGAGTTGCACACCACCACCGCGGCCGGCAAGACAATCGACTTCCTCACCATGGAGTTAATCGCCGGCGAAACTCTCGCCCGGCGCATCCGGCGCGGGGGCCCGCTGCCCGCGCGGCATGCCCGCGAGATTGCGCTGCAAATCTGCGCCGGGCTGTCACAGGTTCATCGGCAAGGCGTGATCCACGGCGATCTGAAACCGGCCAACGTGATCCTGAGCCGCTCGCCCGAAGGCCACGCGCGCGCCGTGCTGATGGATTTCGGGCTGGCCAAACTGCGCCAATCACGCGGCGCCGAACGTGAGCCGGGCTCGCGGGGCGGCACCGCCGGCTACATGGCTCCGGAGCTACTGCAAGGCGCGCGCCCCAGCGTCGCGTCGGATATTTTCGCTCTCGGTAAGATGCTGCGCGAGATGGTGGCCGGACGCCCCGATGC
>DOZZ01000103.1:311-4425 GCA_003517725.1 Bryobacterales bacterium | reverse complement strand
ATCCGGAACAGCGCTTCGGGTCGGTCGAAGAGATCAGCCGCATTCTTGCCGCCCGGCGCTCCCCGTTGCGTTGGGCGCTGGCCACCGCGCTGCCAGTCATGGCCCTGCTGGGCTTTCTCCTATGGCGCGCTGGCGAGACACCCGGGCCGCCGGTGCGGCTCGCCATGTTGCCGATCGAAGTCGATGGTCCGCCCATCGCGGCGGCGGCTGGCATCGGCGTGGATGTCGCGGATCGCCTGTCGGGCGCGGGCCGCCACTTCACCGTCATCGCCCCCGGCGAGGCGGCGCGCAATCAGGTCACCACGGCGGCGCGGGCCCGCTCGGTGTTGGGCGCCACGCATGTGCTCCGCACCCGCCTGCACCGCGAAGGCGACAGCATCGCGGCCTCGGCCGCCATCACCGACGCCGTTTCGGGCAACACCCTGCGCGAACTGACCGGCACTTATCCGGCTAACGACGCGGCGTTGCTGGCCAAGGCGCTGCTGGCGAGCGTCACCGGCGCCTTCGATCTGCGCAACCGCATGCCGCGCGAAACGGTCTCCAGCCCCGCCTATCCCTTCTACGTGCAGGCAGCTGCCGTTTTGCGCGAGGGCCAAAAGGGCCCGGACGAGGCCATTCCGTTGTTCCAGAAAGCCGCGCAGCTCGACCCCCGTTCGGCCCTGCCCTACGCCGGGCTGGCCGACGCGCAGATGCAAAAGTTCGATGCGGGCGGCGGCAATTCGTGGTTGGAGCAAGCCGCCGCCAACGTGGCCCAGGCGGTCAGCCGCAATACCGATTCGGTCCCGGTGCTGCTGGCCTCCGGTTACCTGCACCAGGAGCACGGGCAATGGGAAAAAGCCGTGGCCGACTACGCCCGAGCCGCTAAACTCGACGCCGCCAACGCCGATGCCTGGCGGCGTCTGGCCAAAGCCTACGAGAAGACCAACCGCGCCACCGAAGCCATCGCCACCTATCGCCAGGCCCTCAATGCCCAGCCGGATTACTACCGCAACTATCTCGACTTCGGCAATTTCTACCTGTTCCGCAGCCAGTATCCCGAGGCCGAAGCGCTCTACCGCCGCGTCACGGCTCTGGCGCCCGGCCTGTTCAGCGGGCACATGAATTTGGGCCTCGCGCTGATGCAGCAGGGGCGCTTCCCGGAAGCCGAACAGTCGCTGCTGCGCGCGCTGCGGATCGATCGCAATGCGCGCGTGCTGAGCAATATCGGCGCGCTCTACTTCGTGCAGGAGCGTTATGCCGAAGCCGCGCGGCTGGGTGCGGAGAGCCTTGCCGCGGGTCCGCCCACGGCGCTGCGCTACGCCAATCTGGGCGACGCCTTCCGCCATCTCGGGCGCGCCGCGGAGGCCGCCGATGCTTACCGCCGCGCGCGCACGCTGGCCGAGGACGATGTCGCGCGCGATCCGCGCCAGGCTTCCTCGCGCGCCATGGTGGGCATGATTTCGGCCGAGCTCGGTGAAACCCGGCGCGCCGAACTCGAACTGGCGCAAGCGCTCGCCCTCGATCCCGATAACGTCATGGTGATGCGCGAAGCCGCCGTGGCCTACGAAGCGCTGGGCCGGCACGAGCAGGCGCTGGCCATCCTGCGCGGCGCGCCCGCCTATTTACTGGCGGACCTGAGCCGCTACCCGGACTTGAAACAACTGAAGAACGACCCGCGATTTCGGAGTATGATGGCCGAGACTTCCAACAGGCCCCAGTAGGAGGACACCATGGCACCCGTTAACGTCACGCTGCGCTACGAAGGCTCAACCTTTACGCCGCCCGACCCGATCCAAGTGGATCAGAACGACACGATCCATTTCCTGCTTCCGCCCGGCAGCCCCGCGACGCACACGCTGAGAATTACCCTAAAAAATCCCCAGCCCTTCTCGCGTGGCCGCTTTCTGACAGGCGAGGACCCCATCACGGTCAAGCATAAATTGGCGGGCTCCACCACCTATCATTGCGAACTATTCGACGGCGACCCGGCGAACAATGTCGTCCTGGCGCACAGCGCTGAAGACGGATCCGACGGCGGCCGCATCGATCCAGCCTGAAAAGGCAGCGCACTCCCGCCGATATCACGCAAAGCCTCCGTGCGGCGCAGGTCATCGCCTTCCGGCCAAGCTGATCGCGCCGACGACGAAACCGCTGGCAACAGCGAGAGCTGTGTGGGGCGAGGCCATGTCTTCCTCCATCGGGTTGACTCTTAAATTGCCGTCAATCATCTCGCGTTATGGCAAGAGCCTCGGCTCCGTTCGGCTAATTTCCGAAAGTCGAGACGCGGTTGCGGCCATGACGTTTGGCGATGTAGAGCGCAGTGTCGGCCTGGTTCAGCCATTCCGCCGTGCCGGCATGGTCGCCGCAGGAGCGCAAAGCCACGCCGGCACTGATAGTAAGCACTCCGGACGGGGGATTGGCCGGATGCGGAATGCGCAGCGCCTCAATCGCCTTACGGTGCCTTTCCGCGGCCGCCAGCGCCAGGGCCAGCGACGGCTCCGGCAGAATTAACAGAAACTCCTCGCCGCCGTAGCGGTAGGCGCGGTCGCCGCCGCGGCAGTGCTTCTTGAGCTCAGCCCCCACGGCGCGCAGAACCTCATCTCCGGCCAAGTGCCCTTGACCGTCATTGAAGAGCTTAAAGTGATCTACGTCGCAGAGCACCGCGCAATAATTTTTCCTTTCGAGCGACTGCAGATCCTCGTGCAAACGCAGGCGGTTGCCCAGGCGCGTCAGAGCGTCGGTGCGGCCCTCCTCGAAAAATTGGCGATTCAGTTCTTCCAGCTGTTGCGCCTGCCCGGCCAGCCGTTGGTGCAGCTCGGTGATGCGCGCCGCCACCACCAGCCGGAACCCGAGCTCATCGGCGTGCAGCGGCTTGGCCAGATAATCGTCGGCGCCCGCCTGCATGCCTTTCTGTAGATCCGCGCGCGCTCCAAACGAGGTCAGAAAAATGAAGTAGGTGTAGGCCGCCCCTTTGTGCGCGCGCACCCGCCGGCAGAAGCCCAGGCCATCCATGCGAGGCATGTCCATATCGCTGATCACCACGTCCGCCGGGTCGATTTCGAAGAGCTGCCATGCTTCGAGACCGTCACGGGCCAGCACACACTGGTGCCCCAAGCCGCGGATCACGGCCTGCAGGATCAGGCGTGTCGAAGGATCGTCTTCCGCCACCAGAACCCGCATGCTTAGCCGCTCGGCCCGGCCATGTTGCGAAACAACAGGCGCACCTCGTCGAACTCGGCTTCGAGGCGCGTCACCAGCCCAGGCGCCGCGTGGGTCTCCTCGGATCGGCCCAGCTGTTCAAGCTGCGCGCACGTCTGGGTCATGCTAAGGACGCCCAGGTTGGCCGCGGCGCCCTTCAGTGCGTGCGCCAGCCGGGCCAGCGAAACTGCCTGCTTCTGCTGCACCGCGTCGCGCACCGCTTCGAGCCGCGCTGGGGTGTCGTCCAGAAACAGGCCAATCAAATTCTTGAGCAGATCCGGCGCGGAACGGTCCTGCAAGGCGCGCAAACCCTCGAGCACGGACTCATCGAGAACGCCTTCAGGCGCGGCGCGGACCTCGGCGGCCGGGGCGCTTTCAGTGTGCGGCGCGGCCAGACCCCGCCGTGCGGGCTGCCAGCGGTCGAGCGCGACCCGCAGATCTTCCATCTTCACCGGCTTGGTTAGATAATCGTCCATGCCGGCCGCCAGGCACTTGTCGCGATCCCCTTCCATCGAGTTGGCGGTCATGGCGATGATCACGGTGTGACGGTCCGACCCTTCCCGGCGGCGAATCTCGCGGGTGGCGTCGTAGCCATCCATCTCGGGCATTTGGCAGTCCATCAGGACAATGTCGTAGGCGGCGCGGAACAGGGTAGCCAGCGCCTCGCGCCCGTTGGCCGCGACATCCGAGCTATAGCCAAGCGTGTGCAGCTGCACCGCGGCCAGCTTTTGGTTGATCACGTTGTCCTCGGCGATCAGCACCCGCGTGCGGTTGTCGCGCTGCGCTGCCGGCGATTGATGGGGTGCGGCCATCGGGCGCGCCTCCGCATTCTCTTTAAGCGGCGCCGGCGGAGAGGCAGCCGGCTGATGCATGACGCGAGCCAGCGCATCGAAAAGTTGCGCACGCCGCACCGGCTTGCGGAGGCAGGCGTCAATAC
>DOZZ01000103.1:0-134 GCA_003517725.1 Bryobacterales bacterium | reverse complement strand
CCGGGGGGCGGGGGCCGCGGGAGCCACTTCGCGATCGCTGGAAGACGGCATCAGGACTAGCCGAGTCCCCGCCAGCGGCGGCTCGGACTTGATGGCGCGCGCCAGTTCCAGGCCATTCATACCGGGCATGTCCA
>DOZZ01000163.1:2242-2820 GCA_003517725.1 Bryobacterales bacterium | reverse complement strand
TTGCCGAAATCCACGCCCGGATTTGAATCCGTGGTCGCGCGCAAAAGAGTCTTGCGGATCTTCTCGGGCGCGTCGAGCAGCGCTACCGCGTGTTGCGCGCCGCTGGCGGACTTGCTCATCTTGACCGTCGGATCGTCCAGGCCCATGATGCGCGCGCCCACCACGGGCAGCCTGGTTTGCGGCACGACGAAGGTGTCGCCATAGAGTGAATTAAAGCGCTGGGCAATGTCGCGCGTCAGCTCCAGGTGCTGCGCCTGATCGTCACCCACGGGCACGATGCCGGCCTGGTACAGCAGGATGTCGGCCGCCATCAGCACGGGGTATTGCAGCAGGCCGTCGCCGATGGTCTCCTGCTTTTCGGACTTGGTCTTGAACTGCGTCATGCGGTAGAGCCAGCCGATGGGCGTGACGCAGGTGAGCATCCAGGCCAGTTCGCTGTGGCCCGGTACCATCGACTGCGCCATGATGGAGGATTGCGCGGGATCGATACCGGCGGCCAGAAACGTCGCGGCGATCTCGACGATCTTGGCGCGCAGCTCGGCCGGCTGTTGATAAATGGTGACGGCGTGCAGGTCGAC
>DOZZ01000163.1:764-2015 GCA_003517725.1 Bryobacterales bacterium | reverse complement strand
ACGGAAGCTCTCATCGTAACGTGAATCTGCAAATTGAGAAATTAGTGTATGGCGGGGACGGCCTGAGCCGCGCCGAAGGCCAGGTGGTGCTGACGCCTTTCGTGGCGGCGGGCGAGACCGTGGCAGTAGAGTTAGAGCCGGTCCGCGCGGGTGTGCGGCGCGCGCGTCTGGAGCAGGTGCTGCAGCCAGCGGCGGCCCGCGTGGCCGCGCGATGTCCGTACTTCGGACGCTGCGGCGGCTGCCATTACCAGCATCTGGACTACGCCACGCAGCTGCAGGCCAAGCGCGAAATTCTGGCGGAGACCCTGCGCCGCACCGGTCACATCGAAGCGCCGGCCGAGATCGGCGTTATCAGCGGCGAGCCCTACGGCTACCGCAATCGCGTGCAGCTGCACGTGGAAGACGGCCGCATCGGCTACCGCGAGGCTCGTTCGCACCGGCTCTGCGCCATCGAGCAGTGCCCCATCAGCTCGCCGCGCATCAACGAGTGCATCGCGGTGTTGAACCGCATGGTGAAGGAGCGCCCCTGGCCCCGCTTCGTCGAATCGATCGAGCTGTTCACCGACGAGAGCGGCGTACAGTTGAACGTACTCGAGAGCGCGCAGCCAGTGGCCAAGCGCTTTTTCGAGTGGTGCGCGGCGGAGCTGCCGGGCTTTGTCGAGGGCCCGCTCGATTACCGCGCCGGCAGCTACCAATACCGTGTCAGCGGCGGCTCATTTTTCCAGGTGAACCGGTTCCTGCTCGAACCCATGATCGCGGCCGTGACGGCGGGGCACTCCGGCATTCGAGCGCTCGATTTATACGCGGGCGTCGGGCTGTTCTCGATGCCGCTGGCGGAGCGTTTCGCGAGCGTCACGGCAGTCGAAAGCGGCACCACCGCCACGCGCGATCTGCGCTTCAACGCGGAACGCGCCGGCGCGATGGTCGAGACTGAAACGGCGGCAGTCGAAGATTATCTGCGCGATGCCGGCGAGATCCCGGATTTTGTGGTGGCCGATCCGCCGCGCACGGGTTTGGGCAAGCGCGTAGTAGAGCGGCTGCTGCACTTGCGCCCGGCGCGGCTGCATCTGGTCTCCTGTGACCCAGCCACGCTGGCGCGGGACTTAGCGCAATTCCAGGGCGCCTACCAGCTAGAAGAGCTGACACTCCTCGATCTCTTCCCGCAAACGTTCCACTTAGAAACGTTAGCGAAGCTGGTAGTGAGTTAGGCCGATTCCTTGTGGGGCGGCTTTCAAGCTGCAGACGGCTTCA
>DOZZ01000163.1:434-710 GCA_003517725.1 Bryobacterales bacterium | reverse complement strand
GCGACTCCTTTCTGGAGCAGCTTTCAAGCTGCAGACGGCTTCAGCCGGCCTGCCGCTTCCAGAAGCGTTCACTCTGTCGTCGGGAGAGCGGGGAGAGCGGGAAGTTTCCCCCGCCATTCACCCGATTCCCGCATCCCGCAGTGCCATCCGCGCCGCATGATACCCGCACATTCCATGCACGCCGCCGCCCGGCGGTGTCGACGCCGAGCATAAATACACACGCTCCATCGGCGTGCGATATAGCTGCCGCGTCGGCCTCATAAACAACTGCCGCAG
>DOZZ01000163.1:0-209 GCA_003517725.1 Bryobacterales bacterium | reverse complement strand
TCCGCCGTCCCCATTGTGCCGCGCGCCAGGATGGTGTCGCGAAACCCGGGCGCGAAGCGCTCCACCTGCGCCTCGATGCGCTCGGTCATGTCCACGCCCGAGCCGTTCGGCACGTGGCAGTAAGCCCACGCCGTATGCTGCCCCGCCGGCGCGCGCGTCGCATCGAACAAGCTGGGCTGCGCCAACAGCACGAACGGACGCTCGGCAAT
>DOZZ01000012.1:919-7724 GCA_003517725.1 Bryobacterales bacterium | reverse complement strand
CGGTGTGATCGGAGCGGACACCGGTGCTCTTGTCCACCGTGTGCGAGTAACGACGCTGCAGAACAACGTTGGACTTTGTGCGCACGACGAAGAACGCACCACTCGCCGTGAAGCCGTAGAGCCGTTCGAAATCCAGATAGCCGCGATCCATCACGTAGAACGCCCCGGCCTCCGGCAAGATCTCGTCGAGGATGTTAACATCATGCACCTTTCCATCGGTAATGCTGATAAACGTGGGGATATTGCCATGCAGATCGAGCAGCGTGTGCATCTTGACGGCAGCTTTGTGTTGGCGGAATCTGGCCCACGGGAACAGCGATAGACAGAGGTCGATGGTGGTCGAGTCGAGTGCGTACAAGCTGTGGTCCAGATCCAGACCGATTGGGTCAGATGCATAGAGCGGCCGCGCGATGCGGATCAGCACTTGAGCAAAGCCGGCATAGATTCGCCAATCGTGCGTGTCGTTGGCATCGGCCAGAGTGGACCGAGCCACTCGACCGCGAAAACCCATGTGGTAGAGCTTTCCGCCAAGGGATCGTAAGCAGGCTTCGATATCGCGAAGACCTTCCCGGTAAGTCAACTGTGCGAAAGCCATCGCCAGATACTGATCCCAACAAGAGAAGCCGCGCGGTCGCGCATCGCCGCCATAACGCGCCACGCAACGGCGGAACTCGCGATCGGGCAAAAAGCTCAGCAACTGGGAAAAGACGGTTCGGCCATGGTTCACGGACCATTGTTACCCGCACCCTGGCGGGGCTTGTTCGGTCTGGCGCGATTCAAATCGCGGCAACCTAAAATCAAGCCCAACTGTCAGCAATCAAAGGGCTTGTCGATCGGACGGATGACGTTAGCCGGACACTAGTGATCTTATTATAAGGGCATGGAGCGCAATCTCTTGCCGGTCGCATCGAAGATAGCGTTGGCGACCGCGGGGGCGATCGCCACGATGGGGGTTTCGCCGGCACCGGCCGAGGGGAGATCCTTGCGATCCACCAGCACGACGTCGATTTCGGGCATGTCGCTGAAGCGCGGCACACGGTACTGCGATAGACGCGGATTCAGGATGCGTCCATCCTCAAACTCGATTGACTCGGAGAGCGCACCGCCGATGGCCATCATGATGGCGCCCACGATTTGGTTCTTCAGCTGATCGGGATTGACAATCGCGCCGCATTCAAATGACTGGACCACGCGATCGATCCGCACCTTGTTATTGATGACCGTGAGTTCCATGCAGGCCGAAACATAGCCGCCCTTTTCAAAGCCCGCCATCACGCCGAAGCCCTGGCCGGCGCGGTGCTTGGTCCGCCCCCACCGAAAGCGTTCAGTAGAAGCCTCGATTACGGCGCGCAGTCTTGGGTCGCTCGCATTTTTCATGCGGAACGAAACGGGCTCGATGCCGGCTGCGTGCGCCAGTTCGTCCATGTGCGATTCGCGCGCGAAGTGGTTGGCGCTGGCCGCCAGCCCGCGGTACGAGCCCTGGCGCAATGGGGAGTCGGATGCGTGAAACTCGGCGATCTGATTCGGGATGTTATAGGGGCTGCGAATGCCGGATCCACCGGAATTGTAGTTATGAAATTGCCAACCCGTGATGGCGCCGCTCTTCAGCGCGCCGCTGCGAACGTCGATCACGCCGGCGGGGCGGAAGTAAGCCCAGGTGAACTCTTCTTCGCGGGTCCACTGCAGCTTCACGGGCTTTCCCGCCGCCTTGGCGAGCCGCGCCGCTTCCACCGCGCATTCTCCGGTGTGCTTGCCCCCGTAGGCGGAGCCGGTAGGTGGCACCACCACGCGAACGTTGGCCTCGGGGAGACCGAACGCTTCGGCCAGCTCGGTGCGCACGCCGAACGGGACCTGTGTGCCGGTCCAGACCGTCAGCCGGTCGCCTTCCCATTGCGCCACGGCGCAGCGCGGCTCGAGCGGAGTATGCGCGATATAGGCCACGTTGTAACTGGCCTCGGCGTGCACGTCAGCCTCGATCGGCTTCCATTCCACGGGTGCGCCGGCGTGCGATTTCAGCCAGGCATATAACTCGCGCGAGTTAGTCTGCGGAACCGTTTTCCACTCGGCTTTAATAGCTTCCGTGGCGGGCCGCAGCCTGGCGGAATCGTCACAAGCGACGCCGATAAAGTCACCATCGCGCACCACCACGACGCCCGGCATCTGTTCGGCCGGCTTGATGTCGGCGGATATTAATTGCGCCTTAAACGAGTTGGGCCGGACGACGCGGCCGTGCAACATGCCGGGCAGCGCCATGTCGGACGTGAACTTTTGCTGGCCCGTGACGATGGAGCGGGCGTTCACCTTGCGCATATCGTGACCCGCGATCTTCCATTCGCTTGCCGGTGTGACGCGCGCATCGGGCGTGATCGTCGTCGTTAGCTTTTGCCCTTTGGTCAATTCTCCAAACGTGAGCGATGCGCCGGAGACCGTGTTGCGGACATGTCCATCCTCCGCCGCCAGCACGGTTCGATCGGCTTGCCATTTAGCAGCGGCCAGGCCGATCAGCATTTCGCGCGCGGCGGCCGCTACTTGACGCAGCTGCGGCGCCATGTCCGGCGTGGTCCTGCTGCCGAAGGTGCCCCGATCGAACGGCGTCAGCATGGTGTCGCCCATCACCAGCTCAATGCGCGCCGGGCTGGTATGCAGTTCGTCCGCTACGGCCTGGGTCAGCGAGGTTCGGATGTTCTGCCCCATCTCGACTTTGCCGGTATAAACGGTGACCGCACCCAATTCCGAGATATGCAGCCAGGCGCCGATCTCCCGCGGGCGGCCTCGGTCGGCGCGTCCGCCCCGCCCTGATTCCTGCCCTTGGGCTTCGGTGCGTAGAGCCAGCAGGACCACCAGTCCGCCGCCGAGGAGCTTGAAGAAATCGCGGCGGTCGGGCGCGAAAACGTAGGCCGGACCGGCATGCAGCTCGTAGCGTTCGATTTCAGGCATGGCGGGCCGCCCTTCTGACCGCTTCGACAATGCGCGGATATGTGCCGCAGCGGCAGATGTTTCCCTGCAGGGCCGACTTGATTTCAGCGGCGCTGGGATCGGCATTCTTCTTCAACAGACCGGCCGCGCTCATGATCATGCCGGTGGTGCAGTAGCCGCACTGCAGCGCGTCGGTATCGAGGAAGGCCTGCTGCACCGGATGCAGGCGGCCGTTCTGTTCCAGCGCTTCAATCGTCGTGACCTGTTTGCCTTGCGCCGCCTGCAGGGTGGTGCGGCACGACCGCACCGGCGCGCCGTCGAGCAGCACGGTGCAGGCGCCACACTGTCCTTCGCCGCAGCCGTACTTGGCTCCGGTCAGGTTCAGCTCATCGCGCAGGACGTAAAGGAGGGGGCGTCCCGGGTCGCTCCGAAGGGTGCGGCGGACACCGTTGATGACCAGGTCCATACCCGCAGTATATCGAGACCCGGGGCCATGAAGCGGCGTTTTAGGGCGGGTACGCACCGTGCAGCAGGCTAACGGGACGGGTGCAGCAATGCCGTGCAGCACAACCGTGTTAGACAATAATCTGAAATGCAGACAAAGCAACTGGGAAACAGCGATCTCAACATTACTCCGCTCGGCATTGGCGCCTGGGCCATGGGCGGCGGCGACTGGGCCTTCGGATGGGGCGCGCAGGACGACCGCGAATCCATCGGCGCGATCCGCCATGCACTGGACCAGGGGATCAACTGGATCGACACCGCCGCGGTCTACGGACTGGGACACTCCGAGGAGGTCGTGGCCGCAGCGCTCGAAGGGCTCCCGAACAAGCCCTATGTGTTCACCAAGTGTGAACGCGTGTGGAACGACAAGCGCGAGATCGGCAAGAGCCTGAAGCGCGATTCCATCCGCGCCGAAGTGGAAGCCAGCCTGCGCCGCTTGAAAGTGGACGTGATCGACCTTTACCAGATCCACTGGCCCGAACCGGAAGAAGACATCGAAGAAGGCTGGACCACGATGGCCGAGTTGAAGGCCGAGGGCAAGGTGCGCTTTATCGGCGTCTCCAATTTCAACGTCGAGCAGTTGGAGCGCGCGCGCAAAATCGCGCCCGTCACGTCATTGCAGCCGCCGTACTCGGCGATCTCGCCCGAAATTGAAGACGACATCCTGCCGTATTGCCAGGAGCGTCAAATCGGCGTGATCGTCTATTCGCCCATGAAATCCGGCCTGCTCACCGGCAGCATGACCAAAGAACGCGTGGCCGCCATGCCCGAGGACGACTTCCGCAAGCGCGCGTTGAACTTCCTGGAGCCACGCCTCTCGCGCAACCTGGAATTAGCCGATCTGCTGAAGAAAATCGGCTCGGCGCACGGCAAGTCGGCCGGAGAGGTGGCCATTGCCTGGACGCTGCGGCACCCCGCCGTCACAGCCGCCATTGTGGGCATGCGCTCGCCGCAGCAGGTGGACGGCGTCATCGGAGCCGCGGACTTCCGGCTCAGCGAAGCCGAGCTCGCCGAGATCGAAAAGTTCCGCGCGGAGCATCCGATCTAAACCAGACTACTTCGCGGCTCCGTTCATCGCTACTTCGAGCGCCGTCAGCTTCAGAACAACCCGCAACTCGCGGTCGATTTGCGTCGTCATCAGCGGGTTAGCCTTGAGAAAAGTCCGCGCGTTCTCGCGGCCTTGCCCGATGCGCTCGCCCTTATAGCTGAACCACGAGCCGCTCTTCTCGACGACGTTCTGCAACACGCCAGTGTCCAGCAGATCGCCCTCGCGCGACGTACCTTCGCCATAGAGGATGTCGAACTCGGCCTCGCGAAAAGGTGACGCCACTTTGTTCTTCACCACTTTGACGCGCGTCCGGTTGCCAATCGTGACTTCGCCATCTTTGATCGCGCCAATGCGCCTTATCTCGGCACGCACGGAGGCGTAAAACTTCAGCGCGCGCCCGCCGGTAGTGGTTTCGGGATTGCCGAAGACCACGCCGATCTTCTCGCGCAACTGATTGATGAAGATCAGCAGCGTATTGGTGCGCGAGACCATGCCGGTCAGCTTGCGCAGCGCCTGCGACATCAGCCGCGCGTGCAGGCCCATGTGGCTGTCGCCCATCTCGCCTTCAAGTTCCGCCTTGGGCACCAGTGCCGCCACTGAGTCGATCACGATGACGTCGACCGCGCCCGACTGCACCAGCGCCGCCACAATCTCCAACGCCTGTTCGCCGTGATCCGGCTGCGAGACCAGCAGATTGTCGATGTCGACGCCCAACTTCCTGGCGTAGGTCGGGTCGAGCGCATGTTCCGCGTCGATAAACGCGGCCGTGCCCCCGGCCTTCTGAGCCTGCGCGATCACCTGCAGCGTGAGCGTAGTTTTGCCCGAGCTTTCGGGCCCATAGATTTCAACCACGCGGCCCCGGGGAAATCCCCCGACCCCCAGCGCCGCGTCGATCGAAATAGTGCCGGAGGAGATCACCGTCACCGGCACCACCGCATCGGAGCCCAGCCGGATCACCGCGCCTTTGCCGAACTGCTTGTCCATCTGAACCAGGGCCCGGTCGATTGCGTTCTGCTTCTCGCGAGTGTCCATCCTGCTCCCTTACAGTTGGTGAGTGCCGGCGTGCCGCCCAAGTTCTCAGGTTGGGTTACCATAAAGAAATCCACCCATGATATTTCTGCGTGAGTTTGCCGCGAGGTTGCTCGTTTGAATTTGCAGGTGCTGGTCCTGCCGGGCGACGGTATTGGAACGGAAGTAACCGGCGAAGCAGTCAAGGTGTTGCGGCACGTGGCGCAACGCTGGAAGCACTCGCTCGCGCTATCCGAAGGGCTGCTGGGCGGTATCGCCATCCATCGCACCGGCGGGCCGTTTCCCGATGAAACGCGGGCCCTGGCGCTGGCGGCCGACGCCACATTGCTGGGCGCCGTGGGCCTGCCCGAGTTCGATAATGCGCCGCCCGAGCGCCGGCCCGAGCGAGGGCTGCTCGGCATCCGCCAGGCGCTGGGCGTCTATGCCAACCTGCGGCCGGTCAGAACGTACGCCGCGCTGCTCGATGCGTCGCCTTTGAAAAACCATCTGGTCGATGGCGCCGACATGATCATCGTGCGCGAATTGACGGGCGGTATTTACTACGGTACGCCGCGCGGCATTTCTGGCGAAGGCGCCTCAGCCCGCGCCGTCAACACCATGACCTACACGGTCCCGGAGATCGAACGCGTTACGCACATGGCCTTTTCGCTGGCCCAGGCACGGCGCAGGAAAGTCACGTCGGTCGACAAGTCCAATGTGCTCGAGAATTCGCAGCTGTGGCGGCGCGTCGTGACTGAGGTGGCGCAAGGCTATCCCGGCGTGAGCCTCGATCATATGCTGGTGGATAACTGCGCCATGCAACTGGTGCTCAACCCCAAGCGCTTCGACGTGGTGCTGACTGAAAATCTGTTTGGCGACATTCTCAGCGACGAAGGCGCGGTGCTGACGGGCTCCATCGGTATGCTGCCCTCGGCCTCCATCGGCGCGAAGAAGACCGATGGCGTGTGGGTGGGCCTGTATGAACCGGTGCATGGATCGGCCCCCGATATCGCGGGCCAGAATAAGGCTAATCCTTTGGGCGCCATCGGTTCGGTGGCGGCCATGCTCGAATACAGTTTCGGCCTGCGCGAAGAAGCGGCGGCAGTGAACCGCGCCATCGAAGCGGTGTTGAACAGTGGCCGTGTGACCGCGGATCTGAAGCCCGCCGGTACACCCTCCACCACCAGCCAGGTAGGCGACGCAATTCTTGAAGCAATTTAAAAACTTATGAAGACCCTCATTGAAAAGGTGTGGGATTCCCACGTGGTGCAACAGCAGCCGGGAACACCCACGCTGCTCTATATTGACCTGCACCTGGTCCACGAGGTG
>DOZZ01000012.1:0-710 GCA_003517725.1 Bryobacterales bacterium | reverse complement strand
CTGGCCACGGCCGACCACAGCATTCCCACCACGGACCGCACTCTGCCGATCCTCGACCCAATCGCGGCCCTCCAGCTTTCACAGTTGGAAGAGAACTGCCGCCAGTTCGGCATCCAGTGTTTCGGCGTCAACAGCAACAAGCAGGGCATTGTCCACGTGATCGGGCCCGAGTACGGCGCCACGCAGCCCGGCATGACTGTGGTCTGCGGCGACAGCCACACCGCCACGCACGGGGCGTTCGGTGCCCTGGCGTTCGGCATCGGCACCAGTGAAGTGGAGCAGGTGCTGGCCACGCAGTGTCTGTTGCAGCGGCCCTCCAAAACCTTTCAGGTGCGCGTCGAAGGCACGCTCCACAACGGCGTGTCGGCGAAGGACATCATCCTGGCGCTGATCGCGCGCATCGGCATCGGCGGCGGCACTAGCTCCATTTTTGAATATACGGGCTCGGCCATTCGCGCGCTCTCGATGGAGCAGCGCATGACGGTGTGCAACATGTCCATCGAAGGCGGCGCGCGCGCCGGCATGATCGCGCCCGACGACACCACGTTCGAATATCTGAACGGACGCGAGTTCGTGCCCAAAGGCGCGGCATGGGACACCGCCGTGGCGCGCTGGAAGAAGCTGCCCACTGACCCCGGCGCAACCTACGATCGCGAGCTCACGATCGACGCCGGCGCGCTCGAACCGATGATCACCTACGGCACCAACCC
>DOZZ01000307.1 GCA_003517725.1 Bryobacterales bacterium | reverse complement strand
GGACCAACGGATTTCCCCAGGCCGGGTCCTTGCAATGGACGCGGCAACGGAGCCGGGCTCGTCTTCCGCCATGCCCTGGACCAGCCGACTTCCTGTGGCGCGGCCCATCGTTCTTTGTGGGCGGCGGCGTCGAGGCCAGTCGCTATCCCGGGAATCCCACCGCAAAATCCCTCCGCGCCACCCCAGCCCAAGCTACTATGCTAGACACTCGGCCCAATGGAAAACGAATTCTACCGTCACCCCATTCGGAAGCTGGGACACCCTCTGTTTTGCAGACGCCTCGGCCTTCGACAGTCCAGGCTGCACCACAAAAACGCTAAATCGGACTTGCTGGCTATCCGCTTTCTGCTGATTCGAAGCAGATCCGTCTCGCCGCCCCGTTCATAGCGCGTGCACTCTTTTCCCTTGAGCTTGCGAGGCTCGCGCCGCATGAGATGCGTGAAAAGTTCCCTGGGCTTTTCCAGCCAGCGAATGCTCTTCTGGGCCTGGCCGCACACTTGGTAGAGTTCCTCTATGCGATGTCCTGGCTCGTCCGCCATCGCGAATTTGCAATACCAAAATTCGCCCTCGATATGATCGTCCGTCTCGGCGATGCCGACGACATCCGCTGCCTCACATCGGTCATCGTCGTCAATGATCAGAGAGAAGCCGCGCTGTTTCATCTCCGCTATTACCCGGTATTGAATCGCCGCCGGGTTCCTTTCGATCCCCTGTGATTCCGCATGGATCTTAGTGTCCTTCCAGCACCAATCCTCTATGCGGGCACGCGGGAATGGTTCGGGGCGCGGCGTAGCCCCACCGCGCGGCTCTTGGTGTCTAAGTCGCTGGTGACCTTTGGGCCATCCGCTGGAACGTGTAATGCGGTCCGCAAGTGGTGGCATCTGATACTTCAGTTGTCGTCCTGCCCCAAGCTGAGTCGCGTGATAAACGTTCCCCAGTTCCCGGCGAATGTCCGCGGGCGCGGGCCGACGTATTCATTAGCGAGCCAGATGGAGCCGTCGGCATCGACCGTCGCGGCCCCGTAGTCGCCCCAACGGGCTTCGCACAGCACCGCATTGAGACAGGGCGCCCCGACACTCGGATAGCCGGTAAAACCATCTTCCGAGTTCACGCCTACACCCGCGAAGTGGATCTGGCCCGCGTTGCTCCCTCCGCCCAATTTGACGTAACCGGTGCTGGGGAACAGGCTGGGGCTCGACACCGAGAAGCCGATCGCGGCGCGCCCTTCCGCATCGACGCCCACCGCCGGAAAGAACACGCTGCCGTTTGCGAGCGCCAAGTATCCTTGTTGATCCACTGCCGCGTTCAAGAGGCCTTCGTCCGCATCCACTTTCACGGAAAACCAGGCGACACCGGCCTTCACATCGCCTTCACCGGGCGAGGTGAGGCCGGTGGTCAAGGAACTCCACAAATGGCCGTCGGCGTAGGTCACTTGCTGCATCCGGTGTTCGTTGGTCGCCAATATTTCAGTCACTCCAGGATTGAGCAATGAGCCCAGAGGCAGCGTACCGATCTTCTGCCGAGCGTCCGGTGGAACTCCGTACACCTCACTGGCGATAACGTTGCGGAACAAGTGGAATACGGTAGTCGGGCCTGGAGAAGAGTTTAGCAGTGCAGTATTCTGGAGCGCCCACACCACCAGCTTGTTCTCTAAAGCCGCGGTGATGTCGAACGAGCTAAGGAAGTATTCTGTGCCGAAATGCGCGCCCTCATTTCCGCGCGTATCATTGGACGGTTGGACGCTGAATGGCAAGCTGCCATCGGCACGGAACACGGGCGGGAGACCACCATGGAGCACGAAGGGAGGCGGCGCGCCCCCGGCGAGGAACAGCTTCGACATGGCGTAAAGCTGAGCGCCCGCGAACCTTCCCGTCACGAGCGAAAACGCATTGGTACTTAGGTAGAGACCGTTGGCGTCGAATCCTATCAGCGGCTGGTCACCAAAACACGGGCAGCCATCACCGTCGTTTGTAGTATTGAGCTTGAACACGTTCCAGTGCGCCGTTGGGTCGCCCGTTTGACTCACAGCAATCAGAATGCTGCTTCCACCCCGTAAGCGACCAGTGCCGCGATCGACATCAATCTGCAAGAGCGTCAGGAAAAACCGGTTGGTCGCGGCGTCGTAGTGGCAGCGCGGATCCGAAGTGAAATCCCCGTATACAGGGGAGGTGGACCGGATGACCTCGGGCAACAGGCCGAAGAACTGGTTTAGCGAAGTGGGTCCTGACGCCAGCGCACCGGTGTTTTTGTTGTAGACGGCCAGCGCCGTATTCACGGTCTCCAATGCAAAGGCATTGCCAACGCAGAAGCCTTGGTCGGGCGGCTCAAGGCTGAACTGGGTATTGGCAAAGACTCCGGTTCCCGCCATGCGCTGGTCTCGGTGATCCAACCCGTCGAAGCCGAGGAAATGCGGGTTTGATGTAGCCACTTTGTTGTTCTTCACGATGGGAAAGGAGAGCGCAGTCGCAGCCCGCGGCCCGAAGGTTCGCGGCATTTGCGTCAGAGCATCCAAGTTCGGTCTGCGAAAATCGAGTTCGCTGGCTGGGTCAATCGCGATGGGCGGCGGCGTCGGGCCTCTATCAAGAACAGCGGCACTCTTGGGTTCGAGGCGTACAAACTCCTGGCTGATTGTGAACTCCTGGCTCAACGCCATTGTGGGGCATACGATCGCGATCCCTGCAAACACGAAGGAGTGCTTCCATCTCTTGCATCCTGCCATTTTGAATCCTTCCACAATCTTCATCGACAGCTAAGCTGATTTTGAACAGGGGCACGATTCCCGCCGCAAGCCCACGGGTGATACCACGTACGGCCCGATTTTGGAGAATTAGGCTTTCGATCATCTCTGCAAACGGGTGTTTGGACGAACGCGTGGTTGACGGCTTACGCTTGGCTCGCGGGTGCACGACGGCACGCTTTTTGTGCAGCCCGGAGTTCTCGGGCATTAACGGCCGATGTGCCCCGAACACCTTGAACTTTGCCATGCACTATGAGCGAAGTCTCAGTGAGTAACAGTTCCAGTCGATGACGGCGGTGACCTTGAAACAGAAGGAATGATCGTTTCCGCATTCTCTAGGAATTCATTAAAACGAAAGCTTTCATTCGCCATTGCTGAAA
The DNA here is from genome assembly GCA_003517725.1 of Bryobacterales bacterium. Classification (GTDB taxonomy): domain Bacteria; phylum Acidobacteriota; class Terriglobia; order Bryobacterales; family Bryobacteraceae; genus DOZZ01. The sequence goes on along the minus strand of DOZZ01000307.1, from coordinate 47 downwards.
GATTCTTTGGCTTCATACGTAGACTCGACAAACGGAAGAAAGGAGAA
>DOZZ01000140.1:3862-4108 GCA_003517725.1 Bryobacterales bacterium | reverse complement strand
CGGCCAGCGCCAGCGCGTGGCGATTGCGCGGGCCCTGGTGAACGATCCGTCCATTCTGCTGGCGGACGAACCCACGGGCAACCTGGATTCAGTCACGGGCGTGGAAATTATGGGGCTGTTCGAGCGCCTTTATCACGAGGGCAGCACCATCATTCTGGTGACGCACGAAATGGATATCGCGCTGCACGCGCACCGCGTGATCCACATCCGCGACGGCAAGATCGAGAAAGACGAGAAGATCCCGCA
>DOZZ01000140.1:2142-3745 GCA_003517725.1 Bryobacterales bacterium | reverse complement strand
ATGAGCCTTATTCCACCATTCCAAAAGGCTGATTGGGCCGGTTCTGCAGAAACGCCGCGGTCGATTGAAAAAATTCGCGCAGCACGGTCGTGACGTCGGCCGGCAGTTCCGCTTCCTCCAGCGCCCGGCTCATGAGCTGGATCCAGCGCTCTCCGGCGGCCGGCGTCACGGCGAACGGAGCATGCCGCATGCGCAGCCGGGGATGGCCGCGCTGCTCGATATAAGCGGGCGGCCCGCCGAACCGGAAGATCAGGAAATCGCGCAGACGCTGCTCCGCGCCTTCCAGATCGTCCGCCGGATACATCGGGGCCAGAATATCGTCGTGCGGAACCTGTTTATAGAATGCCGCGACCAGCCGGCGAAAACCCTCTTCGCCGACTTTTGCGTAAACTTCATTTTCTTCCACTGAACCAGTTTAACGACGCGCCGCGATCTCACCCACGGTGGCGCCTACCGCTTCCAGATAATCGGCGGGTGACAACACGATCTGCAGCCCGCGTGTTCCGGCCGAGACGGCCACGCGATCGAATTGCTGCATGCTCACATCGGCGTAGACCGGGAACGGCTTCTTCAGCGCCAGTGCCGTGACGCCGCCGCGCACGTAGCCGGTCAGCGGCTGCACGTCTTTCACTGGTACCAGCGCGGCATGCCGATTAGCGCTGAGCCGGGCCAGCGCCTTCAAATCGAGCTCGGCGTCGCCGGGCACCACCGCCAGCAGCACGCCCGTGCGGTCGCCCTGCGCCACTAACGTTTTAAACACCTGTGACGCGGGCAGCCCGATTTTAGCGGCCACCGCGCCGGCGCTCAAGTCCCGCGGATCCACCACGTAGTCGCGCAATTCGTAGCGGATGCCGCGGGCGTCCAGCTCCCGCGCGGCGTTCGTCTTCATGGCTACTTCACGACGAAGCTCTCGAAGCCGGCCTTCTTCAGCTCGTCTTTCGAGATGTGCAGCGCGGTCAAATCTTTGAACGGGCCCACCAGCACTCGGAACAAGCCGGGTTTGGAGCTTTCTCCGATCAGCGTCGGGAAGCCGCGTTCGCGCAGCACTTTGCGCTCGGTCTCGGCGTCGGCTCGCGGGATGGCCGCCACTTGCAGGTAGAGGTCGCCCTCGGGAATCGATTTCAGCTCCGAGGCCGGACGCGATTCCGATTCGGACGCGGCGGCGGTGGTGTAGGGCGCGGCGGGTTGCGTCCTCGGCACGGCCGCCTGCGGCTGCGGAGTTGCGTCCACGGTGCGCGCGGGCGCCGGCTGTGTCACAAGTGGCGTGGACTCCTGGGATTGATTGTCGGACGTCGCCGCGCTGCGTTCCACCGGGGCGTCCTGCCGGCTGGCCGCGCCGCCGGCGGTGGTCTGCGCCGCGCCGGCATTGGCTGTGTTGCGCCCGATGATGTAGCCCATGGTGAAGAAGACACTCAACAGGACCACCACTACAAAAAAGATGCCGAGCAGTTGCTTATTACCGATTACCAGTTCCTGTTCACCGTCGTTGGTCTTGGTCATCATGGCCACTACGATTCTCCCGCGGACAAAGTTCTGAGCGTGTTTCTCTATTGTGTGTGGAAATTTGCGCCGCGTCGAGTCCTGTATTAATCAGTTGGCGCTT
>DOZZ01000140.1:0-1944 GCA_003517725.1 Bryobacterales bacterium | reverse complement strand
CAACGCCAGCGCCGGGAGCAAGCCGATGCGCGGCGCGCTGATCAGAAGATGGATGCCGAGCGCCAGCAGCATCGCGCCGCCCGCGGCCGGCGCCAACAGCAACCGCCGGCGCGCGTGCACCGCGAAGCTGAGCACAGCCAGAACCACCAGCATTACACCGGACGCTTTCATCGGAAAAGCAGTCAGCGCCGCCAGCCCCAGAAGCCACATGGCCACGCCCCCGGCCCCCGCCACATAGCGGCCCGGCCAGGCGCATTCCAGGCACACACCCAATACCCCCAGCAGCATCCAAAACAGCGCCTGGGCGGGGCTATGGACAAGGGCGCGGGGGCTTGACAAAAACATCGTCGTGATACTAACAAATTCTATGTTTTTATCAGGCGCATAGAAAGCTTTTGTAATGATTGTGACATCGTTATGAGCTAAAATCATAGGACCGGTATTTATTCTTAAGGAGTATTGAAATTGGCAAAAAAAGCAATGGCAAATGCCGCCGCGGCGGGTGGCGCCAGCGTGCCGGCCCCGAGAGCGTCCAAGCCGTCGGCGAAGAAGACCAAAGCCGCGGCCTCTGAAACAGTGGCAGGCAACGACGTGGCGGCGGCAACCCTCGCGACTACGGCCGAGGAAGCGCACCAGCAGATCGCGAAAATCGCTTACGGCTATTGGGCCGCGCGCGGGTTCCAGGGCGGATCGCAGTCCGAAGACTGGCTGCGCGCTGAACAGGAATATTACGGGCGCAGCGCGCTAAGCGCCGGCCGCTAGTATTTCCGAAGTACCGCTAAAAGCCGGCCCTGGATCTCCAACTCCGCGGCCGGCACATAAATCGGTTTCATCATGGCGTTCGCGGGCTGCAGGCGAATCAGACCGTTGGGCTCGCGAAACAAACGCTTCAACGTGGTTTCGCTGCCGCTGACCAGCGCCACCACGATGTCGCCGTCCTTCACCTCGCGCACCTTTTCGACCAGCACCATATCGCCGTCGCAGATGTGGTCTTCGATCATCGAATCGCCGCGCACCTCGAGCGCGAAGGTATCGCTGTTGCCTAAAAAATCCGCGAAGCTCAACGTGGCGCGCTGTTCCACGGCCTCCACCGGCTGACCCGCGGCGATGCGGCCCAGCAGCGGAACCTCTAAACGCTGCTCCTGTTTCCTGTGACGCTGCTCCTGCAGGTATTTCGGCGCGACGTCTACCGAGCGGCTCTGATTATGCCCGCGCTTCAGATAATTCTTGGTCTGTAGAGCGGTGATGTGCTTGTGCACCGTCGCCAGCGATGCCAGATGCAGTTCCCGCGCGATCTCGTCATAGCTCGGGCTGTAGCCGTGCTCTTCGACGAAGCGCGCGATGCAATCGAGTACCTCTTTCTGCCGCCGGGTAAGGGCCATCGCCAATTATTCTAGGCGAACAAAAGGTGAAACGTCAAGCTTTGCCCATTTTATTTCACGCGACATTGAGTAAGGTTAAGATAGGCGTGAGCGGAACGTAAGCCAGCAGTTTGGATAAAGAGTTGCTTTAGCGAAGGCAGCCGAATTATGTCTGAACCGAGAGTCGCGGATTACCTGGAGAACCGGTTTTGCCCCCACTGCGGATGCGGGCGTTGCCGCGTCTCATCCCGCCGGCCGTGGGATGTGGTGGCGCAACTGATCGGTTTCCATGCCCTGCGCTGTTCGGCTTGCGACAAACGCTTTTACTGGTGGGGCACTCGGTAGAATCAAGTTACCGATGCCCGAGAACCGGCTGATCCGCGAGAGAAGCCCGTATTTACTCCAACACGCCCACAACCCAGTGGATTGGTATGCTTGGGGCGCCGAAGCTTTCGAGCGCGCCCGCGCCGAGAACAAGCCCATCTTCCTTTCGATCGGCTACTCCACGTGCCACTGGTGTCACGTGATGGAGCGCGAGTCATTCGAGGACGAGGCGACCGCGGCCTATCTCAACGAGCGCTTC
>DOZZ01000127.1:1657-2622 GCA_003517725.1 Bryobacterales bacterium | reverse complement strand
TTCGACCTGAGCGGCTTCCGCCACGAAGCGCGCTGGTCGGCGGCGGAAGGGCGCGTCGAGATGCATCTGTGCGCTACCGAATCCCAGACCGTGCGCATCGATCGCCTGGATCTGGATGTGCACTTCGAACTCAACGAATCGATCTGGACCGAATCGTCGCACAAGTTCACGGCCGAGGGCGTGGCGCGGCTGGCGCGCGAGACGGGGTTCGATTGCGCGCGGCAGTGGATCGACAGCGAGTGGCCTTTCGCCGAGAGCCTGCTGCTGGCGCGCGGATGAACGCGGTCGAATTCGACGGCGTGACGTTTCGCGCGGGGCAGCGCGACATTCTCCAACAATTCGATCTGACCGTTGCGGCGGGCGAGACCGTGGTGCTGCTGGGGCGCAGCGGTTCGGGCAAAACGTCGGCGCTGAAGCTGGTGAACGCGATGAACCGCGCGTCGGCCGGAACGGTGCGCGTGGAGGGCCGGCCGGCGGCCGACTGGAACGCCATCGAGCTGCGGCGCCACATCGGCTACGTGATGCAGGACGCCGGGCTGTTTCCGCATTACAGCGTCGCGGCCAACGTCGGCCTGGTACCGCGGCTGCTGGGCTGGGAGCCAGAACGTATCGCAGGGCGCGTGGCCGAACTCCTGGAACTGGTGGGCATGCCTGGCGCGGAATTCGGCGGGCGTTATCCGCGGCAGCTTTCCGGCGGGCAGCGGCAGCGCGTGGGAGTGGCCCGGGCGCTGGCGGCGGATCCGCCCATTCTGCTGCTGGACGAGCCCTTCGGCGCGCTGGACCCCATCACGCGGGCCGAGTTGCAGCGCGAATTCGTGCGGCTGCGCGACCGGTTGGGCAAGACCGCGCTGTTTGTGACGCACGATGTACGGGAGGCACTCAAGATCGGGACGCGCATTGCGCTGATCGAGGCCGGGCGCGTCGCCGTAGTGGCGCCGCCGCGAGAGTTTGAAGCCAGCGCGCAC
>DOZZ01000127.1:0-1460 GCA_003517725.1 Bryobacterales bacterium | reverse complement strand
GGCGGCATCGGCAAAAATACGGCCGTGATCGCGCTGGTGCTGTATGCCCTGTTGCCGATGCTGCGCAACACGCTGGTGGGGATCACCAGTATTGACGCGGCGGTGCGCGAATCGGCCGTGGCGCTGGGCATGACGCCGAAACAAGTGCTGCTGCAGGTAGAGATTCCGCTGGCCGCGCCCACTATTCTGGCGGGGGTACGGCTCGCGACGGTCACGACAATCGGTACCGCTACCATTGCGGCGGCCATCGGGGGCGGGGGACTGGGCGTGTTCCTGTTCCGGGGCATCGCCTCGGTGGATGCGCACCAGCTGCTGGCCGGGGCCATACCGGCGGCGGCCTTGGCGGTGCTGGCCGATGGAGGATTGGGATGGATCGAAAAGCGATTTACGGTACCGGCTTAGCGCTGCTGCTTCTGGCGGGCTGCCAGCGCGGGCCGCGGCTGGTGGTGGGCGCCAAGAATTTCACCGAGCAGGCCGTGCTGGGCGAGATTGTGGCGCAGCAACTGGAGCGCCGGATGCACGGGCGGGTGGTGCGCAAACTGGACCTCGGCGGGACCATGCTGGCGCACGAGGCGCTGAAGAGCGGGCAAATCGATGTGTATCCCGAATACACCGGGACCGCGCTGACGGCCATTTTGAAGCGGCCGCCAGACCGTTCCGCCGCGGCGGTGTTGTCGAGCGTGCGGGCTGCCTATCAGCCGTGGAAGCTGCGCTGGCTGCGGCCCCTCGGTTTCAATAATTCGTTCGCCATGGTGGTGCGCAAAGAGGATGCCGAGGCGCGCCGCGTGAAGACGCTGTCGGACGCCGCCGGTTATCAGCCGGGATGGAAGTTGGGCGTGGGCTACGAGTTTGTGCAGCGGCCCGATGGCTTGACGGGGCTGGTCGAGACGTACCGCATCAACTTCAAAGGTTCGGTGAAGCAGATGGATCTGGGCCTGCTGTACACGGCGCTCGATCAGGGGCAGGTGGATATGGTGGCGGGCAATGCCACGGACGGACTATTGGCTTCGCGGCCTTTCGTGGTCCTGGACGATGACCGGCATTACTTTCCGCCGTATGAAGCCGCGCTGGTGGTGCGCGATGAGGCATTGGCGGCGAACCCCGGAATGGAGGCGGCGCTGCAGGCGTTGTCCGGGAAGATCGATACGCAGAGCATGCGGAGAATGAATTTTGAGGTGGACGGGAAGCATCGGGATGTGGGGGACGTGGCGGCCGAGTTTTTGAAGGGGCTGGAGCGATAGACACACTACGGCCTCGGCTCGCTTGCCAAAGCGTTGAAGCGTTCCTTCTTTAGACATGAATGTCCTGAGGAACTGCTCCGCGGGGGCGCCCCCGGGACTTCCGACCCTTGCTCCCCCGTGGGAGACAACTCCGGAAGAAATGGCAGTTGGAACCTAGCGACCGGACTCCTGGTACTTATCTAGAATTTTCGCAGGCCTGTCACACCGCGTCCGCCGAAC
>DOZZ01000139.1:26235-29248 GCA_003517725.1 Bryobacterales bacterium | reverse complement strand
ACGGCCAGAATAACTTTTTGCTGAACGGCGTCGACAACAACGTCAACGTCATCGACTTTCTAAACCAGACCGCCTACGTTATCGGACCTTCGGTGGAAGCCATCGGCGAAATGCGCGTGCTCACCAACGGCTACAACGCGGAATACGGCCGCGGCGCCGGTGGTGTGGTCAACGTCTCTCTGAAGTCGGGAACCAATCAGGTCCATGGCGCCCTGTTCGAGTTCCTCCAGAACGACAAGCTCAACGCCAATCGCTGGGAGAACAATAAGAACGGCACAAAGCGCCAGACTTACAAGCAAAATCAATTCGGCGCTGCCGTAGGTGGCCCTATTTGGAAAAACCACACCTTCATCTTTGGCGATTACCAAGGCACCCGCATCGCCGCTCCCAGCGGCCAAGGCGCTGACTTCACGATTCCCACGCTCGCCGAGCGCACCGGCGATTTCTCGGGCTTGTTGGGCGGCGTTATCGGCACCGATGCGGGCGGCAACCCGGTCCGTGCCGGACAGATCTACGATCCCGCCAGCCAGACCTGCATCACGGACTGCTCGAATCCCGATCCGAGCAAGCGCGGCTACACGCGCACCCCGTTCGCGGGCAATATCATTCCTTCCAGCCGTCTGGATCCGGTGGCCCAAAAGCTGATCGCCCTGTTCCCCGCGCCTACCAGGGCCACGGCGCAGGGTGTTCGGCCCAACAACAACTACTTCAATCCCACCAGCGGCTCGCAACAGGTTGACCAGGGCGACGTTCGCGTGGACCACCGCATCAGCGACAAAGACAGCCTGTTTGGCAGTTTGAGCTGGTCCGATACCAACAAATTCAACGCGCAGCCGCTTCCGGGAGCGCTCGACGCCACATACTTCAATTCCAACTCCGAGGTCGACCTGGCCCGCAACGCCATGGTGAGCTACACCCGCGTGTGGAGCCCAGCCATCATCTCCGAGACCCGCGTGGCATTTACCCGGCTGGTCACATCCCGGTTGCAGGCGAACCCCAATGTCGACCAGTTCAAAGCGTTTGGCATCGGCGGCTACAACCCGACCACCACGCTAAACGGCGGCCTTCCTTCGGTGGGCATCGACAACTACAGCGGCTTCGGGGCCTCCGACTGGCTGCCCTCGAAGGAATACAACAACGTCCTCGATTTCATCCAGAACGTCGCCATCAACAAAGGCAGCCACGCTTACAAGTTTGGCGCCGAGTATCGCCCCATCAAGTTCCCGTTCTTCCAGGTCCCCAGCCCGCACGGCGACCTGAGCTTCAACCGGAACGACACCGCCTTCCCCAGCAAAGCCAAAGGCTCGACGGGCAATCCGTTGAGCAACGACACCGGTGACGCCTACGCCTCCTTCCTGTTGGGCACTATCAACAGCGGGCAGATCTCGACTAATAATTTCATCTCGTCAGTCAAGTCGGCCTGGGCTTTTTACGGCCAGGACGACTGGAAAGTGTCGCCGCGGCTGACCGTTAATCTCGGCCTGCGCTATGAACTGTTCTCGCCGATTGGCGAGCGTTTCGGACGCCAGTCGAATTTTAATTATCAAAATCTGACCCTCGACATTCCCAAGGGTAAAGACCAGAACGCCGCGCTGCCTCCCAACTTCGCCACTGCTTTCCCGCAGATAAAAGTGCGCCGCGGCGCCGTGGACAAGTACCTGATCCCGTGGGATAAAACTGATTTCTCGCCGCGCATCGGTGCGGCTTACCAGGTCAACCAGAAGACCGTCGTGCGCGTGGGCTACGGCATCTTCTATGGCGGCGAAGAGAATCAGGGCGGTTACCCCAATCGTGGCGAGGCCGTGCCCTTCAATGAATCCGTGAGTCTCAATCGCAATCTGCCGGGCACGCCTTACTCGCTTGGCGATTTCGGAACCAATCCGTATTTCAACAGCTTGCAGAACGGCTTCCCAATTAACGTCTTCTCGCTCCCCGCGCCGGTTAGCTTCCGGGGCGTGGCGCAGAATTTCCGCAATCCGCTGGTCCATAAATGGAACGTCGCGATCCAACGCGAACTGGGCGGCAACACGGCCCTCGAAGTGGCCTACGTCGGCAACCACCAAGCCCACCAGGTCTCGAATCCCGACCCGAATGCGCCGTATGTTACGGGTGATCCGAGCGCCAACTACGATGCGCGTCGGCCTTATCCCAATATCGGGAGCATCGCCTTCACCGATACCTACGGCTTCGGAAACTACGCCGGCATGACGGCCAAATTGGAGAAGCGCTACTCCGCCGGCCTGAACGCTTTGGTGTCCTACACCTACGGCCACGCGCTTTCCACCACCGGCACTACCCTGACCGGCTCTAACGCGTTTGGCTCGCATGATCCGCGCAATAACTCCGAGGCCTATGCCAGCGCCGCGTGGGATATTCGCCACAACCTGGTGGCCAGCTTCACCTATGACATCCCTTACGGCAGGGGGCGCCGATACGGCGCTACCACGAACGGGGTGTCCAACTTCCTGCTGGGCGGTTGGCAGGCGAATGGCATCCTTTCGTTCCGTAGCGGACCTCCGTTCGGGATCGGCTCCAACGCTTGTGTTGGAGTATGGTCCGCCTGCCGCCCGGACGTGGTACAGGGAAAAGACCCCAAGAATGCCCCATCTGGCGGACGCAATCCCGACCACTACTTCGATACCAGCGCGGTAGTGCCGCCGCATCGGGAGGCCAACGGTTTCGGCACGCCGGGCAATCTGGGCTCGCAAAGCAACAACCAGCCGCCGACACGCACGGCCGACGTTTCGCTATTCAAGACGCTGCCCATTACGGAACGCTACGGCTTCCAGTTCCGCGCCGAAGCCTTCAACCTGGGCAACACGCCGCAGTTCGCCCGGCCGGATCCCAATCTGCAGGATTCCAACTTCGGCCGCATTCTGGGCACGCAGCCTGGATCGGAACGCCGCCTGCAGCTTTCGATGCGGTTCCAATTCTGAGTTCTGCGGCGGTTTGGAGCGCCGTAACTTGTGATTCTTCGCTGCTGCCGGGTCCTGGGCGGCCACTGACGGACCGG
>DOZZ01000139.1:21165-26079 GCA_003517725.1 Bryobacterales bacterium | reverse complement strand
AGCTCCGGAGTATCTGATCTTGCGATAACATCGCGTGATCTTCGCCTACATCGGACGAACTGCCAGTCCCGGACCCGACGGGCGGATGGCGTATCCAAGCGCTCTGTACCCACGCAGCCGCTTTTCGAACATGCGTGCGAGCACCGGAATGAGGCCATCGACATAATCGTAAACCTCGACCACCTTCTTGCTGTCATGAAGGCGGTGAAGCCGGCCGACATATTGTTGCAGCGTTCCGCGCCCGGAGATTGGCATCGTCAGAAACAACGTATCGAGGCGAGAATCGTCGAACCCTTCTCCGATATGACTGCCAGTGGCGACGATCACCCGTGGCGAGTTCTCCGTGGCCGCGAGATCCCCGGCCAACTGCGCGCGCTGCTTTGTTCCCATGCCGCCCTTCAGCACGAACACTCGCTCCGCTTGTTCCCGTAGGTAACGCCACTGATCTACATCGACGGCAAGAAACCAGCAGGTTTCGTCAAGCAGCAAGGGATACACGCCGATCGTTATCTTGCCAGAGAGATGATCGTGCACAGCTTCGTCAGTCAGGGGCAGGAGTTGGCGCGTTTGCTTGTTTCGTTTTTTCCATTCGGGCTTTGAAGCCGAGCGCAAGGCGGTACAGTCGCGGATGCTGGCTGGAGAATAACCCGCTTTTCCGTTCGCGCCTTCCCATCTGATGGCGTAGGCATCTTCGCGCCCGCGGCAAAAAATAGAGCTAAGACGGACACGCGATCGCCCATTTGCTCAATTCTATTGCGCGCAAGTTGTACCCTTTGCGCGTGCTGGCTAACGCCTCGATAGCGGCTGCGCCCACGCTCAGGCTCACGAGAACGGATTTCGCGAGGACCCGTTCCGCCAACCCTGGCGTGTTTTGGACACAGAGGGAGTCGAGTAACCGGACCGAGAAAAGCAGTCAGCGCATTATTGCACGCCGTAGTCCGCCTCAAGTTTCAGGGTTTCTCCCGGCCCCAGCGTGCGCTTCTTGGACCACACCGCCAGGCTGACCCGATTTTCGCCCTTCGCGCTCCAGTTCAGCGCACAGCGCGACACCTGTTCCTGATGAAAATGATTGACGGGGATCAGTCCGCCGCTGCGCTTCACTACGTGCCACTCGCCATCCGGCCGGTCGCTTCCCGAGTAGGTTTCCGTGCCGGTGGGCTCCTTTTCCGGCTCGATGAGCTGCTTCTCCACCGTGCCGCCATCCTGCTTGCGATAGCGGACCACTACGTCATCCAGCTGCCCGGGGTCGGTTTCCATGCGCGACTGCAAGACTGCTTCGATCGGATTCGCGCTCGTGTTCTCGAGAACACTTTCCGTATGCACCACTTCGGCATCCCCCTCAAGCTGAATCTTGCGGCGCACCCGGAGGCCGTTCGGGCACGTGCCGGTCATAGAAAGTTCGCGCGGACCGGAGGACGCGTCGAGCTGCCACTTCGTTTCAAAAGGCATGCGCGCCACGTAGTCGTCGTAAGCGAACACGCCCAGGCCGCCCAGGTTCGGATAGCCTTTCGAGCCTGGGTCCGGCCGGAGCAACAAGTCTTTGCCGGAACGCTTGTCAATCATCTGGATGATGCGGCCGTTCAGTTCCGGCGCCACGCGCACGCGGAGCCGGGCGTTTTCGAGGGTCGTCACGCGGTATGGCCGTATCAGCCGGGTGAACCGCGCTTCATCATTCTCGATTGTCCAGGCTTCGTTAAAATTCGTGATGCCGAAGCTGCGAACCTCGGCCATAAAGGATTTCCAACGTTCCTTTAAGGAATCGAGGTCCGCCGGCGCGTACCAGCCATTTTTGACCTGGAACTGCTTGGCCCAAATCAGCTGCGTGTACTCAATCGGCAACCTCGCCTTGCGCACGCGCTTCCGAACGGCGTCGTTGTCGGCCGCGCGCTCCGCCTGGTCGAACAGCTGGTTGGCCTGCGTCAGAAAACCGGCCGTGAGGTACGGCGCCCGGGGGTTCTCGAAGACCCATATGTGCTGGCCGCGCCCGCCGGGCGGCCTGCGGACCTGACGGTGCAACAGTTCGAAATATTGAAGCATCGGCCGCGCCGCTTTGCCGTAGTAGGCCTGGTGGAATTCCTCGATCGCGTTTTGAACCGCTGTATTGGGGTTCCACAGCAGTTTGGCCATCACGTAAGAACGCAGTTCGGCGTTCTCGGCGCCGCCGCCCTTCGAACCAGCGCCTTCGAAAAAAATCCCGGCCACGCCGTGGCGCTTATACATCGGGATGTCGGCCGCCAGCTCGTCAAAATCGGGAAAGGGAAGCAGGTAGTGCGAGAAGTTGGTGTTGTAATGCCAGATGTAAAGCTGATCGGTGATCTTCGACCATGCCCGCAGATTCTTCATGAAATAGGCGTTGTATGGGCACTGCTCGTAAGGATGCGCCTCGCAGGCGCCGATGGGACATAAGCGGATGCGCACGTTGCTCCGCGGCCGCGCGTTCGACGGCGGCTCCTCGCTGTACCAGTAAGCCAGCGTGTCGATCAGCTTGCCGGGATACTTTTTTTCGACCTCCGCCGCCAGCGCATTGACATAGCGCAGCAGCGGTCCCGAGTGCACGCCGCCCTCTTCCTTCTCGACGCGCCGGCAGTTATCGCATTCGCACCATCCGGTCGTGTCGTTTTGCGAGACCGAGAAGATGGTGGCTTCGGGATGCTCTTGCATCCAGCGCTCGACGGCTTCCACGCCTAGCCGCAGCACATCGGGATTGGTCAGGCAAAGCTGGCTGTGTTCGGCGCGGCGCTTGCCGTCAATCAAAGAAAAGTATTCGGGATGATTCTTGAAATACTTTTCCGGCGGGATCAACTGCTGAAACGAATGGACGAAAGGATAATACTGCACCTTGCCTCCCGTGGATTCGTCCAGCCGGGCAGACTGCCCGTTGGTCTTGTTCCGCGCCGCCCAGTCTTTGTCGGCGGCCTCGGTGAAGTACGGTTCGCGGTACTCGAAAGCCGGTTTCTGCGTTTCATCGAGCGGCGCTACGGTGACGGTGCGGAGCTTCGGAATGCGGCTGACATCCGCCGTGAACCAGCGGCAGCCCAGCTTTTCAAGGAATGTGTAAATCCCGTACATGGTGCCGCGCTGGCGTCCGCCGGCGATGATTAGATTTTTGCCGTCGGTCTTGAGGGCGAAGCCTTCCGGGCCCAGTGTGCCGAACGGAATTGTGGCCTTCAACAGCTTGCTGTCGCCCACCAGCACCAGGTTGCCGCCCACTGGCTGGGCGTCCGTGACTACCGGCAGCCGTGCGCCCGACATCTCTTCCAGAAATTTCTGGAGCTCTTGGGCGCCATGCTTCTCCGACGGAGAAGCCTTCGTCGACAGAACAATGGTGTACGTGCTTTTGCCTTGTTGGATGAGATTCAGTGGGGCTGGCCATGCCACCGAGAGGCCCGAAGCGGCGCCGAGCGCCAGAAAGAAACCGATTTTGTTCATTTCGGTTTATCACGTTATCATCGAAACCGGGCCAGCGGAGCGTCTCGGGACAGCTTTACTAATTTTTGTTCTGACTCGCTCTTTTTAGCTTGACATGTTGTGTTGGTTCGATTACGTTTTAGATCACAAGTTGTGCATACCGACTAGCGACCGCACCGCAACGGGACGAGTGTGCCAGCAGGAATTTGGCGTGACCATTCAACAAGGGAGTTTGGCGATGAAACTGTTCAGAAAACGATCTGCGTCGATTGTACTGTTGGCAATTTGCCTGCCCTTTTCCAGCCTCGCGCAGGAGACTACCGCGTCCGTGACGGGGCATGTCCTGGACCCAGCCGGAGCGGTGGTTAGCGGCGCAAAGATCACGGCCAAGATGGTCACCACCGGTGCTTCCTACTCTACCGAGTCGGACTCGACAGGCCTGTATCGGCTGCCTTTTCTGAAGCCGGGTCCGTATGAGTTCACGATTGAAAAACCCAGCTTCCGGGGGATCGTCCGGACGGGCATCGAGCTGACCGTCGCCCAAAAGGCGGTGATGGATTTCACGCTGGAGATCGGCGCGGTCTCGCAGACCGTGAGCGTGGTCGGGAACGCGCCGCTGGTTCAAGCGGAATCAGGCGACCGCAACTGGACCATCGGAAGCCAGCGGCTTTCGGCGGTAACGCTTCGCGGCATGAACAGCATTGAGACGACCTGGTCGGCGCCCGGCGTTACCGTAACAGGCTCCGCAACCAAGCTCCGTCCGTTCGACACGGCCGGGAGTCAAGGCGAAAACATCAATGGCGGCCAGTCCGGACAAAACGGCCAGACCAGCGGAAACCTGGTGCTGGTGGATGGCGTTTCCAGCAACACGCATGGAGTGGGTATCGGTTTCAACCCTATTTCCGATGCCGTGCAAGAGATCGCCGTGCAGGCCACCATGTATGACGCCCAGTACGGCTGGAGCACGGGCGGCGTGGTCAACACCATCACCCGTAGCGGCACCAACGAATATCACGGCGATGCGTACGAATACCTTCAGAACACGCACCTGAACGCCAATAGCTGGGGCAATAACCGGAACGGCATTCCAAGGATCCCGTGGCACATCAATATGTATGGCGGCAGCGTGGGCGGCCCGATCATCAAGAACAAGCTGTTGGCGTTTTTTGCGTTCCAACAAATCAAGCAGGTGCAGCCGGACCCGTTTGTCACCTCGATCCCTACCGCGGCAATGGCCGCCGGGGACTTTTCCCACGTGTTCACCAGCGGCGGCGCGCTCCAGACTATTTATGACCCTCTGACGACCGTGTGCAGCGGGGGGTCCTGCGTGCGGCAGGCCTTCCCGGGAAACGTGATTCCGGCGGATCGGATCAATCCGGTGGCCAAGAGCGTTCTGGGCTATCTTCCGGCGCCCAATGCGGTCGGTAATGCGCGTACCGGCCTGGGGAACTTGGTAAACACGGGCGCCTCAAGAAAATTCGTGGACAACTTTCCCGAGTACAACGG
>DOZZ01000139.1:17585-21104 GCA_003517725.1 Bryobacterales bacterium | reverse complement strand
TGGAGTTTCGCACCGGGATGGACCATTTCACGTCCACCTCCGGCAGCACCATCAGCCAAGGCTTCAATGTGAGCGGACTGGGGTTCTCTCCGCAGTTTGTAACTCAGGCCTCGCCGTGGTTCCCGAAGTTCACCTGGAATGGGTATGAAGGCGCGGGGTCCAATCCGGAAGGGGTCACGCCCTCCGATTTGACTTACTCGACGGAACTGGTGCTGGCCAAGACCTTCAACCGGCACAACATCAAAGCCGGCTTCCAGAACATGGAGATTGCGGAGAATGTGATATCGCCGGGGTATTCGGCGGGGTACTTCAACTTTTCCGGAAACTTCACCACCGCCGACCCGCTGCACCAGAGCGGCGCCACCGGCAACTCGGTCGCGGACTTTCTGCTGGGGGACGCGGCCGGCGGATTTATCCAGCGACAGAGCGACCCCGCGCTGATGGAGCACCTGTGGTCGGTCTTTGTGCAGGACGACATCCATGTCTCCAACCGGCTAACCTTGAACCTTGGTCTGCGGTGGGACTATCTGGGGCCGTTGTCGGATCGCTTCAATGCTTTGACTCGGGGCTTTTGCGCCACGTGCGCCAGCCCGTTGCAGGTGCCCGGGATGAACCTGAATGGCGGGTTGCTGTTCGCCGGCACACGGGATACACCGCGCGGCATCTTCGACCCTCACTATAATAACTTCGGCCCGCGCGTCGGTTTTGCCTATCGGCTGGGAGACTCAACCGTACTGCGCGGTGGCTACGGGATGGTATACGGGCAGGCGATGGATAACCCTGGCGCGGCTCCCGGATTCAGCCAGACGACCAGTATGCTGACATCGGTCCAGACCGGCATTCCGTACAACACTCTGACCAATCCGTTTCCCCAGGGCGTGCTGTCGCCGGTCGGCAGCGTCGGTGGATTAGCCACCAGCATTGGACAGGGGATTGCTTTCGCGGACCCGCAGATGAACATTCCGCGAACCCAGCAGTACTCGTTCGAAATTCAGCGCCGGTTCGGCGCAAACTGGCTGGTCAGCGCCGCCTATGTCGGCAGCCGCTCCGCGCGCCTGCCGGTGAACCAGCAGCTGAATTACCTGCCGCTGGCGGCCCTGCAACAAGGGGCAGCCGCATTGACGGCTAGTGTTCCGAATCCGTTTTTAAACGTGGCGGCCAATTCACCTTATCGCAGTCTGATGCAAGGGACTTTCCTGGGTGCGCCCACGATTCAGCAGCAGCAGTTGTTGCTGCCCTACCCGCAGTTCGGCGGCATTACTGATCTGTTTACGCCCGTTGGATGGTCGAAGTACAACAGCCTCCAGTTGGAACTGATCAAGCGTCTCTCGGCGGGTTTGGACTTCAGCGTGGCTTATACGTGGGAAAAAACCATGCAGGCGCTGTCGTACCTCAACCCGACCGACTCGCAACTGGCCCCGGTGATTTCTCCCTTCGACGTGCCGCAGCAACTCAAGTTGAGCTCGGTCTGGTATCTTCCCTTTGGCCGAGGTAAACACTTCGGCTCCAGCGCCGGCCCGCTGACCGAACGGCTGCTCGGAGGCTGGTCCATCAGCGCCACGGCACGGCTGCAGCAGGGCATGCCGATCAATTCCCCCTCGGGAGTCGCGCCAACGGGCCACCCGGCGTCCATTGCGAGCCCCACGCTGAACCATTGGTTCAATACCTGCACGCGGCTGGCAAACGGGACCACCACGAACTGTGGGGCCGACGCGCAGCCGGCATGGATGGCTCTGCAGCCGTTCCAACTGGTGGGGTGGTCGCCTTATCTGAACAGCGTTCGCAGACCCGGGATCGACAGCCTGGACCTCTCGGTGGCGAAGGCAACGACGATCAAGGAGCGGTATTCCCTGATGTTCCGAGCCGACTTCATCAACGCTACGAATACGCCGCAATGGTTCAACGGTCCCGACACCAACGCTTTCAGCGGGACCTTTGGCGCCATTGCCAATTACTCGACGCCCAGCAACGACCCGCGCGTGATCATGCTTTCGCTCCGATTCCAGTTCTGAGCGCAAGCGTTGATCAACTAAGGAGGCCGGTGGATGTCGTGTAGGTGGAGTGTGCATCTGCTGGTGAACAATCCCGCCTGACAGGCTCTGGGGTTCCGGCTTCACGACCGAAAATCGCCGCACCTATCTGGACGCACTGCGGGAACTCAACCGCATTTCCGCTGGTGAATTCGGCGATCCGAGACCGCGGCCCGTATCGAGCAGTATGAAATGGCTTTCCGGATGCAGAAGCCGGTTCCGGAACCGAAAGATCGGCTAACGCGCGTTACTTCATCTTTCGCGGTAAGTTGCCTGGCGGCAGCACCTTCGAGCTCCATAAAGCTGTACGCAATCATGTGGCAGACGATCATGTGAACATCCTCGATCCGCCCCATGTGCCGATCCGGCGCCAGAATGTTCAACTTGGCTCGGGCCGCCAGCCGCCCACCGTCCCGGCCTGTCAGAGTGATGGTCCTGCAGCCGGCTGCATGCGCCGCATCGGCCGCCAGCAGAACGTTCGGCGAGTTTCCGGAGCCGCTAATGGCGATGAGCAGGTCGCCCGGCCGCGCGAAGTTCTTCAAAGTCTCGGAGAAGATGGCATCGTAGCTGACATCGTTGGCATAGGCCGTGATGGTGGAAAGCGAATCGGTCAGCGCCATAATCCGGAATCGCTGTGGCGATTCCAACTGGCGCCCTTCAGCATGTCCGTTGCGAAGTGAGAAGCGATGGCCGCGCTGCCGCCGTTCCCGCACACAAAAATCTGACCGTCGTTGTTGGCTGCCATCACGTTCACCCCACCGGCGCGGATCAGTGAAAGTGTTCCATCAAAGTCGAACAACACCGCCTTCGCACGGCCGGCATCGACACGGCGAAGGACTTCAAGGGAAGAATGCAAAGGGGGAGTTTGCCTGGGAGGGCGCCATCTTTTATTTCGTTGTGTATCAATACTAAAAATAATCGATTTTAAGCCTCGAATCAAGCAAAACTGGTTCGGGGCAAGGCCCCGCGGCGACGGACGCGCCAGACCGCATACAACGCGGGGCCGGGACGGCTACGAGATACTCCAGCCTTTGCGCGGCGAAGGCCGCAGGTAGCGGTTGGCCTCCTCGTGATTGGTGATGCGCATGTTTTTGCTGTCCCAATCGAGTTTGCCTTCAAAGCGCAGGGCCAGCACGCCGAGCGTGATCCATTCGGTGAAAGGCGCGGCGACGTTGAAGTTGGAACATGACGGGTCGCCGCCTTTGCAGGAACGGATCCAATCGCGGTAGTGGCCCGGCGAGCGGGTCAGGAATTCGCGCGGGAATTCGTAGCCGCGCATTTTTTCGAGCGGCAGCAGGCGCGTGTTCTCGCCGTAGGTGCCCGTGGTGATCATGCCCTTATCGCCGACGAAGAGGCTTCCGTTGCTGCCTTCCGCAATGCGGCGGCTGGCCAAGGCGTCAATGCGCGCGTAGGCGTCGGCCGGCAGAGGCGCGGCGGATTGGGTCCGAGGTGGCGGCGGAGGCGCATCGAAATAATCTTGCGTGAATAC
>DOZZ01000139.1:14012-17522 GCA_003517725.1 Bryobacterales bacterium | reverse complement strand
TAAGCCCGTCGTGCCAGAAGATCTTGACCGGCGGCATCGCGCCGCGCGCCGGAAAATCGAAGCGGATCACGGATTTCGCCGGGTAGTAATACTTGCTCTTGCCTTCCTGATGGACGCACTCGACACTGCTGGGGGCGCCCAGACGCAGCGCCATGTTAGGCGCGCCCAGAATGTGGCAGGCCATGTCGCCCAGCGCGCCGCACCCGAAGTCGAAGAAGCCGCGCCATATGGAGGGCATATATTGATCGCTGTACGGGCGGTTCTCCGCGATACCCAGCCACAGGTCCCAATCGAGCGTGGACGGTACCGGCGAAGGCGGCGGCAGATCCGGCAGGCCTTGCGGCCAAACCGGGCGATTGGTCCAGGCGTGCACCTCGGCCACGTTGCCGATCTCGCCGTCCCAGATCATCTCGGCGCATTGGCGCGTGCCCTCGTTCGAATAGCCTTGGTTGCCCATTTGCGTGGCTACTTTGTACTTGGCCGCGGTATTGGCCAGTTCGCGGCACTCCCAGATGGTATGCGCCAGCGGCTTCTGAACATAGACATGTTTGCCCCGCTCCATGGCCCAGGTGGCGCAGGTGGCGTGCATGAAGTCGGGAATGGTGACAATCACGGCATCGACGTTCTTGTTTTCCTTGTCGAGCATCTTGCGAAAATCGCGGTACTTGGGAACGTTCGGGTAGGTCTCGTAAATCTTGGCGGCGCGGACATCGTCCACGTCGCAGAGCGCCACGATGTTTTCGGTCTGGGCGCAGGCGCGGATGTCGCTGGCGGCCTTGCCCCCGGCGCCGATCGAAGCAATATTCAATTTCTCGTTGGGCGATTTGTAGCCCAGCGCTTTCAGGGACGGCGTGGTGCCGAATCCCGCCGCCGGGACGGCGCCGGCCAGCAAAGACCCGAAGAAAAAATAGCGTCGGGACAATCCATCGTGGGACACGGGTAAACCTCGTTAAGTTTCGACTCAAGCTAAGTTTCGACTCAAGCTAAGATAAGATAATCCCGAAAAGTAGAGCCTGTCAATGAAAAAGAGCGAGTCAGAACAAATTACTCATTTCCGAACGGCCAACCCCTCCAGCGTGCGTGATGTCAACCGCTCCATCGTTCTCAGTCTGATTCGTCTCCACGAGCCCCTCTCACGGGCGGCCCTCTCGGAGAAGACAGGTATTTTTAGAAGTAACATCTCCAGCATCGTGGATGACTTAATCGAAACTCGGCTGGTCCGGGAGGAACGGGCGACGCCCAACGGGCGGGGTCGCGTGCCGTACCTGCTCTCCCTGCGTGACGATACTTACCGCGTGGCGGCCGTAAGCATCCGGCCTATCACGACGTCCGTGGCGTGCTCCGGGCTCACGGCGCGGCCACAAAAGGTGCTTCAGTTCAAGACGCCGGCGCACCCCAAGGACGCCGTAACGCAGATCGCTTCCGCCGTGCGCCAATTGAAGGCTGAAATAGGCATGGGATCGAAAAAGGACTTTGGCCGGATCGGTGTAAGCGTCCCGGGTCTGGTCAACGCTCATACCGGAGAGGTTCTCTGGATACCCGCCCTGCCCGATTACGCCGAATTTCCCTTACGCCAGGAACTGGAACAGCAAACCGGCGTGAAAATTGAGATTGACAATGACTGCAACCTGGGCGCGCTGGCGGACATGCGTTTGCGGCAAGTCGACATGGGCGGGGTGAAGGACTTCGTGTTCCTGGAGATCGGCGACATTGGGGTAGGCGCGGGATTGATTCTCAACGGCGAACTCTATCGCGGCCACGACGCGCGCTTTGTTGCCGAGTTCGGCCACATGATTGTCGACCCTGATGGCCCAAAATGCAGGTGTGGCCGCCGGGGCTGCTGGGAACTTTACGTCTGCGACAGGGCCACCTGGCGGCGCTTCCGTCCGTCGGCGTCGTTCTCGGAGGAGTCTGTTGAGCGGGTGATCGCGGCTTCCTTGAACGGAGAGAAAAGCGCCATAAAAGCCTTACGGCAGACTGCGCGTTATCTCGCCATCGGCATCTCGAACATCGTTCTTGCGTTGAACCCTCAAGTCATTGTAGTGGCCGGCCGCATCATGGAAAGTTGGGATCAACTCCGGCCCTTTGTAGAGACCGAGTTTGCTCCGTCGCAGATCCCGATTCACATCCTGCCGGCACGCATGGCGCCTGAGCCGCTCTTTCTCCAGGGCGCGCTGTCATTGGCCTTGCATGACGTTTTTGCCCAGCCCGCGTTGGGATGGTGACTTGCTTAATGCAGACTCACTCAGCGGGTTCACTGCAACCGTCCGGTCAAAGCCGCATGAGCTCCCGCCAAATCATGCTTCCATTTCTTGAGGGGTGGCCGGCACTTGTGGACTGCGCGGTGGTCCAATGGCTATGCCGGAAGCCATTTGGATGGCTCCTCGCAGGATCGGGATCGGGTTCACTCTGCCGTTCTGGTTTAACACGGCGAAAAATGGCGCCAGGCGGAAATCTCGCCACTCTGATCCAGCAGATCCGCACTCAGCACAAGGACAGTTGCTTGCTGGTGGACCGCGGCGACGAGATTCACGGAACCGGTGTAGCGCAATGGACCGTTATCAGGTCCGCTCGCTGGTTCTCACATCGCAGTTGCCCGTGACTCGGTGGCATGAACAGATCGGCGATCCGACCGTGGCTGATGGCATCCTCGACCGGCTGGTTCATAACGCTCACCGCCTTGAGATGCGTGGTGATTCGATGCGAAAGAATCGGCCGAAGTCGAACGCATAAGGACGGCGGGGCGGTCTGGCGGGCCACATTGAGCTGAGCCTAAAATGTGGTTTATGCCTGCGTATCGGGAGTCTGCGGGACTACGCATCATGAAGGGAGCGCCCGTAGTCGCGCTGGTTGTGTTCCTCTTCACTGATTTCGGATTGAATTCTGTAATGGGCCAGGCGAAGGGACCCGCTCCGGTCTTTAGGCCCGCACTCGAACAGATCCAATCCCAAACCCGGATTCCAATCTTGCTGCCCTCCAAGTTGCCATTCCCGAGAGAGACATCAAGTTGGCTTCGGGCGAGGTGTCGGACGACGGATATTTCATATCGCTCTACTTCTCTGAAATTGGAGTCGATGCAACTCTTGCAGCCGGTTTTGGCGGTTCGATGCGTATCTTCCAAAATCTGCCGAATACACGCCGGGTCGCACTGTCCGCCGGTCGTACTGGGATGTTCAGGCCTGTTTCGTGCGGAGGCTCTTGTGCACCAGCAAACTTGTGGTGGGAGCAGAACGGCGTGATGTACCAGATCCAAATAAAGCTAAGAAGCGATTCGACGGAAAAAGACCAGGAGAAGATTTTGGTTCAAACGGCGAACGCGACTGTGACCGCTCGGCGGGAATGAAGGGATCTACCTTCCGTCTCATCATGTCGTTCGCGGCACGAAAGTCGGACTAGTAGAAGCCTGCTGTCAGCCGGCGTAAGCAAGCTCAGCCAGATCGCTCCGCCGGGCCGGAACGATATTCGGAGCGCTGATCGCGCTCGGGGACTCTGTGTGCTGAGGCGGGGCAA
>DOZZ01000139.1:3805-13821 GCA_003517725.1 Bryobacterales bacterium | reverse complement strand
CCGAACACTTCCTGCACAATCGAGGTGCCAGCGTCGCTACGCTCCGAGAACTGTTCGCCTTCGGCCCGGAATGCCGTTCGCATTCCCTTCGGAATCAGTGTTCGCCTTCTGCGCCGGAATCCGCATCCTTCCTCCGCTTCGCTCCTGACAGGTTTCTCTTGACGAAGCCGAACACTTCTTGCACAATCCGCAGCCAGCCTCGCTACGCTCCGATGGTGTTCGGGTTCATCCCGGAATGGGCCGTTCGGATTCCCTCCGGAATGTGCGTTCAGCTTCCCCGGAATCCTCACCTCGAACTGAACAGCGGTTTTTCCAGTCTTTTGCCAGTAGAATTTCGGTCTACGGTTCGAAAGGGCGAAACAAACTTTCGACCGTTCTGCCTTCGCAACTTGCAAAGTTGTTCGGAGGAGCCGAACTGGAACCGATTGCACTCGAGGTGGAATCGGCCGTGAAGGCGATTATGGAAGAAACGGCCAAATAAAGGCAGTCAGTTGCGGTGTCCAGACACGGCTACCCCTGCCGCATCGCCGGGGATTTTCCAGAGCTTTTGGAGTGTTCCGTATTGCGACCACACCACGGGCGGCAGATCCGTCGCGCGCACCCGGCCTTCGCGTCTAGGCGTAATCGGTGAATGGGCCTTCAAATAGGATTTCAGAACGGTGTGAATACTGCCCGGAATATAGGTAGCATCCTGAACTCCCTGCAGACGGCAGATCACATCCATCGGCTCGCCGTCCCGTTCGCAACCGCCTATGGTGTAAACATGATTCAAATCAAGGTCAGCTTCTCCAATCTTCACCGCTTTCAAGCGCTGGGAAGGAGATGCGTGCGCTGCAAACAGGACAGTCATGCCAGAAGGCCTCGGTCCCCATCCTCCGGACAGCGTGAAAGGATCTTTCGAGAACACCAGTTCCATTTCATTCTCCAGGTATTTGTGAAGTTGCTGGCCAGTTGCTTTACCCGATTTGAGTCGTGCGTCGAGAGGCAACATGTTCCAAAGGTCGGCCTCTGTAATCGGCCCGACGGCAACCGGCGGCGAAAACCGAAAGCCGTTCGTGAAGCCGATATCGCTGTGCGCAGCTTCCCGAACAGCATCCGCGATCACGTTGTCCATTGAACTTTCGAGAACGTCATAGCGCAGTAGCGGCTCTGTAGTTTGGCCCACCACTTCGTGCAGACGCTCCGCGAATGGCGCTTCGCTGTGTTCAATCATACTTTTGAGGTCACGATTCTCTTTGAACCGGGACGCCTCGACGCCGATCAATTGGTATTGGTAGCTGTTGATTTTTCCATCCGCGATGGTTAAATCCAGTTGGCCGATGAAGGACCCCATTGAACCCGGCTCCACGACGATTGTCTTGCCTACAAGGATCGGTTTGTACACGCGCTCATGGGTGTGGCCGCTCAGGACGACATCAAACTCGGGGATGTTCCGAGCGAATTGCACGGAGGGCGCCAGGCCAGTGTGATCGACGAGCACCACCAAATCCGGCTTTTCCTTCTTCTTGAGGTCTTGAACAAACTGCCGAAGGCCGTCGATTCGCGTTGAGTCCAGTCCCTCCACTTCCGCCGGGGCCTGGCGCGTCGTGGTGCTTGGGTCTGTAAGGCCGACGAAGGCAATTTTCACGCCGCCTTTCTCAAGCACTGCTGCCGGTGCAAAGAGGCGTTTGCCTGTGCTCTTTTCGTGGAAGTTAAAGCAGATAACTTTTTCGGATAGCTCCGCCATAAGTCTCCGAAAAATTGCAGGACCATAAACGCTTTCCCAATTGCCGGGCGTTCCAACATCCACTTGCAAAGCATTGAACGGTGCAACAACGGCCTCTCCTTTCGTCCATGCCGCCATTGCGGAACCTTGAAAGGTGTCGCCGCCGTCTACTGTGAAAACCGCGCCCGGCGCTGCTGCCCGGCGTTCGTCGAGGGCAGTGCGAATTCGCGCATACCCGCCCATCTGGTGCAGCCTGGCCGGATCTTCTGGCAGATACTCCCAATGGGTGTCAAGCTGGGCGTGAGTATCAGCGATGTGAAGGAGCCTTACCCGCTTCACATTATCGGAAGAGCGAAGGTGCCAAACCGACACGCCGGTAAGAAGGCACGCGGTTACCACGATTCGAACGGGAATCCGGGTCATTTAGCGCGGACTCCAAGCTTCCGAAGAATTGTCATCATCGGACACCAATTGGTAAAGGCCGATTGAAACAGGTTGAACCCAACGAATGCCGTAAGTAGATACCAATACGGACTCGCCCAGTAACCGAGCGCGAGTGTCAACAACACAAACGCGCCGGCAATTAAGCGCAAAGAACGGTCGACAGTCATACAGTTGTCCTCTTTCCTTTGTGAAACAGGTAGAACAAAACAGGAACAGTCATGCGTGATAGAAGCAACGACGCGATTTCGCCAGCCATCAGCGCAATCGCCAGTCCTTGAAATATCGGATCGAACAAAATCACGGACGAACCGGCCACCACGGCCGCGGCGGTCAACATCATCGGGCGGAAGCGCACCGCTCCGGCATCAATCACCGCTTCGTCAAGCGGCATGCCTTCGGACAGGCGGAGTTCGATGAAATCTACGAGGATGATCGAGTTGCGGACCACGATACCGGCCCCGGCGATGAATCCAATCATTGAGGTCGCCGTGAAGAAGGCGTGCATGATTCCGTGGGCGGGCAGGATTCCCACCAATGAGAACGGGATCGCCGCCATGATGATAAGCGGAGTCAGAAACGACTGGAACCATCCGACGACCAGGCCGTAAATCAGGATCAGCACAGCCGCGAAGGCTATGCCGAGGTCGCGGAAGACCTCATAGGTGATGTGCCACTCGCCATCCCACTTCATCGAGTAGCGTTCCGCATTGGAAGGTAGTGCGGCCATGTGCTGCTCAATCTGATATCCTTCCGGGATTTTGATCTTGTCGATATCCGGTCCTAGTTTGAGGACCGCGTAGACCGGGCTCTCGATCTCGCCTGCGATGTCCGCGGTCACGTAAGTCACGGGCATCAGGTTCTTGTGATAAATGCTCTTATCTTCAATTGAATTCTCGACGCGAACCAGTTCGCCAAGAGAAACCTGGCGTCCGCCGCGCCCGCCGATCTTTAAAGCCCGCATCTGTTCGAGATCGGACCGGCTGGCACGGTCTAGCCGCACTATCAAGGGAACATCCTCTTTCTCGGCGTCTTGGTGCAGCAGGCCGGCGGATTGACCGGCTGATGCCACCTGCACGGCGCGCGCAATGTCGTCTTCCGAGATGCCGTTGAGCGCGGACTTCTCTTCGTCTACCAGGATGTGCGCCTTGGTCTGATCGTCTTCCACGTACCAATCCACGTCAACGACGCCCTTGGTTTGTTGAAACAGATTGCGAATCTGCCTCGCCAGTGCAGTCCGCCGGTCCATGCTGGGGCCGTAGACTTCAGCAACGAGGGTTTCCAGCACCGGAGGGCCGGGAGGGACTTCCGCCACCTTTATGCGCGCTCCATAACGGACCGCGATGGGGTCGATGCGCTGCCGTACGAGTTTGGCGATGTCGTGGCTCTGGAGTTTGCGATCTCCTTTCGGCAGCAGATTCACCTGAATGTCGGCCACATTCGGACCACGGCGCATGTAGTAGTGACGCACCAGTCCGTTGAAGTTGTATGGGGCAGAGGTTCCCACATAGGTCTGGACATTTACCACCTCGCGCTGGTTTTGGGTTTCTTCGGCGAGCAGTTGCGTCACCCGCGCCGTCTCTTCCAGCGTGGCGCCATTGGGCATGTCGACAATCACCTGGAATTCGCTTTTGTTATCGAACGGCAGCATTTTGACTTTGACGAAGCCGAAATAGAACAACGAGACGGAGGCAAGCAGCAGGATCACGACGCCGCCCACGAAGCCCCACCTCAGAGCGGGCCGGTGCAGAAGACCTCCCATGAACCGGCGGTAGAGCCGCGTTACAAAGTCCTCCCGTTCACCCTCGTGATGTCCGCCGGGTTTCAAGATTCGCACTGCGGCCCACGGCGTCACAATGAAAGCCACCAGCAGGGAGAAGACCATCGCCGCGCTGGCGCCGATCGGAATAGGCCGCATATAAGGTCCCATCAAGCCGCCGACGAAAGCCATTGGCAAGATTGCCGCGACGACGGCGAGGGTGGCCAGGATAGTGGGATTTCCAACCTCATCCACCGCATCGATGGCGACCTCGAAGGGCGGCCTGCCGTGGTTCGCCGGTATTCGCCAATGACGCACGATGTTTTCGACTACCACGATGGCATCATCGACTAAAATGCCGATGGAAAAGATCAACGCGAACAGCGTGATGCGGTTCAGCGTGTAACCGTACAGGAAGAAGACCGTCAGCGTCAGGGCGAGCGTCACCGGAATCGCGGTGAATACGATCAACGATTCGCGCAGGCCTAACGTAATTGCCACCAGTAAACTGACGGATACGACCGCGATCAACATGTGGAAGAGCAGTTCGTTCGATTTGTCTCTCGCCGTTTCGCCGTAATCCCGCGTTATGGTCACTTCGACGTCCGATGGAATAACGCTGCCTCGCAGTGGCTCTAAGCGGCGCAGGACGTCTTCTCCGACGGTGACAGCGTTAGTTCCTTTGCGTTTGGAAACCGCGATCGTGACCGCCGGCTGGAAACCTTTGCCGTTCGAAAAACGAACGTACTGCGCCGGCTCTTCACCGCCGTCGGTCACCTGGGCAATGTCACGCACGAAGATTGGCTTCTCGCTGGCAACACCGACTACTACGCCGCCAACGTCCTCGGAGGTGCGCAGAAATTGACCGGTCTCAAGAATCATCTGACGATTGCCGCTCGCGAATTGTCCCGACGGCTGGCGCCGGTTGGATAGTCCGAGCGCCGTTACCACCTGCAACGGCGAGAGATTATAAGCGCTCAGGCGGCCTCGATCCAGGACGATCCCGATCTCGCGGCGTTGGCCGCCGATCAGCGTGACAGCCGAGACGTCGGGCGTTTGCTTAATCGCGTCGTCCACCTGGGCAGCGATGCGCCGCAACTCATAATCGCCGTATCGTTTGCTCCAAAACGTGAGTGCGAGAATCGGAACGTCGTCGATCGAGCGGGGCTTCACCAGCGGTGGCGACGCACCGGGTGGAACCAGGTCCAGGTTCGCGTTCAGCTTCTGATTCAAACGCGCAATGCTTCTTTCTTCGTCCTGTCCAACCAGGAACCGGACGATGACCGTTGCGCTGCCGGGGCTGGAAGTGGAGTAAATGTACTCGACGCCGGGGATTTCCCACAATAGCTTCTCCATCGGCTTGGTGACGCGCTCTTCTACTTCGCGAGCGGATGAACCGGGCATCTGGACAAATACATCCACTACCGGAACGATGATCTGCGGCTCTTCCTCGCGCGGTAGTTTCCAGACCGCGAACGCGCCCAGAAGCAGTGAACCGGCTACCACCAGCGGCGTCAGCTTTGAGCCAATCCAGATCTGGGCGAACTTGCCGGCGGGGCCGAGTTTTCGTTCGCTGGTCACCGCCTGACCTCGACCCGCGCGCCGTCGGAAAGCCCCTGAGGAACTGGGAAGATCACCCTCTCGCCGGCCGCCAGGCCGGAGAGGACCTCCGTGCGATCGTTCAGCTTTTGACCCTCCGTGATCAACCGGGTGTGGGCGACGCCGTTCTCCGCAATCATTATCGACTGCAATTGTCCGTGCTCACTGACGGCACGTGCAGGGATGGCCAGCACCGAACGGTTTCCCAACCGGAATGCCACGCGCCCGAAAACGCCTGAGCGGATCGCGGGTAACGCCGGGAGATCGACCTTGACCACGTATGACCTCGACGCCGCATCTACAGCCGGAACTATCTCAGAGACGCGGGCGCCGACAACATGATCCACGCCTTCCAAACTGACGCTTACCGGCTGGCCCACTTTGATCGCCGACAGC
The DNA here is from genome assembly GCA_003517725.1 of Bryobacterales bacterium. Lineage (GTDB taxonomy): Bacteria > Acidobacteriota > Terriglobia > Bryobacterales > Bryobacteraceae > DOZZ01. Next base: position 7,921 of record DOZZ01000139.1, on the reverse strand, counting down.
CGCGATTCTTCCACTGCCGCCTCAAGCCGGAAGGCGCCATCGCGCTCAACGGTGAGCAGGGGCGTGCCCTGCATCGCAAGAGTGCCAGGCTCAACCGCCTTGGCCGTAACAACGCCAGAGAAGGGAGCTGACATGCGGCCATAGCTGCGCGTGATGTCCGCCGCGCGCACTTCCTGCTCAGACTGAGCGAGCTTTGAATCGAGTTGGGTGCGTCGCGCTCGCGCCATCTCATAGGCCGCTTGCGCCGCCTTGAGTTTGGCTGATGCCTCATCAAACTCCTGATTGGAGATCGATGTCTTCTGAAACAACTCTTGCATGCGGTGAAAGGTGCTTTGCGCCAGATCGAGATTGGCTTTCGCTACGCCGACGGCGCTATCGGCTTCGGGCAATGAAGTGCGGACTTCCTCGCGAGCGGCTTCAACACGCCGCGCATTCGCATCCAGATCACGAGTGTCGAGCGTTACTAGAAGTTGCCCTGCGCGCACGTGATCGCCAGTCGTGACCTTTACTTCGCGCACGTAGCCCATCAACTGCGACGAAATGACGGCGGAGGTGCGGGCGCGGACGGTGCCAGTCGCTTCGTAAATCGACGGCCAGGTTTCTGCACTGGCAGTGACAACAGATACGACTATGGGAGGGGTAGGGTCGACGGGCTTCTCCTTAGACGTGCCACCGCAACCAGCAAGCCAGATTGCGAGCGGAATCAGGAGCCACCTGCTGTTTGTCATCGCGTTCCCTCGTTCAGAACTTCTGAGTCCGCGGTAAGTGTGCCGGCGGCAAATTCCAGCATTGCGGCCGCGACCCGTTGGTCATGGATCGCCGCAAGATGGCGCGTACGGGCCTCGAGCACGGCAGTCTCAGTACGAAGCAAATCCGTGACATTGCCGAAGCCTGCTTCATAGCGGTTTTGGGTGATGCGAAGGCTTTCTTCGGCTTCGTTGACAGAGGCGTTGGTTACCTCTATACGCTGCTGGGCGGCTTGCAGATCCGCGTACATGCGCCTGACCTGGAGACGGATGGTTGAACCCGCACGGTCTTGCTCTGCCCGGCTGCGCTGCAGCGCGAACTTGGTTTCCTCCACATGCGCCTTGTCGCTGAACCCATTAAACAGGTTCCAGCGTAGCCCGATCGACACCAGCCAGTCTGCTCCGCCCTGAGCGTAGAAGCGCTGCCGGTCGGCTTCAAAAACAGCACGAGCTCCCACCTGGGGCAACAAGCTACCGTGGGCCAGCGCCACTTGAGTTTCAGCCAAGCTAGTTGCCAGCTTTGCTTGCCGGGACTCGGGCCTCTCGGTGAGCGCACTGGCTTCATATTGCGCCAGCGCTTCGCCCGGCAATGTCAAAGGCGCGAGTGAAGTCGTCAAGGTGTGGGGAGTATCGAGCGGCAGGCCCAGCACATCGTTGAGAGTCGCGCGCGCGATATCGAGATCTGCGTTACGCCGGATCTCTTGCTCGCGAATGGCGGAAAGCTGAACCCGAATCGAAAGGACATCGACATCGGTCGACATTCCAGCCGAGCGAACATTTTGAGCCCGAACGAGGTCAGCCTCCGACGACCTCTGCGCCTGGTTTGTGGCGACGATTTGTTCCTTCGCCAGCAGGGCGTCGTAGTAGGCCCGGATCGTGCCCGCGATCATTTCCATTTGAGTCCGTCGGACCTCCTCGCTGCTAATGTCGGCGGCCAGTTCCGCTGACCGGATCGCATGCTTCGTCGCGCCGGCGTCAAAAAGCGATTGATCCACGGTGAGTTGCGATTGAAAGTTATTGAGAAAGCCGGGTCGGTTCAAAGCATTAATTTGAAAGTTCTGCTCACCGAACTGACGCTGCGTCAGCAACGAAGAAAACACAAACACGGGATTATCGCTGCGGGTCCACGACTCGGAGTAGTTTATCTTCGGCAAGCTGCCACTCCGTGCCCCCGTCATGCGCGATTCAGCGGCTTTGCTAGCGGCGCCAGAGGCCTGAATCGACTTGTTTTGCTTCAACGCCAGATGAACCGCATCCTTCAGCGACAAGGGATCTTGCGCCCACATCGGTAAAGTAAGCAAGACCGCAATGAACGGTGTTCTCGTCATTGCCATAGAATATTTCTCCATAGGTACTTTGGTGCCATTGACCCTCTCCCTTGCCACTGTTCCAAGACGCTGAAATCGGAATCACGCTCGGAACAGAACCATTCCCGCTACGGTCACCGCGATGATCAGCAGCAATACGGCGAAAGCTTTGCGGAGGGCGGGTTCCGAAGCCCGGTTGGAAAGTGCGAAGCCCATCACCATGCCTCCGAGCGCCAGAAAGGTGAACTCCGCCGTCGTGCGCCAATCAACCGGAGCATAGCGGAGTTGCCCAAAGAGACCCGCGAAAGAGTTCAGAGCAATAATCCCTAGCGAAGTGCCCACGGCCTTTTTGGTGTCCAGCCCGGCAAAGAGCACCAGCGCGGGTACGATCAAAAAACCGCCGCCGACTCCCAAGAATCCCGTGAGTACGCCTACCGCCGCCCCGGCCACCGCGCATTTCAATGGGCGGCACTGTCCCGGAGTAAGCCCTTGGAAGCCGCCACGCAACATGATCAAGCCGACAATGAGCATGATCGCCGCGAACATCAACAGCAAAGCCGACGACGAGACCAAATGCGTGAAAACAAAGCCCAGGTATGCTCCTCCCATGCCCGTTATGCCTAGTAGCAGAGCGGCCTTGTTATGGAATCTGCCCTGTCGCCAGTGCAGAAATGCGGCCACCAGGCTGGTCGCCCCTACAATCGCCATGGACATGCCGACAGCTGATTTCGGGTTTATGTCGGCGACGTAGACCAGCACCGGCAGGGTGACAATTGACCCGCCACTGCCGAGCGCCCCTGGCGACAGGCCAATGACCAGCGCGAATAGAAATGCCAGCCCTTGCGCCAGGGTCATTCCTCTCGGGTTGTGGGAAGATGTTGCGCGTTCCACGCTCCCATGCCACCGTCTACGTTGATTACAGCCCGGCGCCCCGCTCTCTGCAGCACGCTCGTGGCAATGCTGGAACGGTAGCCGCTCCCACACACCACATGCACCGGCAGATCCGGGGGAATCTGGTCGATATGGTTCGGCAAGCTGCCCGCGGGAATGTGCACCGCGCCTTCGATATGGCCGGCCTTCCACTCCGCGGGGCTGCGCACATCGAGTACAAAGGGCTTGTCGCTCTGCTTCAACTGCCAGGACAGTTCACGCACCCCCATTTGGGGAACATGGGCCTGATCGAGGCCCGCCTCAATCCAGGCCTTCATACCCCCCTTCAGGTAGCCGCGAATACCATCAAATCCCACGCGGATTAGAGCGCGACATGCTTCTTCGATGTTCGTTCCGTCATCACCCGCAAGGATAATGGGATGGTCGTAAGGCACCACCCAAGCGGCCCACATCGAAAGGTTTTGTCCTGAACCGATATTGAACGATCCTGGAATATGCGCGCCGCCGAATGCCTCAGGCCGGCGCAAGTCGATGATCACGGCGTTTAGGTGCAGCGCCTCCTGAACCTCCATCGGTGGGATCGCCTTCAGACCCGGAACGCTGTCGAGAATCGGAGGACCTTCCGAGTTGATGCGCTTCATGCGCCGGTAGTAATCCGGAAACTCGGGGACGCTCTTTAAGACTGTCTCGACGAATTCCGCCTTCTCCCGGTCCGCCATAAATACGTTGCAAAAGCGCTCGTAGCCGAGGGTGGACTGGGGCCGCTCCGACATACCCGCTCCGCATAAAGATCCCGCCCCATGGGCCGGATGGATCTCTACGCCGTCGGGCAGCCTGGCGATTTTTTCATGCACGCTTTCGTAAAGCTCTCCAGCAAGCTTCTGCTTGGCATCGTCTCCCAACAGGTCTGGGCGGCCTAGAGATCCAACAAACAGGAAATCGCCGGTAAGGAGCGCCATGGGTTGTCCGCACCGGCTCTTTTCATAAATTAGAAAGCTCAGATGTTCCGGCGTGTGGCCCGGTGTATGCAACGCGACGATGCGCAGATCACCGATGAGCAGCTCCTCGCCGTCGCGAAAGTGATGGTGGGCAAATCGGTACTGGAAGTCTTCCCCCCGATCATGGCCGCTCAACCACAGTTCGGCATTCGTCGCTCCGGCAAGTTGCCTGGC
>DOZZ01000139.1:0-3655 GCA_003517725.1 Bryobacterales bacterium | reverse complement strand
GAACCCAGAAGGTATGAATAGTGGGCGAGACCTGGAACCTCAAACCGTTCGAACTGCATGGAATTATGTCCCTTACCTTTTGGCCCGAGGGGCAGCTTTTACGGGCGCGAGTTCAGCCAGCTTCGTGCGGGCATCGGCGGTAGCGCTCTGGCAAACCAGCTCGCAAAGCGTGAGAACCACCGGGTCGCCAATCGAATAATAGATGCTGTTGCCCTCACGCCTGCGGCCCACAATACCGGCGTCATAGAGAGACTGCAAATGTTTCGAAATGTTGGACTGATTCGCCGCAAGCGACTCGACGATTTCTCCCACGGTACGTTCGCCGTTTTCCAGCGTCTGTAAGATTCGCAAGCGCTGCGGCTCACCGAGCATTCGAAAACGACGGGCAACCAGTTCTACCATCTGATCAGAGAGTGGCAGCTGTGCTTTATTCATATATACAGTATGACCAATCAGTCATATAGTGTCAATAGCCGGGGCGCACTTCTTCGAATCAAGTGGTCTCAGGTTGATTTCAAGGCTTCCTGCTTATGGATGGAAGGCAAGACCGGAAGGAAGTATCCGCTACCCTCGAGACCGGCTGCTCCGATCTTACGGACAACATCCATGGATGTTCGGCTTACAGCTCACCATCCGGGACTGCTGCAGCCGACGAGTGGACGGAGTATCCAAGCGCCTTGTAGCCGCGCAACCTCTTCTCAAACATGCGCGCCAGCATTGGAATGGAGGAGTCGACGTAGTCGTAAACCTCGACCACCTTCTTGCTGTCGTGAAGGCGGTGAAGTCTACCGACATATTGTTGCAGCGTTCCACGCCACGAGATTGGCATCGCGAGAAAAAGCGTATCGAGGCGAGAATCGTCGAACCCTTCTCCGATATAACTGCCGGTGGCGACGATCACCCGTGGCGAGTTCTCCGTGGCCGCGAATTCCCCAGCCATCTGCGTCCGTTGCTTTGTTCCCATGCCGCCCTTCAGCACGAACACCCGCTCCGTCTGCTCCCGCAGCCGGGCGCCGAGCCATTCCACATGATCGGTCCGTCCCGACAGCACCAAAGGCGACCTTCCACAGGCCACCGCCTGCATCACATCCCCCACAATCTGCGCGTTTCGGTCGGTGTCTAACGCCAGCAAAGCATACAACTCTTGAATGGTGGGTGCTTGTTCGTGGGGCCATCTGATCGTCGTTGATTGTGGCTTTACGCGATGCTCGAACGGACTCGAATCAACCTGGGACCGGACAGGCAAGTTGAATCGGATGGGGCCGCACTGCATGTAGATAACCGGGTGGTGGCCATCTTTTCGAATAGGAGTAGCCGTCAAACCGACCACGTATTTCGCCTTCACCTGCCTCATCACCTGCTCAAATGTGAAAGCCGAAAGGTGGTGGCACTCGTCAACGACTATATGGCCGTACTCGGAGACCAGGTCCTTCGTCTCACCCTTGCGGTGCAGGCTCTGGATCACGGCAACATCGATGTTTCCCGTCCGTTTCGACTTTCCCCCGCTGATCTGGCCGATCCGGTCAATCGGCAAATCAAGGAACACGGCTAAGCGTTCGCGCCATTGATCGAGAAGCTGCGCCCGGTGAACCAGCACGAGCGTATTCGTTTTTCGGGCCGCGATCAGATATGCGGCAGCCACGGTTTTTCCGAAGGCCGTCCCCGCGCATAGTATGCCTTCGTCATGCTTCAGAATCTTCGCGACGGCGTCGGGCTGCTGACCCCGCAGATTGCCAGCAAACTTGACGTCAATCTTCTGGCCTGCGAACCGTTCATCCTGCAGGTCCGGCGTGATTCGATGTTGCTTGAGCAGCAACAAGAGCTCGTCGAGGAGCCCCCGCGGCAGAGCAAGGAACTGGGGGAATTCTTCGGCGCAGCAAATCACGCGCGGCTTGTCGTACGTCGGCAACCGCATTGCCTGCGCCTTATAGAACTCGGGATTCTGGAAAGCCGCGAGTCTGTAAATGCGGTTCAGCATCGCTTCCGGAAGTCCCGTCTTGTCGATGAACAAGAGGTTGGCTCGAACGATCCGAACTGTTGCCGGCAGCGGACCCGTGACGGGCTTCTCCGGCGTTCTACGCGACGGCGGTAGCAGCCATGGATCTTCAACAGAGTTTTCATCGGCGAGGCTCATGCGCACGCCAATCACATTTCCAGTTCGCTCAACGCGGCGAACGAGGTTTTCGACGGTCAATGGCTCCATCCGGGGAATGCTTGCCAGGTATTGCCACTGATCTACAATTGGCTCCAGAGAATCGTCGAGAAAAACGCTGTTGCCGGACTTACGGGGTATCTTCTGCAAAGGGAGGGCGATCAGATTCCCGAATCCGCCTTGAGGCATCGTGTCCTGATTCGGGAAGAGGCGATCATACGAACGCAGTCCCAGTTGATGGCGTCGCTCCATGGTCCTGGTAAGGAGTGCCGCGCCCAAGCGTCTCGCAAACGTGGCCGCAATTGACGAGGCGAAGAATATCCACACGTGCGCGCCGTCACCGGAACGGGAGCGCTCCAGAGCTGCCGGCACGTTCCATTCCCGACACGATTCGACGAATGCTGCTGCGTCTTGTTTCCATGTTTTCTGATCGAAATCGACGGCAAGGAACCAACAAGTTTCGTTAACCAGCAGGGGGTACACTCCGATCGTGATTTTGCCGGACAGATGATCGTGCACAGCCTGGTCGGTCAGGGGTAGGAGTTGGCGCGTTTGCTTGTCTCGTTTTTTCCACTCGGACTTTGAAGCCGACCGTAAGGCAGTCCAGTCGCGGATGCTGGCCGGAAAATATCCCGCTTTTCCGTTAGCGCCTTCCCATCTGATGGCATAGGCATCCTCGCGCCCGCGAAACAGAGATCGGAACAGCGCTATCTTTTCTGGAATAGAGAGCTCATATTTTACAGCAGGTGGCGTAACGTCGAGCACAGCGACTGTAGAAGGTTTACTGGCCCCCAATCCAGGCTCCGAATCATAAAGAAGCTCTTGGCTGTGTGTCGTCTGTCGGCCCAGGAGTTCGCGCAGTTGCGCGTTTTCCTCGCGCAGACGCTCACACTCCTTGGTGACGCGCGCCAGTCTCTCCGAAAGACTCTCGAAGTCCTCCATCGTCAACCATTATGGCCGCCGCGTACCGGGCACCCGGCTCCAGCCGCTTACGACCGCCCATGAGCGTTCTTTGCTAAGAGCGAGCCCATGTCGCGGACGTACATCTCGTTGAGATCTGGGGCAAGGCACAGAATTCCTGAATGGTAGGCGCAGGCTGCTCGGAGTTCAGTGGGAATGTGTCCCACATGAAGCCAGAATGCCATGCCAGGAATGGCGAAGCGATATTGGCGAGCCCCCTGTATTCGACCTCCGCCGTAAGGGTAGATAGCCGCGATGTGAGGCTCGGTGTTTCCTGAGACATTGATCAAAAGCGCGGCTCGATCGGCGAAAAGTTGGTGGCCCAGAAGAAATTGCCTGAAATGCTCCTCATACGGGCCGAAGCTTAGCTGTACTGTATGGTCGAGCGACCACCACTTAGTGGCGCAGGCCCTCCAGAAAACAGAAGAGGCGAAGTAAACCAGTTTCTCAAGATCAATCCCGGCGAGGCACCGTGAGTTGATTAGTCTAGCTTGGGTCAACGGATAGAGCACTGGCGCACCTGCTAGGGAATCCCGTAGCGGG
>DOZZ01000269.1:3466-7773 GCA_003517725.1 Bryobacterales bacterium | reverse complement strand
TCCTGGTATTTGTCGCGTGCCGCTTCAGGATTGGGCGCTTCGACTCCCTCAGCATAGCTCCGCAGAGCCGCGTCGCTGCGCGTCATGGGCGATTGCACGGCATAACCCAAAGCCTGCGCCAGCTGCACTGTCAATTGCGGCATTTGCCGCAGTGTCCCGGCCACGCTCGCCACGTTGCGCGTCTGCTGCGTGTTGGCGTCCATTTCCACCGCCGAGATTTCCACGCGACCGCCGGCCAGCAAATTGTAATAACCGCAGATCACGCGTGTCGCGAAGGCTAGCCGCGCATTGGGCAATTCGGCCGAAATTCCCGGAACCGAAGTGATCCGTTTGCCCAGCGAGGCGTCGAAACGATGCAACGACTCGGTGTTCAGCGCGTGCACCGAGGCGCTCGGCGCAATGGCCGAGGCCACGCTTTCCGCCAAGCCGCGGCCGAGCCAATCCACGCCCGCGTCCGGTGAGAAATTTTCAAAACGAAGCACCGCGATCTGCTGGATAGCGGCATCGCCGGTTTTAGCGCACGATCCGCCGGCCAGACAGAGAGCGGCCAGCGCGCACAGCGCTACAGCTTGCGGGGCTCGTAAGCCATTAGCATCTGAAACTCGGGATTGACGCGCAGGGTCGTGAATTCGGGTTCCTCCAGGAATTTCTTGCGTTCGCCGAAACCCTCTTCAAGGGCCTTCCGAATATACTGTAGCGCGCGATCCGTCATGCCCGCTTTGGCGTACGAACGCGCCAGATAGTAGTGGAACTTCGCGCGCTCCTCCACGTTCTGGTCCTGCAGCAGCACGCCGTATGAATTGCGGTGCTCAAACACTTCCGAATCAAGGCCCAGCGCCGTCTGGTACGCCTCGGCGGCTTTCTTGTAATTGCGGCGCGCAAAATACGCCGTACCCAGGTTGCTGTAGATGGAAGCCGCCTGCGGCGAATAGCGCAGCGCCTTGCGGTATTGCTTGATGGCCCGCCGGTAATCCTTGGCCGCGTAGTAGGTGGTGCCCAGGTTGTTGATGGCCTCGGCATAATCCGGCTGCATCTTCAGCGCGCGCACGTAGTTGCGCCGCGCCGCGCCCATGTCCTGCAGCTGGTGGTAGGCAATGCCCAGCTTATTGGCGATGATCGCCGAGTCGGGCGCCTCGCGATACTCGTCAATCGCCTCGCGGTACATCTTGCGGGCCATGTAGATATCGGCGCGCTGTTCGGGACGTAAGTTTGGTTTGGGAGCGGTGGCAGGCGAATCAGCCGCCCACGCGGCACACGCAAATGCGGCAATCAGGGTGAAGCGGGCGGAAACCATGTCGGCCTCCTTTGCCGCTATTAAAGCACAGATTACCGGCTACGGCTTCCGTCCCCCAAAGAGCCTGCGGAAAAAGCCTCGCTTCGCGGGCGGCTTCTCCGCCGGGGGCGTATTTCCCGCTGAGGAAATATCGTGGATCGGCGCCTGTTGCGACGTAGTCCGGCCATCGGATTCGGGGACCGGTGCCAAACGGCGATTCTCCTCTCCGAAGGGCCGCACCGGCGGCATACCGCGTGTATCCGGGACGGGCCGCGCGCCAGGCGTATCCCAGCCGCTGACGTTGGTTGTATCGGGCTGGCCCGCGCACTGGTCCAGCGGGCAATTGCCCACCGGCTCGGTCCCGGCGATGAAATACTCGCGCCGGCGGCTGACCGTTTCGGGCACGGCCGCCCCGCCGGTGTCATTGTCGATGTCGATTGAAACAACCCCTTCAGGCGGCGGGAACTCGCGGGCGTCGCGGTACTCGCGGTACTGCAGCGCCTTCTTCATGAACTCGGTCCAGATCGGCAACGCCGAATGCGCGCCCTCCAGGTTCAACTCCCGGTTGTCGTCGAAGCCCACCCACACCACGCACAGCAACTGCGAGGTGAACCCCGCGAACCAGCCATCGTGCGAAGTTCCGGTCTTGCCGGCGGCGGGCACCGTAAACCCGCGCGACCGCACCGCCGCGGCCGTGCCCGAGCGCATCACTTCCTCAAGCATGCTTACCACCAGGAAGTTGGAACGGCGGTCCATCACGGTGTGGGTTTCGGGATGGTGCGAATACATCTCGCCGCCGCCCTGGGCCCGCACCGCGTCCAGGAAAGTCGGTTTCACGTAGACCCCGTTATTCGCGAAGACGGTGTAAGCCCCGGCCATCTCGAGCGGCGTGGCCTCATATGATCCGATCGCCATCGACGGCGTGGCCCGCACGTCTTCGTTAATGCCCGCCTTGTGCGCCAGGTTCACCACGTTGTTGTAGCCCACCATCTCGGCCACTTTGATGGTCGCGACGTTCAAGGAGTGCGCCAGCGCGCGCCGCAGCGTCACCACGCCCATAAATTCGTGCTGGAAATTGCCCGGCTGATAAGGCTTGTTGTCGAACCAGAAAGTGGTCGGCTCATCCACCACGGTAGTCGCGGGCGTCAGCGTGCGCGACGATCCGCCCAGAGCCGAATTCATGGCCGCCGCGTACACAAACGGCTTGAAGATCGACCCAGGCTGTCGTTTCGCCAGCACGTGGTTCAACTGGCTCTGCCCGTAATTGCGGCCGCCCACCAGCGCCTTAATTTGCCCCGTATGCGGGTCCAGCACCAGCATCGCCACTTGCGCTTCCGGGAAGCTAACGCCCTTGTGGCGCTTCTGTTTCGCCAGCAGCTCATCCACCTGCGCCATGCCCGTCTTCACGGCTTCATTAGCGGCGCGTTGCAGGCGCGGGTCGAGCGAGGTGTAGATGCGATAGGACTGGCTCTGGAAATCATAGTTATCGAAGCGGTTCTGCAATTCGTCGTTGACCATGTCGACGAAATACGGCGCGTCGCCCGAGCCGCCGCTGGCCGACGACATCTTGAGCGGCGTATCCACCGCCACGGCATACTCGCGGTCCGTGATGTAGCCGTTCTGGCGCATCTCCTGCAACACCACGTTGCGGCGCTCCCGCACGCGGTCCGGATGGCGGAACGGGTTATAGTAACTGGCCCCGCGCAGCATGCCGGCCAGCGTCGCGGCCTCGGCGATGGTCAGGTGCTGCAGGTCCTTGCCGAAATACGCTTCCGAGGCTTCGCCGAAGCCTCGAATCGTGAAGCTGCCGCGGCGCCCCAGGTCGATCTGGTTGCAGTAGAGCTCGAAAATCTCTTCCTTCGAAAGCTTCTGCTCCAGCTGCAGCGTGATCATGAGCTCGGCCATCTTGCGCTTCCAGTTGCGGTCGGTGGTGAGCCACATGCCGCGCGCCAGTTGCTGGCTGATGGTTGAGGCGCCCTGCTTATTGCGGCGTTCTTTGATGTCCACCAGCGCGGCCCGCACGATGCCGATCGGGTCGAACCCGGCATGCTGGAAAAAGCGCCGGTCCTCGGCCGACAATACCGCGTGGAGCAGCACCGGCGGAATATCGGCATACTTCACCACGCGCCGCTTTTCGCGATTGCGGTCGTATAAGTTCGTGATCAGCTGCGGTTCGAGCTTGTACTCGGTGCGCGGCGTGTTGTCGCGCAACGACACAATTTTGGTGATCCTGTTGCCCGCGAACTGGATGGTACCGGCTTCCTGCGCGAAGTACGATTCGGCGCCGGGGAAGATCAGCACCTCATTGCCGCGCAGCTCGTAATAGCCCAGCGTGTTGTTGCGGGATTCGGTGTATCCGGCGCGTCGCAGCTCGGCCTCAATCTCCGCCGGCGTAACCGTGTCGCCCACGCCCACCGAAATGGGCGCCGCGTATATTTTGGAGGTGTTGATAAAGGGGCCGCCGCGCAGCTTTTGATCGATGACGTGCGCGTAGCTCAGGTAGAAATAGGTAAATGTAAACAGCCCGATGACGCCCACCAGCGCCATCGAAGCCAGCAGGATTTTGCCCCACTTGCTCATGAAGAAGCGGACAATACCCGCGTCGCGCGGAACGCGCACGCGCATCTTCTTTTTGGGGGCTTCCACGACCCTCATTGTCTCATGCCCGAATTTCCGAACCGGGCTAAGTACGATAGGCTCAAAGCGAGGCGAACGCGATGGAATTGGCGGATCAGAAGTGCATTCCGTGCAAAGGCGATGTCCCGCGGCTGGCCGGCGCCGAACTGCGGCAAATGGCGGCGCGGCTACCGGGGTGGAAGGTGGTGGACGAGCATCATATCGAGCGGCTTTTCCAGTTCCCTGATTTTGTCTCGGCGCTGGATTTTGTGCGGCGCGTCGGGGCCATCGCCGAAGAGCAGGGACACCACCCCGACATTCACCTGACCTGGGGCCGCGTGAAAATCAGCATCTACACCCACAAGATCGACGGCCTGACCGAGAGCGATTTCGTCCTGGGCGCGAAGATCGAGCGCGA
>DOZZ01000269.1:2915-3213 GCA_003517725.1 Bryobacterales bacterium | reverse complement strand
AGGGTGCCGGCGAAGCGGCCGCCGACGTCCATGCAGGCGCCCCACGCATTGGGCATCACCAGATCGTTGCAGAAGCTCGAAAAGCCGATGGCCAGCATCATGGCCAGCGGCGAATGCATGCGTGTAGCGACCAGCAGCAGAAAGCCGGCGCCGAAAAAACCGCCGATCGCCACCGTGCGGCGCCCAAGGGTAATGCTGCCGAAGGCGCGGGCGGCCCGCGCCGCCACCATGCCGCTGACGAACGACCCCAGGCCGCCCATGAAGAGCGGCAGCATGGTCAGCAGCGTGGCGATGTAGG
>DOZZ01000269.1:1587-2814 GCA_003517725.1 Bryobacterales bacterium | reverse complement strand
GGCACTTTGGGATGGCCGATGACGATGTTGGCTTTGAGCAGCTCCAACTCGGCGGGGTTGACGCTGGCGTTGTCTTTGGGGTTGTCACGGAACCAGAAATAGAAGGCGATGGCCCAGGCGACGCCCAGCAGTCCAAAGGACGCGAAGACCCATCGCCACGTGAAATGCTGCATCAACTGGTACACAATCAGCGGCGTGAAGGCTCCGCCCCAGCGCGCTGCCAGCCAGATAAAGCCCTGGGCGCGGACGCGTTCCTCGCGCGGCAGCCACACGGCGAAGGCTTTGGTGATATTGGGGAAGCAGCCGGCCTCGCCGGCGCCGAAGAGCAGGTTCGTGATGTAGAGTGACGAGAAGCTGAAGGCCATGCCCATGGCGGCGGTGAAGAACGACCACCACACGACGATGCGCATCAGCACGCTGCGCGGGCCGAGGCGGTCGCCCAGATAGCCACCGGGTATTTCCATGAGCGCGTAGGACAGGGCGAAGGCCGAAAAGATGTAGCCCATGTGGCGTTCGTCGATGTTGAGATCGTGGCGGATAGTGGGCGCGGCCTTCGAGAGCGCGACGCGGTCGAAATAGGTGATGATCGCCAAAGTGATGGCGAAGAAGATGACCCAATAGCGTACATGGGTGGGCTTTTGGGCTGGATCGCTCATGCGGACAGGGGGCGCGGGGGTTACCATTCGACAGTCATTCGATCATGGCATGCGGCGTGATGCAACCGACTGAACGCGAAAACGATAGAACGGCGGAGGCTATGTTGGACGCGATGGACGTACAGCAAAACCTGCGCGCGTCGTTCCGGGCGTTGGCGGCGCACCGCGTGGCGGGCGAGACGCGGGAGTGGCCGGGGCTCGAAATTATTTCGCTCGGCGTGGCGTTCCAGATGTTCAACGCCGCGTTTCTGACGGCGCCGGTCAGCGACGAGAAGGAATTTGCGCAGCTCTTCGCTCGCGCGGCGGTGCACTTTCAGGCGCGCGGCCAGGCATGGTCGTTCTGGGTCTGCGAAAGCTGGGTGGCGCCCAAGGCGCGCAAGCGCTGCTGGCGGTTGTTCGAAGCGGCGGGCATGCGTTTGACGTCGGAGATGCCGGGCATGGCGGCTGAAGCTTTGGCCAGGCCCAGCCGGCCGCGGCCGCCGCTGCAGTACGAGGCCGTGCGAAGTGAACGGACGCGCCGGGCGTTCTGCGAGGTCGGCTCGGTCGGCTTTCGCCTGCCGCCAGTCTGGTT
>DOZZ01000269.1:0-1420 GCA_003517725.1 Bryobacterales bacterium | reverse complement strand
TGATGTTAGGGAGGATACCGGTTGCGCAGCTTCTTCCTGTTTTTGGCGGGCCAACGGTGGCTACGCCGCTTGATGGAGACCTCCGGCTCGGCGCGGCTGGTATCGTCCCGTTTTGTGGCTGGAACGACGCTCGAGCAGGCGCTTGCCGTGTGCCGCCAGATCAACCGTGAAGGGCTGACGGTCACGCTGGATTATCTGGGCGAGAACGTGACCTCGATCGAAGAAGCACGCCGTTCGCGGGACATGTACCGCCGCGTGCTGACGGAGCTCGAGCGGCATAAGATTGACGCCAATATTTCACTGAAGCTTTCGCAATTTGGGATGGATCTGTCGGAAAGCCAGTGCCGCGCGGGCGTGCGCGAACTGGCGGGGCTGGCGGCACAGCTGCGGAACTTTGTGCGGGTCGATATGGAGTCGAGCGAATATACCGAAAAGACGCTCGATCTGGTGCGCGAAATCCACGCGCTGACGCATAGCTGCGGCGCCGTGATTCAGGCCTATCTGTATCGCAGCGAAAACGACGTGGAGGATCTGTGCCGCCGCAAGATCCGGGTACGCTTGTGCAAAGGCGCGTACCTGGAGCCCGCCGATGTGGCTTTTCAGGCCAAGGCCGATGTGGATCGCAACTTCGTGAACCTGGCCGAGCGGCTGCTGCTGCGCGGATATTATCCGGCCATCGCGACTCACGACGAAGTCATGGTCGACGCGGTGAAGGAACTGGCGGCGCGACACAAGGTGGGTCCCGACGGGTTCGAGTTCCAAATGCTGTTTGGGATCCGGCGGGATCTGCAAAAACGCCTGGCCCAGGAGGGCTTCCGGGTGCGGCTCTATGTGCCTTTCGGGGAAGCCTGGTATCCATATTTCATGCGGCGGCTGGCGGAACGGCCGGCAAACGCGCTATTTTTAGCACGGAACCTGTTTCGGCAGTAAACCTGGGAACCCGGCGATGTGGGCGGCGGTCCAACAGAACGTGCGGTATTGGGGCTTGTTGGTTCTGAAGCTGGTGGCCGGAGAATCGCTGGTGGCGGCGCTGCTGTGGTGGATCAACTTTTTCTACCGCCCTCGCACGCCGCTGTTGCACGTCAATCTTTACCAATTTGGCTACGATCTGGGCTACACCACAGCGGTGGGCGTCCTTTTCCTGCTGGCCTATCTCGTGATTTACTTCGCGCTGCGCGACCAGCAATACCGCTGCCGTGTGTGCCTGCGGCGCATGCGCATGCCGGTGGCGCGAGGCTCGTGGAGCATGATGCTGCAATTCGGGCGGCCCCAGATGGAGTACATATGCCCGTACGGCCACGGCAAGCTGGACGTGGCGGAGCTGCAGATCACCGGCACCCAGAACCCGGAGTGGACCAAACACGGCGACCTCTGGGAAGAACTGCTGGGCGTGGGGCCGAAAGACGAGCCGAAGGACTAG
>DOZZ01000034.1:1832-2721 GCA_003517725.1 Bryobacterales bacterium | reverse complement strand
CGGCGCTCAAGGTGGAGACGAAAGCGATGGGACGCGGCACGATCGCGCCCACCATCAGCTTGTAAATGTTGCCCGGGTCTACCGCTTGGGGATCGAAGATCAACTTACCTGGGACTCCAGCTCCGCCAGTAGTCCGGCAGTTCCACCTGCTCGCCCGCGGGCAGCACGTGGATCGGGTTCAGGCCGTCCAGCATTACGGCGTATTCGTCCGTGTGTGTTTTCTGGTGCTGGTTGGCCAGGGCTTTGGGATGCGGCCCGTGGTGGATGCCGCGCGGGTGCAGCGTGCACATGCCGGCTTTGATGTTGTCGCGCGAGAAGAAGTCGCCGTCGTGATAAAAGATGAACTCGTCGTAGTCGGTGTTGCGGTGGAAGAAGGGCACGCGCAGCGCCGCCGGGTCCTGCTCGAGCGGGCGCGGCACAAAGCTGCACACCACTGCCCCGGCCGTGACGAACGTGGTGTGGGCGCTGGGCGGCAGGTGAGCACGATGGCTCATGATGGGCCGGATATCGCGCAGATTGATCTTCCACACCGTCAGATCGCCCTTCCAGCCCACCACGTCGAGCGGATTGAAGGGATAAAAAATTTTGGAATATTCGCCGTCCACCTGAATGCGCACCTCCCATTCGGATTGCGAGCTGTCGTCCAGAATGGCCGCGGGTTCGGGCGTGACGACGGCCGCCGGATCGTACAGCGCGTGCTGCCCAATGAGACCTTTCTCTGGCTGCTCGAACTCGGCGCGCGACTGAATTATGAGGAAGAAATTGTCAGTGGTCTCGGGCACCATCCGGTAGGTCACGGCGCGCGGGATGTTGAGGTAATCCCCAGGTTCAAAATCGAGCGGGCCGAAGTCGGTTTCGAGGCGGCCCTTGCCGCGGTGCACGAACATCA
>DOZZ01000034.1:0-1619 GCA_003517725.1 Bryobacterales bacterium | reverse complement strand
TGATAAAGATGCGCGCTCTTGCCGTAAAAGCCGCGCCGGCCATGCTCCTCCTCGAAAGTGCCTTCCGGCAGTCCGACGTGGGCCTGCGTGGTGGTTTTGCCCTTCTTAAGAGGATACATACGGCTCGATTTTAACACCACGCTAGCGTGGTGTCCTGCCTGTTAGTCCGCCGAAAAGCCGACGCGCCGGTCCAGCATGTCGAGAAATACGCGCAGGCTGTCGTCCCAGAAATCCCAGGTGTGCTCGCGCGGGCTGATCTCGCGATATTCATAGGGCACGCGCTTGCTGGCCAGCAGCGCCACGAACTTGCGGTTGCCTTCGATCAGAAAATCCTCGCCGCCGCAGGTGATGAACAGCAGCGGCATGTCGGGCAGCGGCACCTTATCCACCAGCGCGAAGGGATCGCGCGCCGTGCGGTCGGCCGAGCCCTTGTCGCCAAAGATGCGGCGCCATTCGCGATCCGTCGCGTCGCGTTCTTCGGGCGTCTTGCCGCGGTTGACCGGATTTTGCGAGAAATCGAGCGCGCCGCTGAAGCTGCCGATGGCGGTGAACTTTTTATAGTTGTCCAGGCCCAGGAACATGGCGCCGTAGCCGCCCATTGAGAGCCCCGCGATGGCGCGCGCGCGCGGCAGCGGCAGGGTGCGGAAGTGCGAATCGACGTAGGGCACCAGGTCTTTGACGATGTAGTCTTCGAAGCGCGCTTTGGGGTCCTGGGCGGCGTTCACGTACCAGCTTTTGGAGGCGTCCGGCATCACGACGATCACGCGGTGTTTGGCGCCAAAAGCCGACAGGTTGGTCATGTAGCTCCAGGCGCTTTGGTCGTCGCCGTAGCCGTGCAGCAGGTACAGCACGGGGTAGCGCGACGTGGACGTTTCATAGTCAACCGGCAGCAGGATGTTGAACGCCCGCTGCTGGCCGAGCGCCGCGCTGGGAAACGTTACGGGGCCGATAATATTTTTGGACGTGATGCCCTTCGCGACTTCGGCGGCGGGCAGAATGGCGGCGAGCGACAGCAGGACGAGGCCAAGCTTATACATGTGCCAACCAGACTACCGTAGTACGTCTGAAATTTGAAACACCACCTTTATGTGGTGCTGGCAGTATAATGAACACAGAAATGGCTTCCCTCGCGGCAGGTTCGGGCTTGACCACGACGCGCGCGGCCTTCATTGAAGACGCGCAGGCGCACGGGCAACTCTTTATTCATCAGCCATATGAGTTGTATTCGGGCGTCAACCACGGGGTGTGGCGCCGGCTCTATAGCCGCATGCTGCCGCGTTGGGAGCGCTATGCCACACGCGCTTTTCAAAATGGCATTGACGCCCTGTGCTTTCCGGCCGAGCGCATTCCGCGGCTGGAGGAGATCAACCGCTTTCTGTGCCCGCTGACCGGCTTCCAGGCCCGGGCCGTCAGCGGCTACATTCCGGCGTTTCTCTTCTTCGACTGCCTGCGCAAGCGGCAGTTCCCCACCACCATCACGATCCGCGACGAGGCATCGCTCGATTATCTGCCGGAGCCCGATATTTTTCATGACGTCGCGGGCCACGTCCCAATGCACACGGACCGCGCGTTCGCCGATACCCTGGTGCGCTTCGGAGAATGCGCCCACACTGCCGTGG
>DOZZ01000112.1:10697-11142 GCA_003517725.1 Bryobacterales bacterium | reverse complement strand
TGTCGAAATCAACCGCGAGGTGTGGGAGGCGGACCGCATCATTCTTACAGGCGAGATCATCCATCACCTGATTGCGGGTTATTCGGGTGGCCGCAAGAGCCTGGTTCCGGGCGTGGGGGGCTTTCGCACCATCACTTTCAACCACCGCATGATCTTCGATCCGAACTGCCAGCCCGGAAAGTTGGACGGCAATCCGGCGCACGAAGATCTGCTCGAAGCCTGCCGTATGGCCGATCCCGACTTCATCGTGAACGTCGTGCTGAGCCCGGAAGGGCAACTCATCCGCGTGGTGGCCGGGCACTACGATCTGGCCCATCGCGAAGGGTGCCGCACGGTGGACCGGATGCTCGGCGCCGCGATCGATGGCCGCTATGACCTGGTGGTCGCCTCCGCCGGTGGATTCCCCCTGGACATCGACTTGCGGCAAGCGCACAAGGGTTTGGAG
>DOZZ01000112.1:7390-10569 GCA_003517725.1 Bryobacterales bacterium | reverse complement strand
CCGGGAGGATCGATTCTGTTCTACGCCGAGTGCCCGAGCGGCGCGGGCATCCAGTCCTTTGAAGATTACGTCTGGCGCTACCGGGATGAATTCGAGATGCAAGCGGCGCTCCAGCGCGAATTTGTCGTGGGAGGCCATAAGGCATATTGGGTGGCGCGGTTAGGCCGCAAGTATCAGGTGCACCTGGTTTCCGGCCTGGATGGGGAATTCGTCCGCCGTTGTCACTTTCAATCGGTTTCACCCGAACGGCATGAGGCGGTCCTCGAAAGTCTGCTGCAAGAAACGGGGCAGGACGCGCGTGTCGCAGTGATTCCTTATTCCGGGTTCACGCTGCCCGTACAACATGAGTTTGCCGAGGTTACATAGATGAGTCCTGTCAAATTGCAAGAATCCAGCCAGAACTACATTGGCGGTGAGTGGATCGACACGGAAGAACATGAGACTGTCCGGCTGCCGTACGACGGTTCGGCGGTGGGACAGGTGCCGCAGGCCGGTGTCGATCTGGTCGATAAGGCGGTTAGCGCCGCGCGTCAGGGGTTCCAGGTGATGCGCGAGCTTGCCAACTATGAGCGCGCCGATTTGCTGCTTAAGGTCGCCGAGTTGATCCGCCGCGACCTCGGCGAATATACCCACATCGTCTGTTCCGAGACTGGCAAACCGGTCAAGGAGGCGAAACTGGAGGTGGAGCGGTGCCTCCAGACGCTGCTGGCCGCCGCGCACGAGGCGCGACAGCTTCACGGCGAAGTGGTTCCCATGGAATTTGCCGCGGTGGGTAAAGGGCGCATGGCCATCACGGTGCGCGAGCCGCTCGGAGTCATCGGCTGCATCACGCCCTTCAACGTGCCGCTCAACCTGGCGCTGCACAAAGTGGCGCCGGCGCTGGCGGGCGGCAACGCGGTGGTCCACAAGCCCGCGACCAAGACACCGCTCAGCGCGTTACGTCTGGCGCGCACGATGGCGGAGGCGGGGCTGCCGAAGGGCGCCTACAACGTGATCACCGGGAGCGGCGCGCGCATCGGCATGGCCTTGGCGGAACACGCCGGCATCGCGATGCTGACGTTCACGGGGAGCCTGGCCGTGGGCCGCGCCATTAAAGCGCGCGCCGGCTTCAAGAAAGTCACGCTGGAACTCGGCAACAACTCGGCGGTCATCGTGGAACCGGACGCGGACGTGGGGACAGCGATTTCGCGCACCGTGCAAGGGTCCTTCTCGCACAGCGGCCAGGTGTGTATCTCGGTGCAGCGGGCGCTGGTTCACCGCAGCATTATGCCGGAGTTCGTTGAGCGGCTGAAAACAGCGACGGAGGCGCTCCACATCGGCCACCCTTACGAGGAGACCACCGACATTTCATCGCTGGTCACCGAAACGGAAGCCATTCGCATCGAAGAGTGGATCGGCGAGGCCGTGGCGGGCGGCGCAAAAGTCGTGACCGGCGGCGCGCGCAAGTACGCCACCATCGCGCCGGCGGTTCTGGTGGATGTACCGGCGCAGTGCCAAATCTCCTGCCAGGAGGCCTTCGGGCCGGTGGTCGCGGTATACCCGTACGACAGTCTGGAGGAGGCTATCGCGCAGGCGAATGCCACGCCTTATGGTTTGCAGGCCGGCATTTTCACGCGCGATTTGCAGCGGGCGTTCCAGGCGGCGCGCAAGCTGGAAGTGGGCGGCGTCATGATCAACGACGTTCCCATGTTCCGCGCCGATCACATGCCCTACGGCGGCGTCAAGGAAAGCGGCACCGGGCGCGAAGGGCCGCGCTACGCCCTTGAAGAGATGACCGAGATGAAGCTCATTTGCTGGAAAGTGTAGGCACGGCCGGCGTACGGCTGCCTTCCCGAAAGCCTGTAAAGATCGCATCGATTGCGCGCTTTTCCCGATCGCCCACCGGCAGCAGCGGCGGCCGTGGCGGCCCTCCGTAGAAGCCCATCAGGTCCATCGCGTATTTCAAGCCTTGAATGCCGAAGCGCGCGGTGACGCCGGCCGCTTCCACGATGCGCTCCTGGGCGCGGAGCGCGCCGGTGCGATCTCCCGCCAAGTGGCGCTGGTGGATTTCCGCAGTGGCGGCGGGCAGCGCATTGGCCGCCGCGAGAATGCCCCCGGCCGCCCCCAGCGACAGACTCGCCGCGTATAGCGCGGAAGCGCCGATGAGCACGGGAAAGCTTCTGGGCACGGCGGTGAGCAGGCTGGCGATCTTGTCGAGGTCCGGCGAGCTCTCTTTGACGCCCACGATATTGGGGTGTTCGGCCAGCTGGCCAACCACGTCGGCGGGAAGATCGATGCCGGTCATCTGGGGGAAGTTGTAGATCAGGAGAGGAATGCGAGCGGCATCGGCGACAGCTCGAAAGTAGCCGAGTTGGGACTCGGCGCGCGCCATTTGCCCCTTGTAGTAATGCGGCGTCAGGATTAAAGCTGCGTCGCAGCTTCGTTCGGCCGCACCTTTTACCAGAGCGACGGTAGCCTGCACCGATTCCGCGCCCGCCCCGGCAATCACCAGCCTGCCGGGCGCCGCGCGCTCGCGAACCACTTCCCAGATACGCAGCTTCTCGCTGCTGGTCAGAAAAACCGATTCGCCGGTGGAGCCCGCCACTACATAGCCGCGCAGCGGAGTGCCGTTATACTTCTCGATATTCGCGCGCACATGGCGCCACGCTACTCCGCCGCCGCGCAGAAACGGCGTGCAGATCGGGGGACTGATTCCATCGAGATTCAAAGCTGGCAAAGTAGTGCAATGCCGCCGATGGCGGCTCCTTTCAGAGATGTCGAACAACTGCGGCGACACATTAAATCTAATCTATCTACTGCGAAATGTTGTTGACCGGAAGCCCGCGGCTTTGCCGGTATACTCACGTGAGCATGCTGCCCGCGCACCCAGCCGGAACCAAAATCGCCGCCGCGGCTGACGAGGCGCTGCCGGTTCGCACCCGGAAACACGTGACGCGGCGGCTGGTGCCCTACCTGATGTTTATCTACTTTCTGGCCTACCTGGATCGCGCCAACCTTGGCGTCGCCAAATTACAGATGCAGAAGGATCTGAATTTCAGCGATGCGGTCATCGGCTTCGGCGCGGGGATCTTTTTTCTGGGCTACCTGCTGCTGGATATTCCAGGCAGCCTGATCGTCGAGCGCTGGAGCGCCCGGAAATGGATCGCGCGCATCATGGTTTCCTGGGGCATGGTGGCCGC
>DOZZ01000112.1:6106-7262 GCA_003517725.1 Bryobacterales bacterium | reverse complement strand
GGCTTGCGGCTGTTGCTGGGCATCGCGGAAGCGGGATTCTTTCCGGGCGTTATCGTTTACCTGTCGCACTGGTATATACCGGAAGACCGTGCGCGCGCCAAGGCGTATTTCATGGTGACCCAACCCTTGGCGATCGCCCTGGGGATTCCTATCTCGCGCTGGATTCTCGAAAACATCCACTGGGCTGGCCTGGCCGGCTGGCGCTGGGTTTTCATTCTCGAAGGACTTACTCCAGCTTTGATGGGGCTGGTCACGCTGTGGTATCTGACCGACCGGCCCGCCAAGGCGCACTGGCTTCCGGACGACGAGAAGCAATGGTTGATGGGCGAACTGAAAATTGAGGAGGACCGCAAGATATGCGCCGGCCGCGTGCGCTGGATCGACGCTTTGCGGTATCCGCAGACGTTCCTCTTGATCGCGATTCTATTCCTGATCGTGACCGGCAACCAGGCGCTGATCTTTTTTTTGCCGTCCATCACCGATAACATGAAGAGCATGCCGGTTGCGATCCGGACGATTGCCGCCGGCCTGCCTTATGCGTGCAGCGCGCTGGGCATTCTGATTAACGGCATGTGGGCGCACCGGACGGGCGAACTGCGCTGGCATACGGCGCTGCCGGTGCTGGCGACGGGCGTTTCGCTCGGGCTGGCGGTTCTGGCCGGCGACCGGATGTGGCTCACGTTGGGCCTGTTCTGTCTGGCCGGGTTCACCTCGCAGGCGTACCTTCCGGTGTTCTGGACCTTGCCGACGACGCTGCTCGGGAAGTCCGCGGCCGCCACCGCCGTGGGACTGATTTGCCTGGGCAATCTGGGAGGGTTCGCGGGACCTTGGATTTTCGGCTATCTAAAAACAATCACGGGCCACTACGATGCCGGTTTGTTGGTTCTGGCGGGGTGCATGCTGCTGGCCGGCACGCTGGCGACGCGGATTCGGGTCGCCGGTCCCGCCGGTATAGGACTTCGGAATGAAAAAACCTGAGGATTTACGCAGTTACCGGTGGTTCGGACCGGACACGATGCGCGGCTTCAGCCATCGCTCGCGGATGCTGCAACTGGGGCATCGGCGCGAAGATTTCACCGGGCGGCCGGTGATTGCCGTGGTGAATACGTGGAGCGAGATCAATCCCTGCCACGCTCACCTGCGCGAACGCGCGGAG
>DOZZ01000112.1:3741-6007 GCA_003517725.1 Bryobacterales bacterium | reverse complement strand
CTTCTCGATTACCGAGACGTACATGAAGCCCAGCCCCATGCTTTACCGGAACCTGCTGGCCATGGATACCGAGGAGACCTTGCGCAGCCTGCCGATTGACGGCGCGGTGCTGATGGGAGGCTGCGACAAGACCACGCCGGGGCTGCTGATGGGCGCGATCAGCGCCAAGGTGCCCGCCATCTTCCTGCCCGCGGGTCCGATGCTGCGCGGCAACTGGAACGGCCAGCCGCTCGGCAGTGGAACCGATGTCTGGAAATACTGGACGGAACGCCGCGCCGGCACGGTCAGCGAAGAAGATTGGAATGGCGTTGAAAGCGGCATCGCCCGGTCGCCCGGATTTTGCATGACGATGGGGACCGCCGCTACGATGACAGCCCTGGCGGAGGCCATGGGCATGACACTGCCGGGCGCTTCCTCGATTCCGGCGGCGGACTCCAATCACGTTCGGCTGGCGATCGACAGCGGCCGGCGCATCGTCGAAATGGTGTGGGACGATTTGAAGCCCGAAGACATCCTGACGCTTGCGGCGTTCCGGAACGCCATCGCGGTCGACATGGCCATCGGCGGTTCGACGAACGCCATCATTCATCTGGTGGCGCTGGCTCGCCGCAGGGGGCTCGATCTGCCGCTGGGCGTCTTCGATGAGATCGCGCGGCACGTTCCGGTGCTTGCCAATATCCGGCCCTCGGGCGAGTTCCTTATGGAGGACTTCTATTACGCGGGCGGACTGCGCGCGTTGATGGCACAAATCCGGGATCTTTTGAATCTCGATTGTTCCACGGTGAACGGCAAGACGCTCGGACAGAATCTGGAAGGCGCGCGCATTGTGAACTCGAACGTAATCCGCACGCGCGAAGCCCCGATCACCGAGAGCGGCGGAACCGCAATTCTGTACGGAAGCCTCGCGCCGGACGGAGCGGTGATCAAGACGTCGGCCGCGGACCGGCGTTTTTGGAAGCATACGGGAGCCGCGGTGGTGTTCAAGGACTATCAGGATATGGAGGCGCGCATTAACGGGCCGGACCTGGAGGTGGACGAAAGTTCGGTGCTGGTGCTGCAGAATGCGGGACCGCTGGGCGGCCCGGGCATGCCGGAATGGGGCATGCTTCCGATTCCCGACAAGTTATTGCGGCGCGGCGTGCGGGACATGGTGCGAGTCTCGGATGCGCGCATGAGCGGCACGGCCTATGGCACGTGCGTACTGCACGTTTCTCCGGAGAGCTACGTGGGCGGCCCGCTGGCTCTGGTTCGGGATGGCGACGCCATTTGCCTGGATATCGCGGCCCGAAGATTGGACCTGCTGGTGCCGGAGGCGGAACTCGCCAGCCGCCGGTCGCAATGGAAACGGCCCGGCCCCAAAGATCACCGCGGATATCTTGCCCTGTACCGGGAGCGTGTTACCCAGGCCCACGAAGGCTGCGATTTCGATTTTCTGGCGCCGGATGGAGCGCCATCGGAGCCGGAAATTTTCTAAACGCTTGAATTGAACAGCTCCACGAAGCGTCTAAACGAGGATCTCCTTCACGGCCGTGCCGCCTTGCGGACCGGTCAGGCGGACATCCAGGCCCTGGTACTTCAACGTCAGAGCCGAGGCGTCGATGCCCAGCAGTCGCAAGAGCGTCGCATGAAAATCGTGAACGCTGACCGGATTCTCCACCGCGGCGTAGCCCAGGTCATCCGTAGCGCCGTAGCTCATGCCCGGCTTGATACCACCGCCGGCCATCATGTACGAGAAGCCCTTAATATGGTGATCGCGGCCATCGCCGCCCTGCGACATGGGCGTCCGGCCAAACTCCCCCCCGAAGATTACGATGGTGTCGTCGAGCATGCCGCGCTGCTTCAGATCGTTGATCAGCGCGGCCGTGGGCCGGTCGACCTCCTCGGCTTTGAACTCGATTCCCTTTTTCAAGCCACTGTGATGGTCCCAGTCCCGGTGATAAAGCTGGATGAACCGCACTCCGCTCTCGGCCAGGCGCCGGGCCAGCAGGCAATTCGAAGCAAAGGATCCGTCGCCAGGCTTGGCCCCGTACGCTTCCATCACGCTGGCCGGCTCTTTGCTCATATCCATCAGGCCGGGAACACTGGTTTGCATCTTGAATGCCATCTCATACTGCGAGATTCGAGTGGCGATCTCGGGGTCGTGGAATCTGCCCTCCGCGATTTGATTCAGCGCATTGATGGCGTCAATCGATTCTTTCTGAGCCGAGGGAGCCACGCCATTCGGATTCTTGATATAAAGCACCGGGTCGCCCGAGGAGTTGAACTT
>DOZZ01000112.1:0-3533 GCA_003517725.1 Bryobacterales bacterium | reverse complement strand
GTATGGGCCGGGTCGTGATTAATCTGCTCGGTCCACATCGAACGGACGATGCAGATGTCGTCCGCAATGCTTCCGATATGTGGAAAGAGCTCGCAGATATGCTGGCCCGATTTGCCAAAGGTCTTGAACCCGTACTGAGGGCCGAAACACTTGAGCTCCTTGCCCTGCAGCTGCGCAATCTGCTGGCCTTTGGTGAAGCTCTCCGGCATCGCCTTGGCATTCATCTCGGCGAGCTTGGGCTTATAGTCGAACGTCTCCAGATGGGAGGGGCCGCCGGCCTGATACAGGAAAATAACGCGCTTGGCTTTCGGGGGGAAATTCAGGGGGTTCACCACCCCGCGCGACTGCAGCGAAGCCGCCGCCGCGAACAGCCGGGGGCTCAACAGCGAATTGAGAGCCACCAGCCCCAGTCCCGCCGCCCCGCGCCCCAGAAACGCGCGGCGGTGCACATCGAACTTACTACGCGAGTGGGTCATATTGCTTCACGGCTCCTAATTTCTGGTGATGAACTCATGCAGGCTCAGCACGGCGCGCGTCACCATGGTCAACGCGCCAAGCTGTGCCGGGTCGCCGCTCTTCGCAACCGGTGCGTCTCCCGTCGCAACCAGCTTCCGCGCGTCGGATGGAGCGGCCTTGAAGCGCTGCAGATTCGCCTTGTATAAATCGGCTAGAATGCGTTCCTCTTGCGCGTCGGGCGGCCGGTTCAGAGACTGCCGGAAGATCCAGTCGATGCGCTGAGCAACCGTGCGTCCGCCCTGGCTGGATGCATGCTCGGCGAACACGCGCGCCGCCTCCACGAAGGTGGGATCGTTCAGCAGATCGAGAGCCTGCAGCGGCGTGTTGGAGGGCACGCGATTCACGGTGCATTCCTCGCGCGAGGGCGCGTCGAAATTGAGCAGAGCCGGATGCAGGAAGGTGCGCCGCCAACTAGTGTAAAGGCCTCGCCGGTACAAATCGTCGCCGCGGCTGGCCGAGTATTCGCGCTTCGGAAAGTTGAGCGTCGCAAGATAGCCGTCTGGCTGATATGGGTAGACGCTCGGGCCCCCGAACCTGTCTTTCAAGAGTCCGGAAACCTCAAGCGCTATGTCCCGCACGTTCTCCGCGTCGATACGGAAGCGCGACTGCCGCGCGAGCAGACGGTTCTCAGGATCCTTCGCATCCATCAGCGCAGTGGCGGTGGATGCCTGCCGATAGGTGTGGCTCAAAACGATCGTTCGGATCAGGTGTCGCATGTCCCAATCGTGTGTCCCGGCGGCATCCCATTCCGGGTGCATGAACTCGGAAGCCAGCCAGTCCAGCAATTCCGGATGAGTCGGCCATTCGCCCTGGGAACCCAGATCGTCCAGCGTTTTCGAGAGCCCCGTCCCAAAGAACTCGCGCCACGTACGGTTCACCACGGCACGCGCCGTCAGCGGATTGCGGGGCGAAACAAGCCAATTCGCGAGGTCCAGCCGGGTCGCGCGCCTGCCGCCGGTTTCGAGTTTGCCGAACATTTCAGGGATGGCCCCTTCGACGATGGGCGCGGTGTCATCCATCCAGTTGCCGCGCGGCAGAATGCGCGTTTCGCGGGGAGCGGTCGCGACCGTGGTCACGACATGTGCAATGGACGCCTGCAAAACATTGCGGTCCGCTTGCAGCGTTTCCAAACGCTGGTGCAACGCAGTGAGTTCCGGACTAGCCCACGTCAGGTAGTCGCGCAGAGATTGTTGGTTGGCGGCCCTCTGCTTCTCGGCTGCCTGGCGCGCCTGCTCAATCGGTTTCGGATCCAGCGCCGTCTCGTTCTTCGCTACATTTTCGTGCAGCCCCAAGGCTTCCTTCAGGGCATCCAAAGCCGGCAGCGGGATTCCCCCCGCCCAACTTTTCTCGGCCGGTTGATTTTTGACGCGCCCGGCCAGCGAGGCATCCGCCGGCCAGGAATATTCGCCGGAGGAAAGCGCCAGGCGGAAACGGCCGATTACGGCGCGCCGGTAATCCATGGAGTCGTGCCGCAGCCGCACCGTAATGCGTGTTTCAGGCCCGGTCGTGACCTTCCCGGCGAATCGCAGCGCGAGGAAGGGAAGCGTGGACTCACCCAGTTGCACGCCCCAACCCGTATTCGGGTTATCGTCCAACACGGCCATGGCCGGCATTCCATTTTGAGTGGATTGATCCCCGGTGGCCAGGGAAAACCGCAGTCTGCTCGGCGCGCGGCCCGGTTCCTCCAGCGTTGCCTCCACGCCGGTGAGTAGAAAACGATCGGCGCCCCGTGCAATGCGATTACCCGGCAAGCTGTCGTCCTGTTCCACGCCAAGGCCCAGCGAGGTCCAGACGCCTTGGCCCGGGTGCAGCGTCACAACGTAGGTTTCGTTATCCGGATTTTTGCCGCTGGCCACCACCAGTCCATTGCCGGGCTTTCTTTCAGGAAGTAACTCGCCGCCGGTGTAAACCAGGCTGGAGACGGGCTCATCGTTATAGATCGTGAGCGTCGAACCCTGCAAGCTGCGCGCCGCTTCCGGCCGCTGGAAACGCCACGCCAGTTGGCCGGATTGCCACCGGGAGTACAGCAGCTTCTGCTGTTCCGCTAGCGGGGGGATCTGTTGGGCTCTTGCCTCAAGCTGGCTCTTGGCGGCGGCGATCTGAGCGTCCAGCGCATCGCGCCGCTGTTTCTGGTCCGCCGTCGGCAATTCGATCTGCTTGCCCCAGGCGTTGTCGCCACGGTCCGGCACCAGGCCGGTTTCGTCGATATCGGCGAAGAACGCCTTCATCGAATAAAAATCCTTGGTGAGAAACGGATCGAATTTATGATCGTGGCACTCGGCGCAACCCATTGTGCTGCCCAGCCACACAATGCTTACCGTGCGCACCCGGTCGGCGCCATATTTGGCCAGATATTCCTTGGGCTGGATGCCGCCCTCCGCCGAAGTACGGTTCAGCCGATTGTAGGCGGAAGCCACTTTTTGTTCGAGTGTCGCGCCCGGCATCAGATCGCCCGCAATCTGTTCGCGCGTGAACTGGTCGAAAGGCTTGTTGTCGCGGAAAGCATTCAGGACATAGTCCCTGTAAGGCCAGGTGGGAACCAGGTTATCGCCGTGGTAACCTGCGGAATCGGCATAGTGCACTGCGTCGAGCCAGTTTATCGCGCGCTGTTCGGCGTAGCGGGGCGATGCCAATAAGCGATCCACGAGCTTTTCGTAAGCCGTGGGAGAACGGTCGTTCTCAAAGGCCAGCACTTCCGCCGGGGACGGCAACAAACCGGTCAGGTCCATGGTGACGCGGCGGATCAAAGTGCGGCGGTCGGCCTCCGGAGACGGCTGCAATTGCGCCTTTTCCAGCCGGCTTTGAATAAAGTTGTCTATGGGATTTTCGACGGGAGGGTGGACACTGGAGAGTTGCGGCGGCGCGGCTCGCTTCACTTCCTGATACGACCAGTGGCCTTCGTAGACAGCGCCCTCGGCTACCCACCGGCGAATGGTGTCCTTTTGCTCCCCGGTCAGGTCTTTGTGCGCGTACCGCGGGGGCATGCGTATGGCGGGGTTCGGCGACATCACGCGCTG
>DOZZ01000109.1:7996-9497 GCA_003517725.1 Bryobacterales bacterium | reverse complement strand
ATCGAATACGCGCTCATGGCAGGTTTCGTGGCGGTAGCGGCCGGGGCCTTGATGCCGGGCATTTCGACCAGCATCAGCACGGTTTTTTCCAAAGTATCGTCCTTGATGACAGCGGCGGCAAGCTAAACGGGCGGCCCCGTGCGCAAAGGTGAGCGAGTGATCGCAATAGGGCTGCGCCGCTTATGTCACCGGCGGTCCGGCCGCCGGTGTGGATTCCATCGGATCGGCCTGTTATTGCGGGATACGCGGGGGCAGGACTTGATCGAGTACGCCCTGATGGCTGGCTTTGTGGCGGTGGCGGCCGGTGCTCTCATGCCGAGCATCGCCACCAGCATCAGCACGGTATTTTCGAATGTGGGCTCGGTGTTAACCGCGGCCGCGGCAAGCTAGGCGCGGTGGCGGCGTCTTTTGAAGGCATGGCGGCGTCTCGGCTCGATTGGCTGCTAGGAGCGCAGAATCCCGACGGCGGCTGGGGCTATTCCCAGGGCAAGGCCTCGTGGCTGGAGCCGACCGCGTACGCCCTTCGCGCTTTGGGGGCTTGGGCGATGCTGGACCGGATGGTGCCGAGCGGGCGGCGCGCTCAGCGCTATATCGACCGGTTACAGCGCGCCGATGGTGGGTGGCAGGCGTCGGCTCTGGTGTTTGAGAGCCATTGGAGCGGGGCGCTCTGGCTCGGGCTGGAGGGAGCCTCCCGCGAGCGCCACGCGCGCTGGCTGGCGGGGCTACGTTGGCTGGTGGCCGAGAAGGGGATGGACGGCGGGTGGATCCGCCGGGTGGCGGCACGCCTCGATCCGGAGGCCGTGGAACAAGATATGGCATTGCGCGGCTGGCCGTGGCTGGCCGGCACCAACTCGTGGGTGGAACCGACGTGCCATGCGATGCTGGCGCTGAGCCGGGACAGCCTGGCGGTCGACATGCCGGGGCGGGCGGCGCGTCTGGAGGAAGGCCGGCGCTTACTGCTCGACCGGCGTTGCCGCGATGGGGGCTGGAATTATGGCAATCGCCGCGTCCGAGGTCACGACTTGCCGAGCTATCCGCAAACGACAGCCTTGGCGCTGTTGACCCTGAAACGTTGTGGTGTGGCTGATCTGCAGGCCAGCGTCGAGCAGGCGCAGCGGCAGTGGGCGGATCCCTCGGTGTCACGGCTGGCGCGGGTGTGGCTAGCGCTGGCGCTGCGCGAAGCAGGCCATCCGGTGCAACTGGACGAAAGTGGCGCCAGCCAGGGTAGTGCCACCGGCATGATCGTCGATACGATTACGGCGGCGCTCGAAGCTGCGGCATGGTCCTCCCAGGGATACGCATGATTTCGCGACGAACGTGGCTGGCCACCGGCGTGGCTGGAGCAGGCGCGGCCTTATGGGCGGCCGGCCGGCCGCAACCATTCCGCGGCATACCCAGCCGGGTCGCGGTGCTGAAGGCTCCGTCCTATTCGGTGGACCTGGCGGACACCATCGCACGGGGGCTGCGCGAGTGCCGCATCGCGGTGCGCGGCCAGCGTGTT
>DOZZ01000109.1:2539-7828 GCA_003517725.1 Bryobacterales bacterium | reverse complement strand
GAAGGACCCGGGCATCGGCGCGACACCTTCGGCATGGCCGAAACCGCAGGTTACCGGCACTCCATCGTCGGGTTCGAGCAGCGTTTTACCGACCTGAACCTGGACGACGTTTCCATGTTGCCGAATGTTGCTGGGCAGGCGCGCTTCTATTTTCCGAACACCGCGCTCGGCGCGGACCTGATCGTATCGCTGGCCAAGATGAAGACACATCACTGGGCCGGGGCCACCTTATCGATGAAAAATCTTTTTGGCCTGGTTCCTGGAAATGTCTACGGATGGCCCAAGAACACGCTGCATTTCATCGGAATCGACGAGGCGATCACGGGCTTGTACGCGGCTTTTCCTAGAACGGTCGGGATCGTGGATGGCGTAGTGGGCATGGAAGGGAATGGTCCGATTCAGGGCAGCGCGCGAAATTCCGGCGTGCTGGTGATGGGCGAAGATCTGGCCACCGTGGACGCCACGTGTTGCCGTCTCATGGGGATCGATCCAGCTCAAATTGGCTACTTGTCTTCGCGGGAAGTTGGAGGGCGAGCCTCGGAAGAGGCCACGATCCAAGTGGGTGAGGCCTGGCGGCCGCTGCGTCAGGACTACGCCCTGATCAGGCAAATGCAGCATCTCCGCCTCACTTCGGCTTGAGCCCACGCAAATTCAAGGCAGCGTGTGAGCGGCTGGTCCGAGTACGGCGGTCCCGATGAGGAAGATGCCGGTAGCATAGGCGGCCAGCATGAATCCGAGTAGCGGGCGTGTGCCGGCGGGCGCGCCGCGATACTCGTGCCACACGAAAATGCCCCAGAGCGCCGCCACCAGGGTGGCCCCCTGGCCCAGCGCATAGGATATGGCGGGTCCGGCAACGCCTGAAGCAATGACGTTCAGGCCGAGCGCCACCATCCAGATGCAGCCACCCAGGATGCCGGCGGCGTGCACCCGTGGGCGGGCCTCGGCGTAGACCGCAAAGGTCGACCCGCGCGAGCGCATAAACCAGCCGTTCACCGGAAAGTTGCTCAGCAGCAGGCCGGCGCCAAATAACAGGAGCGCCGAGTACGGCGTCAGCATGCCGGGCTGAACCGGTTGGGTATTGAACGCGGGGGTGATGGTGTGCATCAACTGCGGATAAAAGAAGCCCATCAACAGGCCCGCCGCAATGGCAAACAGCAGGCCGCGGCCGGAGCCCGGCAGTTTTTGCGCCGGCAGGCGGCGATGCGCCAGCGCCGAGAACAGCATCGCCACCAGGATCAGACCGACGCCGGCCACCAGTAGCGCCAGATTGCCCTGCGGCGCCTGAATATAGCTGAACCCGGTGCCCAGCACCAGCGCGAGACCCACGCCCACGGGAAAAGCGAGCGCCATGCCCGACGCATCAATGGCGGCCACCAGCAAAATATTCGAGACATTGAAGACGGCGCCGGCGAACAGGGCCAGCAGGGCCATGCGCGGAGACGCCGTGTGCAGATTGGTCCACGTCGATTCGCCGGCGTGCCCGAACATGCCCAGCGTGAAGGCTAGCAGAGCGCCCATGAGAGCGCCGCCTATGGCATAGTCCCAGTAGAAAAGCTCGAACGGCCAGTGCTCCTTGCCGGCCAATTTTTGGGTATTGGCCCAGGAACCCCAGCCGAGCATAGTCACGACGCAGAGCAGGATGGCGGTGGAGGGTTGTTCGACGGTAAACATGAGGCCTCAGGACGTGCTCGTGTGCGATGCCAGCAAAGATTCCACTTCGGCGAGGCACGCCAGCGACGGCGCCGCACCGTGCCGGGTGACGGAGAGGGCGGCGGCCGCGCACGCGAACCGCGCGGCGGAGAGCAGCGATTGGCCGCGCGTGAGGGCGGTGGCGAGCGCGCCGTTGAAGGCATCGCCGGCAGCCGTGGTATCGACGGCGCTAACTGAAAAGCCCGGCACCCAGGTAGTTTCAGCACCGTCCGACACCAGGCAGCCCTGCTCGCCCAATTTCAGGATCACCTGGCGCGGGCCCAGTTGCCGCAAGGACGCAGCGGCCTGGCGCGCGTCGGACACGCTCTCGACGGCCGGCTTCGATAACAACATGCCGGCTTCGGTTTGGTTAGGCGTCAGGATGGTGACGGCATGCAGCAGCGGGCCCGGCAGCGGGCAGGCGGGCGCTGGATCCAGAATGGTCGTCACCCCTTGCCGATACGCCTGCTGCATGGCGGCGGCGACGGACTCCAAAGGGATTTCCAACTGGCACATCAGAATGTCGCCGCTCCGCAGATCTTCCACTGCGTCGATCGCCACGGGAACCGAGACCTCGCCATTCGCCCCTGAGGAAATGACGATCACGTTCTCGCCGTCCGGCAAGACCAGGATGGTGGCGGTTCCCGAAGGGAGCTGGCCGGTCCGAACGCGGGACATGTCGACGCCCATGGCCTTCAACTCGTCCATCAACTGATGCCCGAAGACATCGGCGCCGATGCAGCCGGCCATTTCGGACACTGCGCCTAATTTGGCGGCGGCACAGGCCTGGTTGGCGCCCTTGCCGCCGATGAAAGTTTGGAAATCGATGGCGCGCAGGGTTTCGCCGGGCCGCGGCATGCGGGGCACGCGCTGCACTAAATCGATATTCAGGCTTCCTAAAACGCGTATGCGAGGCTGCGCCATGGATTAAGAATCGGATGGAACAGTCAAGCTATACCGGAGAGGCGTCCGATAGCAAGCACTAATTGCGCTGCTGACGAGCGGCTGGAAACCCGATATCATTGATGATGCAGGCTCCTTCGATATCAAATTTATGGCACACATCAGAAACAGCGACACAGTTCTGACCGGTCCTATGCAGAGCGTCGACGAGTGGGACGATTTTGTCGCCACTCGTTATCAAGAGAACAAGTCCGAGGACGAATTCCGGAACTACGCGTCCGACGCCAACCCTGGCGTTACCGAATTTTACCGGCAGAATCACGCGCACCAGACGTTCGACTTCGTGGGTGAAAAGCAAGCCGAGTACCTGCCCTTGCAACGCGGCCAGCAGAGCATCTGGGAAGCTGCCGAATACCTGAATACGCTGATCGACGATAGCGACCCCGATACGGACGTCTCGCAGATTGAGCATCTGATGCAGACGTCGGAAGCCATCCGTCGCGACGGGCATCCGCGCTGGTTTGTGCTGACGGGTTTCATCCACGATCTCGGCAAAGTGCTGTGCCTCTACGGCGAGCCGCAGTGGGCCGTGGTGGGCGACACGTTTCCGGTGGGCTGCGCCTTTTCGGATCAGATTGTCTTCCCGGAGTTTTTCGCCGCGAATCCGGACAGCAAGCGGCCCGAGTACCGCACGCTGCATGGCGTGTACGAGCCTTATTGCGGACTGGACAATGTGCGCATGTCGTGGGGGCACGACGAGTATATTTATCGCGTCACCCGGAAGTATCTGCCGGAGCCCGCGCAGTACATGCTGCGGTACCACTCGTTCTATGCGGCGCACAAGCACGGGGCTTACCGCCATCTGATGAACGCGAACGACGAGCGCATGTTCGAGTGGGTGCGGAAATTCAACGCTTACGATCTGTATTCCAAGGGTCATGAGCGTCCCGATGTCAAAGCCTTGAAGCCCTATTACGACGATCTGATCGCTGAGTTCTTCCCCGATCGGATCGACTGGTAAGCGGTGCGTTCCAGAGCCTGCGTGGTTGCGGCGATCTCGCTCACGCTGCTCAGCGCTCAAAACCCGGCGCATCAACCGCGCGGCAACCAGATCGGCGGGCCGGGGCAGGCAGCCGACGGCAGCAGCGATTATCGTTCCGATGTGGCGGGCGATCATGACGCCTGGCTGCGCGATCTGAAAGCCTGGCGCGCCGAGCGCCTGACGCGCATGGGGTACGACGACGCGGAGTATCGCCGCCCCGAGTTCGCCTGGGCCCAGCGCAACTTCAT
This sequence comes from Bryobacterales bacterium, assembly GCA_003517725.1. Lineage (GTDB taxonomy): Bacteria > Acidobacteriota > Terriglobia > Bryobacterales > Bryobacteraceae > DOZZ01. Next base: position 3,946 of record DOZZ01000109.1, on the reverse strand, counting down.
TTCACCGCAAGTGATGGTGGAGGAGCGCACGCTGTTGGACCCGGTGACGAATCGCTGGACCGTCGACAAATATCTGGACGATCTGAACCAGCGCTACGGCGGCATCGACAGCGTGCTGCTGTGGCCGGTCTACCCCAACATCGGAATCGATAATCGCAACCAGTGGGACCTGACGCGGGATCTGCCGGGCGGCACCGCGGCGCTGCGCCACGCCGTGGAGCAGTTCCACCGGCGCAACGTGAAAGTGTTGCTGCCGACCATGGCCTGGGACAACGGCACGCGCGACCCCGGCGTGCCGCACTGGACCGCTACGGCGGAGCTGATGGCCGAAGCCGGCGTCGACGGAGTGAACGGCGACACGTTCGACGGCTTGCCCCGCGCTTATCGGACGGCGTCGGACAAGACGGGCCACCCGGTGGTGTTCCAGCCCGAGGGGGCTCCCGCGGCGGATGAAGAGCTGATGTGGAACAACCTGGGGTGGGCGTATTGGCAGTTCAAGTTTGTGCCCACGGCCAGCAAACAGAAGTGGCTGGAGCCGCGGCACATGCCGGCGATCAGCGACCGCTGGGCGCGCGATAAGACGGATGACCTGCAGCACGCGTTTTTCAACGGCATGGGCTACGTCAGTTGGGAAAACATCTGGGGCATCTGGAACGGCATCACGCCGCGCGATGCCGAAGCGTTGCGGCGCGTGGCGGGCGTCGAGCGCAAGTTTGCCGATCTGCTGGTGAGCGCGGATTGGGAGCCGCATGTGTTGACGCGGCAGTACGGCGTCTATGCGACACGTTTCCCGGGCAAAGGCGTCACGCTTTGGACCGTGGTGAATCGCAATGAGTACGCGGTGAGCGGTCGGCAGATCACCGTGGCCGACGCCGGCGGCCGGCGCTACTACGACGCCTGGCACGGCGTAGCGCTGCAGCCGGAAATCGTGAACGGGCTCGCTACTGTCAGTTTTGATTTAGAACCGAACGGGTACGGCGCGCTGCTCGCCGTGGACGCCGGCGCCGATGTGCCGGAGTTGAAAGCTTATCTGGCGCGCAGGGCCGAGTTAACCCGCCGGCCGCTTAGCAGCTACTCGCACGAGTGGCATTTCCTGCCGCAACAGATCGCCGCGATCAAGCCGACTAAGCCCGCGCGTGGCGTCCCCGCCGGCATGGTGAAGATTCCGGCGGCGAACTTCCGCTTTCGCGTCAATGGCGTGGAGATCGAGGGCGCCAACTGGGCGGGACTCGACGTGCAATATCCGTGGGAGGATTCGCCGCGGCGCGGGCACGATCATGTGGTGCGCATCCGGCCGTTTTATATCGGCAAATACCCGGTCACCAACGCGGAGTTCAAAAAGTTTCTGGACGCTTCGCGCTATCGGCCGAGTGACGATCATAATTTTCTGCGCGACTGGCGTAACGG
>DOZZ01000109.1:0-2355 GCA_003517725.1 Bryobacterales bacterium | reverse complement strand
CCGGCGCCGATGCAGTGGATGCGCATCCGGCCGGCGCGAGTCCGTTTGGCGTGATGGATTTGGTGGGCAATGTCTGGCAGATGACCGACGAATTTCTGGACGAGCACACGCGCGCGCTGGTGCTGCGCGGCGGCAGCTATTACCAGGCGCAGAATTCTCACTGGTACTTTCCGCAGGCGTATAAGCTGACCGAACACGGCAAGTACCTGTTGATGGCGCCCTCGAAGGACCGTGCCGGCACCATGGGATTCCGGTGCGCCATGGACGCCGAGTAGTTGTGGGGCACGCCCTGGGCCTTCCGCTTCAGGGCGCCTGTTGCTTCCGAAGCTGCTGCGAACGCTCCAGCATCTGTTTGCCCTCTTCAGTGCGATTGGCTTTGACCAGCGTCTGGCCCAGCAAGTAGTACGCGGAAGAGTTCTGCGGATCCATCTGGATGGCGCGTCGCAGCATGCCTTCGGCATTGGAAAGCTCGTTGGTTTTCAGGTAGGCCTTGCCGAGCAAAATGTAGGGTCCGCTGAAAATGGGGTTGAGCCAGATGGCTTTCTGGAGCAACGGAATGGCGTCGCTCCACTGCTCGCGGCGGGTGAACGCATCGCCCAGGCGATAGTAAGCCTGGCTGAAGTTCGGATTAAGCGCGATCTCGGCATTCAGCTGAGTCACGGCCTGGTCGAACTCGCCATGATGGATAGCCAGCTCGCCCAGCAGAAAATGGGCTTCCGGGATGCGCGGATCGAGGGCCAGCGCCGCCGCCGCCTCCTTTTCGGCCTGCTCCTCCAGTTCCAGGCGCAGCATCATCTGCGCGGTGATCAAATGCGCCGCGGCCGACGCGGGTTTAACCGCAAAGAGCCGCGCGAAGAAGGCTCCGGCATGATCGGACTGACCCGTTCGCAGATAAGCGGTGCCGAGCATGTAGAGCACTTCATTGGTGCGGACGCCGAAACCGCTGGCTTTTTCTAGCCAGGGAATAGCTTCGGCGAGCCCGCCGGACAAATACAGACTCTGCCCCAGTAGGAGCGCCGATTCGCGGTAAGCGGGACTGCCGGGAGTTTCGCCGCGGATGGCGGCACGCAGACTTTCGATGGCTTGGGGATATTCGTGGCGGCTGTAGGCGGCGACCCCGGTGGCATGAGCGTCGCTTTGAAGCGCCAGCAACAGCACGAAGCACACGCTACACATAAGAGGAGTTTAGGACAGAAAAAGCCGGCTCCCTGGAAAACCAGAGAGCCAGCCGAGTGGTGTACGGATCTTCGGCGCCTAGAAATCGAGGCGCAGAGCGAACTGCATGCGCCTCATTTCATAGTTCGGAGCCAGGCCGGTGATTTGTCCGACGTTCGGAGAGGTGACGTTGTTATTGGGGTCGCCCAGGTTGGTGTGGTTGAAAGCGTTGAAGGCTTCGGCGCGCAACTGCAGCTTCATCCGCTCGGTGACCGCGAACGACTTAGCCAGCGACAGATCCTGGTTGATAAAGATCGGGCCATGGAGAGTGTTGGGCCGGTAGTTTCCGAAAGTGTTGTTGGCCGGAACCAGGAAGGCGGTCCCGAGTCCGCCCACGAAGAACTGATCGCGATTGCCCTTCGCGCCTTTGAAGGGATCACCCGATCCCTTATCGGGACGTCCAGACGGGCCGGCGTTGGGCCGTACTGAGCCGGTCGGGAAATCGCCAATATTGGGCGTGAAAGGACGGCCGCTGTAGAAGACGGTAACGCCGCTGACCATCCATCCGCCGAGCACCGCGTCCACGCCGCGATTAATACTGCTGCCGAAGTGGCGGCCTTTACCGAATGGGATTTCGAGCGTTTGCGCCGCAGTGAACTGATGGCGGCTGAAGTCGCCGCTCTCGGAGTAACCGAGAGGCCGGTTGTAAAGGAACGCCCAACCGTCCTGATCCCCCTGCGCTTTCTGCAAGGCATAGTTGGCATTCAGCGTGTAGCCTCGCGAAAAGCGCTTGTCGAGCGTCATCTGGAGAGAATCGTAGCGATTATTGGCGCAGTTGCAATAGAGATCAATGCCCTGCGTCCAACCGTATTTGGCGTAGTACGGCTTGCGAAGATTGGAATCGGCAACGCCGGGCACAAAGGCCGCATCGTTGACGTTGAAACTAGGACCGTCGCCGGTGAATACGTGACGTCCCTGGTTCCCGACGTAGCCTGCTGAAATAGTAAAGTCCTTAGCAAGTTGGCGTTGGACGGTGATGTTGTAGGCCATCACGCGCGGCAGCTGGACGTTGAGTGGCCGGGCTTTACCGCTGACTCCATTCGGCAGCGGGAATTGGCCGTTCGAGCCGACGGCGGGAAATACCGGAGCTTGTGGGCCTTGGGCGAGCGTAAAGACGCCGCTGAAATCGTTGGCGCGGCT
>DOZZ01000315.1:9266-12550 GCA_003517725.1 Bryobacterales bacterium | reverse complement strand
CTGCGTCAGAAATATTACGAGCGCTATCTGCAGAGCATGCCCGCCGCCTTCCGCATGAGCGAAAGCGACTGGATGCTGCAGCACCCGCTGGGTTTCTTCGAACGCGAGGCGGCGCTGGCTACCAATGGCGTGTATGGCCAATGGCTGCGCACGCGCGACACCGTGGTGAAGATCAACGACACGCTCTATGTGAACGCGGGCCTCGGCCGCCGCGAAGCCGACATGAGCCTCTCCGAAATCAACGACCGTGTCCGGCATGAGCTGACCGACTGGCATATGCTCGATGGCGGTATCGTGATGGATCCCCAAGGTCCGCTGCGTTTCCACGGCATGAGCGAAGGCGAGCAGAACGAAATGGCCAACCTCGACCAGACCCTGCAGCACTTTGGGGCGCAGCGCATCGTGATCGGCCACTCCGACCGCGGCTACGCCGTGCTCCCGCGCTTCAACGGCAAGGTCATTTTGATTGACGTCGGCCTGGAGCGCCGCGCCTCCAACGCCGGCCAGGTGGACTGCCTCATCGAGCAGAATGGCAAGCTGCTGGCGCTGCACCGCGGTGTGCCGCTGGAACTGCCTCGGGATGACCGAGAAGATTTACTGCGGTATTTGAAGCAGGCCGCCGCGCTCGATCCTGCGCCCTCGCCGCTCGAGCCCCAGATTCGGGCGCTTGAGGCCAAAAAGACTGCGGCGCTGTAAAAACCTCTGGGGGACATAGCGGTTTTTTTTCGCGGCTTCGCCGTGAAAAAGGAGCTGTGTCCTCTACCGCAGGTGACAGGGCAATTAACTCCGATTTATAAGCTGCACCCTAGGTCGATAGCGGTTGTAGTAGTTTTTCTGACACGAAGGCCAGGATTTCGGCGGCCGCGCCCGCGCCATCGAGCGGCACCCTCAGGATGCCCGCCGGCGTGAACTGCGCGCCCGCACGCGAACTTACCAGCGCCATCAATTTGGCCGCGTCCACGCGTGTCTCCTGGTGGAATTTGATGTTGAGCACGCCCGCGCGCCGGTCCACCGCCTCAATGCCCAACTTCTCGGCCGCCGTCTTCAGCGCCGAGTATTCCAGCAGCAGCCGTATCTCGCCGGGCAGCGGCCCGTAACGGTCTTCGAGCGTGCGCGCCACTTTTTCGCGCTCTTCCACCGTGGCGGTGTTGGCGATTTGCCGATACGCGCGCAGCCGCTGGTTCTCGTCGCTGATATATTCCGGCGGAATGCGCAGGTCCAGGCCCAGGTTGAGCGCCGAGTGAATTTCGGGCCGCACCTCTTCGCCCTTCAACTCGCGCACCGTATCTTCGAGCATGCGTATGTACATGTCGAAGCCCACGGCGTTGATGTGGCCGTGCTGCTCGCCGCCCAGCAGGTTGCCCGCGCCGCGCAGCTCCAGATCGAGCGCCGCGATCTTAAAGCCCGCGCCCAGGTCGCTGAACTCTTTCAACGCGGCCAGCCGCTTGCGCGCAATCTCGGTGAGATCGGCGTCTGGCGGAACCAGTAAATATGCATACGCGCGCCGGTTCGAGCGGCCCACGCGGCCGCGTAGTTGGTACAGCTCGGATAATCCATAGCGCTCGGCGTTCTCGATCACCATGGTGTTGGCCAGCGGAATGTCGATGCCGTTTTCGACAATGGTGGTCGATACAAAAATGTCGTACTCGTGCCGCATAAAGGCCAGCATGGCCCTCTCGAGTTCGGCATCGCCCATCTGCCCGTGGCCCACTCCCACCCGCGCGCCGGGCGCCAGTTCCTGAATCGACGCGGCGCGCTGCCAGATGGAATCCACGCGATTGTGCACGAAAAATACCTGCCCGCCGCGCTGCAGTTCCAGGTCGATGGCCGATTGAATCAGCTTGGCGTCGTAGGGCGCCACGACGGTCTGAATCGCCAGGCGATCCTTCGGCGGCGTCTCGATCACGGACATATCGCGCAGGCCCAACAGCGACATGTGCAGCGTGCGCGGAATGGGCGTGGCGCTCATGGTCAGCACGTCGACGCTCTGGCGCAGCTGCTTCAGACGCTCCTTGTGCGTGACTCCGAAACGCTGTTCTTCATCGATGATCACCAGGCCCAGATCTTTGAACTCGACGTCTTTCGACAACAGGCGATGCGTGCCGATGGCGATATCGATCTTGCCTTCGGCGATCTCCTGAACCGTCTGCTTCACCTCTTTCGGCGTGCGGAAGCGGCTCAGCATTTCGATTCTCACCGGGAACGATTGGAAGCGCCTCTTGAAGGTCTCGAAGTGCTGGAAGCACAGCACGGTGGTGGGTGCGAGCACGGCCACCTGCTTGCCGTCGCCCAGGGCTTTGAAGGCCGCGCGCATCACCACTTCGGTCTTGCCGAAGCCGACGTCGCCACACAGCAGGCGGTCCATGGGATGCGGGCTTTCCATGTCGCGCTTGATATCGCCGATCGCGCCGCGCTGGTCGCGCGTCTCGGTGAATTCGAAGGCGTCTTCAAACTCGCGCTGCCAGTTGCTGTCGTTCGAATAAGAAAAACCTTCGGCCATGCGGCGCTGCGCATAAAGCTTCAACAGCTCCTCGGCCATGTCCCGCATCTTTGCTTTGACGCGCGTCTTGGTTTTGGTCCAGGTGGCCCCGCCCATGCGGTCCAGCTGCGGCGCGGCCTCGCCGGCGCCGCGAAAGCGCTGCACCAGGTCCATGCGCGTCAGCGGCACGTAGAGCTTGTTGCCGCCGGCGTATTCGAGCAGCATGTAGTCGCCGCGGGCGTCGCCCTGCTGGATTTCGCGAATGCCCACGAAGCGCGCGACGCCGTGCTCGGCGTGGGCGACGTAATCGCCCGGTTTCAGATCGAACTGCTCGGCCGAGAAGGTGCTCAGCAGCGATTTGCCGCCGGGCCGCGCCACCATCTCGGAGGTGTCGAACAGATCGTCGCAGCCGAACAGCGCCAGCGCCGCGTCGGTGAACACGGTGCCGCGCGCGATGCGGCCCTGGATCAGAAACACGCTGGCCACGGAGCCCGCCAGGTACGAGCGCTGCGTCAGATAATCGGGCGAGCCTTCGGTCTTATCGAGACCCAGCTGATACGGCAGCCCGTACTCCTGAAAAATATCTGCCACGCGCTCCACTTCGCCGGCGGTTCCGCCAAAGAACGCCACGCGGTGTCCGCTCTCGACCAGGCCGCGCGCCGAGTTGATGGCCGCCGCCATGTTGCCGTGGAACGCAATGCTAGGGCGCGTCGGCAGGTGCAAGCCGTCAGTCTCGGCGCTGATCTCCAGCTCGCGAAATTCCACTTGCGTTTCGCGCGAGGCACGGTCGCGCAGTTCATCCCAC
>DOZZ01000315.1:0-9251 GCA_003517725.1 Bryobacterales bacterium | reverse complement strand
CGCTCGACGGCGGAGCGCGTCAGCTCCGGTTCATCCCACAACACAATCGGGCGCTCGATCAGATCGAGCAGCGAACTCTCGCGCGGCCGCACCAGCGGCGCCGCCAATTCCCAGCCCGGAAAGGGCTCGCCGGCTGGCGGCAATTCACGCGCCGTCATGCCTTCGTCCCGCAGCGTCTCGGCCAATTGCGCCAGCAGCGGCCGCGAGCGCTGGTATTCGCTGAGCGGCAGCAGCGTACAGTGATTGAGCTTGAGCACGGAGCGCTGCGACTCCACTTCAAAGCGCCGGATGGACTCGATCTCGTCGCCAAAGAACTCGATGCGCACCGGTTCGCCGGCGGGCGAGAAGACGTCCAGTATGCCGCCGCGCAGCGAATACTCGCCCACCATCTCGACCGGCTCGCGGCGCTCGTAGCCGATGCTTTCCAGATGCACGATCAGATCTTCGAGCGGCACTTCATCGCGCACCCGCAGAGTCTGCGCCAATTGCCGATAGTAGTGCCGCGGCTCTAGCCGCAGCAGCGCGGCAGTCACCGGCGTTACGGTAACCGGCACACGCTCGCTCGCCAGGCGCCATAGGCCCACGGCGCGGCTCTCCAGAATTTCGCCGTGAGGCGACATCTTCTGGCCCGGCAGCACGTCGAGCGCCGGCAACAGAAGCGGCGCGGCATCGCTTTGCAGCAGGTGCGCGAAGGTTTGGATGGTCTGGTGCAGCGTCTCGGCCTGCTTGTTGCCGTCCGTGACGATGAGCAGCGGCCGTTCCGTGGATTGCGACAGCAGCACCGCGTAGAGCGCTTTGGCCGTGGTGGTCAGGCCCGACAGGCGCACCGCTCCGGCCGCCTCGCGCGCGCTAACTCGCCGCACCAGCTCCTGAAACGCCGGATGCCGGTTCAGATTCTGGAACAGCTCTCGAATGGATGGATGGATCAAAGCGTTTCGGGGCGCGCCAGGATGGTTTCGACGATACCGGTGGTGGAGTAGCCGGGCTCGAGCGACAGCGCCATCACTTTGCCGCCCGCCGCCTCCACCTCTTCGCGTCCCGCGATAAAGTGCGCCCAGTCCGCGCCCTTGATCAAAATGTCGGGCAGCAGCGCGGCGATCAGTTCGCGCGGCGTGTCTTCGTCAAAAAAGGTGACTGCGTCCACCGCTTCCAAAGATGCCGCGATGGCCGCGCGCTCCTCCTCGCTCAGCAGAGGCCGCAGCGGGCCTTTCAGGCGCTGCACGCTCGAGTCGGTGTTCAACGCCAGAATCAGCACGTGCCCTAGACTGCGCGCTTTTTCGAGCAGCCGGATGTGTCCCGGATGCAACAGATCGTAGCAGCCGTTGGTGAACACCACGGTCTTGCCCGCGGCGCGCCAGCCGGCGCGGGTAGCCAACAGGTCATTCCTTGAATAGATTTGCCGTGAATAGATTGTGCCCACGGTGTCAGGCGGCGCGAAAGCGGTCCAGGCAGGTCTGCGAGCAGAAATACTGCGTGATGCCGTTTACGTTCTTGTGCAATGACCCGCTGACCGGCACAAAGGTTCCGCATACAGGATCGCGCTTCAGCTCGCCGCCGGTTGGAAAGTCGCCGCGCCTCGGCGCCGGCGCGGGCCGATTCATCGGACCCGCGGCCGCACCGCCCACGGCCCTGCTGACCGCGCTGATGATGGTCCGCAGCATCGCGAACACGATCATCATCAAAACGAAATCTACGATGGCTCGCAACATATTCGAGGAGCGCGCCGCTCTCCCCTGCCTTACTTCTTCTTTCTGGGAGCGCTCTTGACGGCGTCCGGGTTCACGTACTTGGTCGCCACCGCGCCCTCCATGCTGGCCAGCATCGACTTCGCCGCTTCGGCGTTCGGTCCGGTCGGCTGCAACTCCAGATACTTCTGGAACGCTTCGATCGTGCCGGGCACTGGCGTAATTTTGCCGTCCGCGCCGACCTTGGCCTTGCCCATCAGATAAATGCCGTATTGGTATTGCGCATCGGCATAGGTGGGTTCGAGCGTAATGGCCTTCTTGAACGCCTCGCCCGCCGGCTCGGCTTGTCCCGCGTTGGTCAGCACCGCGCCCAGATTGAAGTAGTAGCGGCCGGCGTGCGTCGGGTCGAGCTGCGCGGCCTTATCGAGCGCCGCCGACATTTCGTCGAACTTCTTGGCCTTGGCCAGGCCCAGCGCGTAATTGTTGTAGAAAGCCGGATCGTCGCCCTTCAGTTCGATGGCTTTCTTATACGCATCGAGACCCTTCTGGCGAGTAGCGTCGGCCTCGGCGCCGGTCTTGGTGTTGGCCTGCGCCAGGTAGGCGTCGGCCAGATTCGAATAGATTACGACCTGGGAGGGATCAATCTCGGCCGCCTTGTTGAGCGCCGTGACAGCCTGGTCATACTGCTTGGCTTCGAGCGCCGTCTTACCTTCGTTGAAAGCATCCTGCAGAGCCTTGTTCTTCGATAGCGACGCTTCGCGCTCTTTGGATTGCTTCTCGATGGCCGCTTTCTGCTCCGCCGTCAGCCCGCGCGATTGTTCTTTGGTCAAAGTCCCGCTGGCGGCCGCGTCGGACAACGCTTTGGCGGCTTCCGCGGTCTGCTTCAAATCGAAATTCTGGACGATCGGGTCGCCTAGATGCGTCCGCATGCCATTGAGGGAGTCGCGCACCTTGCCGTCTACTTCCACGGAAATGTTGTACGTGCCGAGCGGCAGCCCATAGTGGCCGTACTCGCCCTTCTTATTGGTCTTGACGTCGTACTTGCCTTTGATGTCCGTGCGTTGGATATGCACGATGGCGCCCTGAATGGGCTTGCCGTCTTCTCCCTTCACCACGCCTTGCACGGCGGTGGTTTGGGCCAGAGCGGCTGCGCTGCTTAAGCACATGGCGCAGACTAAAAGGAGAAAGCGTTTACGGGTAGTTGACATGGTCGAAGGTCACCTCGCGAGTGGCTTACGAATGCCACCAGCATACTACAGGGACGCGCGGCCAGCGGCATTCGGTACTGGCCGCGACATTAAGCCGGACGCGGTTTGCGCAGCACCCGCAGAAGGCGGCGGCGGCCGGCTTCCCAGTCCGGGAACATGTCGATGTACTGCACCTGACGCGCGATCTGCGCCGGCACGCGGCACTCGTCCAGCCGCACCGGAATCAGGTACACCGAGTCGAGGGGCACGCTGCGCGCGCATTCGAGTGCAAAGCGCAGTTCGGCCTGGAAGCCGCCGCGCTTCGTGATGGCACGCCGCGAGAAACACGTGATCACGAAGTCCGACACTTCAATGGCATTTTCGATAGCCCGCGGCCAGTTCTGGCCAGGCAACAGTTTATGGCGATCCATCCACGGGTCGAAGCCGTGGCACCCCAACTCGTCGAAAAGGCGGCTGGCTTCGGCTGCGTCCTCGCGCACGTAGCCGATGAAGACGGTGGGCGTTTTGCGCCTGATAAAACGAAACGCCGCGCCTGGGCCGGCGCGAAAAGTGCCGAGCCCGTCCAGCCGCACGCTGGAGCCTTGTTCCAACGCCTCGCGCACAATCCGCGCGACAATACGCCCGCCCCCGGCGGCGCTATTCCGCATCCGGTCTGCTCCGCGTGACTCGGGAGAACTTGAAGGTCCACTGCTGGCCGGGCCGGAATTCCCCCAGCCCCGGCAGCGTGGCCGGTTCACCCTTGCGTAGATTCACCAGAATTTCGTGGATCACCCGATCCAGTTGGTCGGCGGCCTCGGCAGGCGTTACACGTGTCTGCCGGGCAATACGTTGTGTCAGATCACGCTTGCGCATCCCGGCTGGAGCCTAGCATGGGGATTCAGCCGGCCTGCGAGGGAGCCGCGCTCAAGTCCAGTAATTTCAGCCCGGGACGCGCGTTGAACAGCAGTGAACGCTGGTTTCGATTAAGTGAAATTAATTACGAATCGGCTGTTTCGGTCCATTGATTCTATTAATATTGACATGAACGAGTCCACCTCGTATTTCAAGGAGATTTAAACCCCATGAAGAAACTCATGATCCTGGCCCTCGGCCTTGGCATCGCGCTCGGCTCCGTATCCTTCGCGCAGGACAAGATGGCCGACACCAAGACTGGCACCACCAAACCGAAGAAGGCCAAGAAGGCGAAGAAGGCCAAAAAGACCGCCGACACCGACAAGAAGAAGTAGTGTCACGCGGCGCTGCCCAGGGTGGCCGCGGCTGGCTTCGAGCCGGTGCGGTCATCCGGGCGCCGTAATTTTCTATTTTGCCCTCCCGCGCCTTCTCCGGTTGACAGTTTTTCCCCGTTTCCATTAATCTCTACTTGTAAATAGGAGATTGGTACACGAGCATGAATGTTTCGGTTAAGGGGGAGTATGCCTTACAGGCTCTGTTCGACCTCGCCACCCTCTCCTCTAAGTCGCCCATCCGCATCGCCGATATAGCCCGCCGCCAGAAGATCCCTCAAAAATTTCTCGAGTTAATCCTGGCATCCCTGAAGCAAGGCGGGTTTGTGGAATCGCGCCGCGGTGCCGAAGGCGGGTACTTGCTGGTCCGCTCGCCCGAACAGATTACGGTAGGCGAGGTGCTGCGCTACGTGGATGGGCCGCCCGATGCCAACTCGCCGAGCCGCCGCGGCAACTCGCCCTTCGCCGGCATGTGGCTGCGCGTGGATGAAGCCGTGAACTCGGTTCTGGACCGCACCACCTTCGCCGCATTGGTGCGCGACTGGGCCGAGAAGCAGTCACAATTCGTTCCAAACTGGGAGATATAACGTGGTCTACGATGACAATTCTTTAAGCATTGGACGCACCCCGCTGGTGCGCCTGAATCGAGTTACCGCCGGTTGCGGCGCTACCGTGTACGCCAAAATCGAAGGCCGCAACCCGGCCTATTCGGTGAAGTGCCGCATCGGCGCGGCCATGATCTGGGACGCCGAGAAAAAGGGCGTCCTGAAACCCGGCAAGGAGATTATCGAGCCCACCAGCGGCAACACCGGCATCGCACTGGCGTTTGTGGCGGCGGCCCGCGGCTACCCGGTAACGCTAACCATGCCCGACACCATGTCGATGGAGCGCCGCAAAGTGCTCAAGGCCTTTGGCGCCACGCTGGTGCTGACCGAGGGCGCCAAAGGCATGAACGGCGCGATCGCCAAGGCCGAGGAGATCCGCGCGTCCGATCCCGACCGCTACGTGTTGCTGCAGCAGTTCAATAACCCGGCTAATCCCGAGATCCATTTCAAGACCACCGGCCCCGAAATCTGGGACGACCTCAACGGCAACGTGGACGTATTAGTAGCGGGCGTGGGTACCGGCGGGACCATCACGGGCATAGCACGGTACATCCGTGAGGAGAAGAAGCACGCGCTGGTCTCGATTGCGGTCGAGCCGGTCAACAGCCCGGTGATCTCGCAGACGTTGAAAGGTGAGCCCCTGAAGCCCGGCCCGCACAAGATCCAGGGCATCGGCGGCGGCTTCATCCCCAAGAACCTGGATATGAGCATGGTGGACCGGGTCGAACTGGTGACCAACGAAGAATCGATCGAGATGGCTCGCCGCCTGGCGCGCGAAGAGGGCATTCTGTCGGGGATTTCCTGCGGAGCCGCCGCGGCGGCCGCCGTGCGGGTCGCCGCTGAAGACCAGTTCCGCGGCAAGAACATCGTCGTGGTGCTGCCGGATTCGGGCGAGCGCTATCTTTCGAGCGCGCTGTTCGAAGGTATGTTCGATAACTAGGCTCGATTGAAAAACCGCGGGCTTGAAAAGTTTTTTTCAACCGTGCGTAACGTTTGCCGAAGAGTGTCCGTCTAGATCGGTACATCCCCGTTAGAAACGCGGGCGCGCTCACCCCAGATTTACACGCGCCCGCGTCCCCTTTACTTAGCCTTACAAGCGAGCGTTACAATCGAGCCAGCATGACGCGGTTTGCCATAGTCCTGTACGCGCTGGCGCTGCAAGCCCAAACGCCGGTCGCGGTGCCGTTTACCTGCACCGCGGAGGACATGGAGGCGGCCGGCATGGCCTGCCCCGAAGCGCAGCCCTGTCCCGTGTATCTGGAAGTTTCGCAAGTCTACGGGCGGGCTGGTAAGCTGCTGGTGACCGGTAACCTTCACTCGGAATCCGCGACGCTATACTCCATCCTGCTCGAGAGCGACGACGGCGGGCTAACCTGGGCCGAGCCGTTCAAGCGGCTGCGCGGGGCAACGCTCGACCGCGCGCAGTTCGCCGATGACAAGGTGGGCTGGATCGCGGGCCAGACGATGGTCCCGACGCCTCGCGATCCATTCCTGCTGCTAACCACGGATGGCGGCAAATCGTGGCATCAGCATGCGCTGCTGGAAGAAGATTCGCCGGGCCAATTGCTGCAGTTCGCCTTTGAAGACGCGCGCCACGGCCTGCTCTTGCTTGACCGGCACACCGACGGCAACCGCTACGAATTGTACGAAAGCCAGGGCGGCGGCGAAAGTTGGACGCTGCGGTCCAAAACGGTGCAACCGCCAGTGGTGCCGGACTGGAACCCGGTATCCGATGAATGGCGGGCTCGCGCGGACCAGGCCTCCAAGACTTTTCGGATCGAGCGCCGCCAGGGTTCGCAGTGGGCTGCCGTCGCGGCTTTGCCGGTGCAGGTGGGGTCGTGCCGTGTAGCGCCCGCAAGCGAACCTTCGCAAGCGCCCCCCGTCACGGAAGCGGCGCCGCAACCCGATAAGGATTACGTCGAGGAGTTGCACCTGGGCGGGGCTCCGGCAAAAAGCACGGCGAAAAAGAAGAAGCCCAAATCGTGAAGGCCACCGATCTGGAGCTGTTCCGCAATCTGTTCGTCTCGATCGCCGATGAGATGGGCGTGGTGCTGCGCAAGACGGCCTTCTCGCCCAACATCAAGGAGCGCCGCGACTACTCCTGCGCGGTGTACGATGCCGCCGGCGAGACCGTCGCCATGGGCGATCACATGCCGGTGCACCTGGGGGCCATGCCGCTTTCGGTGCGCGGCGTGATCGACCACGTGGAGTTGCGAGTTGGCGATGTCGCGATCGTCAACGATCCGTTCGCCGGGGGCACGCATCTGCCCGACATCACGGCGGTGTCGGCTGTCTTTTTGAAAAACCAGCGGAAGCCGTCGTTTTATCTAGCCAGCCGCGCGCATCACGCGGATGTGGGCGGCATGAGCCCCGGGTCCATGCCGCTGGCACGCGAAATTTACCAGGAGGGTCTGCGCATTCCCCCGATTCTGCTGCAGCGGCGAGGCGTGATCGACCGTCCGCTGCTCGATCTGCTGCTGGCCAACGTGCGCACGCCGGTGGAGCGCGAAGGCGATCTAATGGCGCAGATCATGGCCGCGCGCCGCGGCGAGCAGCGCCTGCGCGAGGTGTGCGCGCGCTACGGCCTGCCGCAGATCGAGCGTCAGATGCGCGACCTGGCGGACTACTCGGAGCGCGTTATGCGGGGCGTGATCGCGGTCATCCCAAACGGCGCCTATAGCTTTCGCGACGTCCTCGATAGCGACGGCATTTCGGATGACCCGGTCGAGATTTGCGCGACGGTGCGTATTCGCGCGGACGAAGCTGAAGTGGATTTCGCCGGCTCCAGCCCGCAGGTGGCCGGCAGCGTCAACGCCAATTACGCGGTGTGCGTTTCGGCCGTGTCGTATGTGTTTCGCTGCCTGGTCGGTACTGATGTTCCGTATAACGCGGGCCTGCAGCGGCCCATTCGCGTGGTGGCGCCGGAGCGTAGCGTGGTCAACGCGGGATTGCCTGCTGCCATGGCGGCGGGCAATGTGGAAACTTCGCAGCGCATCACCGACGTGGTGCTGGGCGCGCTGGCCCAGGCCATCCCGGAGCGCATCCCCGCCGCCAGTTCCGGCACCATGAATAATCTGACTCTGGGTGGCTTCGACCCGGTTTGCGGCACGGCCTTCGCCTATTACGAAACCATTGCCGGGGGCGCGGGCGCTTCTTCGCGCGGGCCGGGCCTGAGCGCGCGGCACACCCACATGACGAATAGCTGGAATACGCCGGTCGAGGCTTTGGAGCACGCGTATCCGCTGCGCGTGCGTGCTTATCGCGTGCGGGCCAATTCCGGTGGCGAGGGTCTGCATGCCGGCGGCGACGGCATCTTTCGCGAAATCGAATTTCTGGCGGCGGCCGATGTCACGATCCTGTCCGATCGCCGCACCACGAAACCCTACGGTCTGGCCGGCGGCGGCGACGGACAATCTGGCCGCAACACGCTGTTGCGGGGCGGCGAAGAGCTGGCGCTCCCGGCCAAGACGCGTTTTTCGGTACATGCCGGCGACGTGCTGCGCATCGAATCGCCCGGCGGCGGGGCATGGGGTGTGGCCGCTACATGACTGCGTCCAATGGACCGCTGTCAATCATTGCCGTAGCCGTCACGCCGGTAGTCATGATTTCGGCCAACGCCATCCTGACCAGCGCTCTAAGCGCGCGCCACTCCAACGTGGCCGACCGCCTGCGCAGTCTGTTATCGGAGTACCGCCAGCCCGCAACCACGGCGCCGCGCCGCGGCAGCATCGCCGCGCAGGTCCCGCTGTTCGAGCGCCGCATTGCCCGGCTGGAGGCGGCCAACCTGATGCTGTTCCTGGCGACCGCCTGTTTCGTGGCGACGGTGATTGCAATTAGCGTGAGTTCATTTGCCCTGGCAGCTTCCGTGGCGGCTTTGCCCATTTTCCTGGTTGGGGTGGTGCTGATGCTAAGCGGCGTGATGGCCGAGGTGTGGGAGCTGAAGAGTGCGAGAGAGACGATGCGGTTGGAGATTGCTACGACGGTGGAGCGGGGCGGGAGTTAGTCGCGGCGCCCTCATCTCCGGATTCGCCAGCAGCCAGTTCCGGTCTTTGCCGAGGACAAACCGCTCCGAGCCAACCAAAGCCACTCGAGTCGCGCCACTAAATGAGGACATTCATGCCGGCGGAAGTCGCATGAATGACTCCGACAGGGTCGGCGAGGAAGCGTCTTGGGAAGTATCTTTCCTTCGCTCCTGCCATATTCCGATAGTTCGGTTCGAATGCCGGATTGAATAAGCGAGTGCCATTCCATCGGAATGTGACAACATCCATCGCTGAGACGCAACAATGGGCGTCTCCTGGAATGTAGTGGGCCGGCCACATCACAAGCGTATTCGTGCACGGCCTTGTTGTAACGAAACGCAGTGGCGTGAGTTCGCTTCCCACTCGAAGAGAGAAGTTGAAATCGGGTCGCGTCTAGACCAGGGCCATCTTCAGGGCAGATGCAGGTCCAAAAAACGGCTTTTTTAACTCTCCCGCTACCTCCATTGAGAACCGCCACGCTTTGCTGTTCCTCACGGATTGTACGGAT
>DOZZ01000071.1:10259-12219 GCA_003517725.1 Bryobacterales bacterium | reverse complement strand
GCCAATTGTAGAACAGCTATGGCAACGAGAAGGCAATCAGCGAGTCGGAGGATTTTTCACTGAAGAAGCCGCCTCCGCCCGCTGCCACCACCACAAACTGCCGGCCCTCTCGCGTGCGGTAGGTGATCGGCGTGGCATAGGCGCTGGCGTCAATTTGCGCGGCCCACAATTCTTTCCCGGTGACCGCGTCGAAAGCCCGGAACCGTTCGTCCGATGTAGCTCCGATAAATACCAGCCCTCCGGCCGTGGCGATGGATCCGCCGATATTGGGCGCGCCCGTGTTGTGGATTCCGTGCCGCTCCAGTTCTTCGGTGATGCCGAGCGGTACCTTCCAAACCGTGTCGCCGGTATCCGCGTTAATGGCCGACAGGGTTCCCCAAGGTGGTTGCTGACAAGGCCAGTGACGGGTATCCCAGAATCGCGCATAGCTTCCCAATGGACTGGTCCGCTCATAGGCATTGGGCGCTCCTTCGGGTTGCCGGGTCAACTGCCCGATCGCGCCCACTTCATTGGCGTTGACGAAGATCAGCTGGTGTTCCGGATCGAAGGATACGCCGGACCATGTCGCTCCGCCGAGCGTGCCCGGAAACACCAGTGTTGGAGTCAGACCAAACGGTGTGAAGCGTCCCCTGTTGGTGAGGGTGGCCAACAGATCCGCGCAATAACGGTGCGATTCTTCCGTGACCGTCGTCAGGTCCGCGGCGGTCATGCTGCTGCGCGACAGAGGCGCCGGCTTCATCGGGATCGGCTGAGTCGGCCACGTTTCTTCGCCGGGGACACGGCTCTGGGGTACCGGCGTCTCCGTCACTCCGAAGAGCGGCTTGCCGGTGAGCCGGTCCAGGATGAACACCAGCCCCATCTTGGTCACTTCCACTACCGCGGGCTTGCCTTGCACCGTGATCAGCGCCGGCGGCGCGGGCGGGTCATAGTCCCAAACATCGTGGTGCACAAACTGGTAATACCAGGCCACCTTGCCAGTCGCGGCGTGCAAGGCTACCAGCGCATTGCCAAAGAGGTTCTGACCTTTGCGATCGCCTCCATAAAAGTCATACGCGGGCGAACCCACGGGCAGGAACAGCAGCCCACGTTCCGTGTCGACAGTCATGATCGACCAGACGTTGGCGCCGGTCCGGTCTTTCCAGCCGGCTCCCTGCCACGTTTCATGACCTGGTTCGCCCGGCTGCGGGATGGTGTGGAATCGCCACACCAGCTTTCCGCTCTGCGCGTCGAAGGCGCGAACATCGCCGCTGGGACCCAATCCAGGAGATTCCGGCACCTCGGCCCCGACGATCACCAGATTCCGGTAAATCGCCGGCGGCGAGGTCACATCATAGTTCGCCTGCGGAAATCGATCGGCGAAGCCCCGGCGCAGGTCGATCTCTCCCTCGTCGCCGAAGCCCGGGACCGGCAGGCCAGTGCGGGCATTCAGGGCGATCAGCCGCCCGTCCGAGGTGCCCGCCATTATCCGCGCCGGCGTGGCGGCGTTTCCGGGCCAGTAGCTTACCCCACGGCTGGGCCGGTCATGCGCGGGCCGCTTGCGTTTGGTCCATGGGCTGAAGGTCCAGATCTCGCGGCCGGTGCCGGCATCCAGCGCGACTACCCGATTTGCCGGCGTGGAAAAATACATCACGTCATCAATCACCAGCGGGGTCGCTTCGAAAGCCGTCTTGCGCTGGCCGCGCGGGGCGTCCGCTGTCAGCGGCTCAACGTCGCCCGTGTGATATACCCAGGCGCGCTTCAGCTGGCTCACGTTCTTTGTGTTGATGTCGCGCAACGGGGAATAGCGCGCCCCGCCGGGGTCGTGCCCGTACACCGGCCAACCCTCCGGCGTAGCGCCGGACAGCACCATCGCGGTAACCAGCGCCGTCATTAGTCCCACCGACTTCGTCATCTCTTCAATCAGCGCTAGCGCCACATCATCACCGTTTTGAATGCAGTCAGAAACATCGTACTCGATCGG
>DOZZ01000071.1:0-10085 GCA_003517725.1 Bryobacterales bacterium | reverse complement strand
CCAGGAGAAACTGAATGTCCCAAACGAGCCGGCGAGAACTACTGGGTGGCACGTTATCGGTAATGGCCACCTCCCGCTTGCGTTCCCAGACGGCCTGGCAGACGCCTATGCGCAAGCGGCCGGAGCCGAACCGGCGCGGCATACAGCTGGCCGAATTGTTTGCGTTGGATGAGCCCCACAAAGTCCGTCTGGCGAGCCAGGTCGGCATCACTCACGCGATCGTCGGAGTTTCGGGCGCGCTGAGCCGCGTTCCCTCCGCCCAGTACGTCGCAACGCTTCAAAAGATCAAAGCCGACTTCGGCGACGCGGGCCTGCAATTCAGCGGTGTTGAGAGCCATCCCGTGCCGGCGGAAAAAATCAAACTGGGGCTGCCCGGCCGCGACGAAGAGATCGACAACTACATCGCGGCGATCAAGGCGCTGGCGCAGGTGGGCGTTCCGATGGTCTGTTACAACTGGATGGCCGGAATCAGCTGGTATCGCACCAGAGTCGATGTGCCCGAGCGCGGCGGCGCACTGGTAAGCGAGTTCGACAATGAAGAGGCCAAAAAGCAGGGGCTCACGCAATGGGGCGAGGTTAGCGAAGAGAAGATCTGGAGTAACCTCGAGTACTTTTTGAAAGCCGTGATCCCAGTGGCGGAACAGGTGGGCATAAAGATGGCACTGCATCCCGACGATCCGCCGCTATCGCCGCTGCGCGGCATCGGCCGCATCCTGACCAGCGCCGCTAATTACCGGCGCGTCTTGAACATCACGCCGAGCCCGATCCACGGCATCACTTTCTGCCAGGCCAATTTCAAGTTGATGGGTGAAGACATTGCCGCCTTGGCGAAGGAGTGGTGCGCGCAAAAGAAAATCTTCTTCGTGCATTTCCGCGATGTGGACGGCACCCGCGAACATTTCCGCGAGACCTTCCACGACAACGGCCCCACCAACCTGGCGAAGATGCTGCGCGTCTATCACGAAGCCGGCTTCGAAGGGCCCATGCGGCCCGACCATGCGCCCACGCTCGATGGCGAGACCAATGACCGGCCGGGCTACGCCATGGGCGGCAAGGTGTTCGCGGTCGGGTACATGAAAGGCGCGATGGATGCGTTGGACATCCCGTACTCGTAACGGATATCAAGCGCGCGGCTGGGCGCCGATCGCCGCGATGGCCGCCCGACCCAGGCTGATGCCGCCGTCATTGGGAGGCACGGCGGCGTTGACCCAGATCTTCAGGTCTGCTCCGATCAGCTCACGCAGGTCTTCGAGCAACAGTTGGTTCTGAAAAACTCCGCCGGAGAGCACGACGGTGTTCACGCCGTGCGCGCCGCACAGGCCACGGAGGGCGTGGCCCGTGCCCTGGGCCACGCCGCGCTGGAACGCCCGCGCAATAGCAGCGGCATCCCGCCCCTTGATCCGATCGTTGAGGATGGCCGTCAGCAAAGGACGGAAATCCAACTCGGCGTCTTTGACGGGAAACGCGTAGGCGTCGCGCAAATCCGCGGATCGAGCCATCGACTCCACCCACATGGCGGCTTGTCCCTCGAAGCTGACCTCGCGGGTGAACCCCAGCAGCGCGGCCGCCGCATCGAAGAGTCGTCCGACGGAGGTGGAGAGAAATGTCCGCAGGCCGGCCTGCAGCAGTTGCTGCGACTGCTGGTAACGCGTTGGAAACTGGAAAGGGGCATCGGCCATGTCGGGCACGTCCGGCATTTGCGCCAGGAAACCGGCGACGCACTGGACCGGATAGCGCGCGGCCGCATCGCCGCCCGGCAGATTCGCGGTACGCAAGTGCATCACGCGTTCAAACCCCTGGCGCAGGCTGCCATGGAAAAATTCGCCGCCCCAGATGGAGCCGTCATCGCCATAGCCGGTGCCGTCGAAGCTCACGCCGATCACGCGCGTGTCCCACGCTTCGCGCTCGCACAGCACGGAAGCAATGTGCGCGCGATGGTGCTGCACTGCTATCCGGCGAAGGCACGGCAGTTCCAGCGCGGCCAGCGCCGTCGCGTACTGAGGATGCGCATCGTGAGCGACGATTAGCCGGCTGGTGTCGACCTGATACATCGCCAGCAGATCGCGAATGGTCTCGCGAAACGCCCGCAGCGATTCGTAATGCTCGACGTCGCCAATATGCTGGCTCACGAACGCCTGACCTTCGGCCACCAGCGTGATCGCATTCTTCAGATCCGCGCCCAGCGCCAGAATCGGCTGGTGCGTGGGCAGCATGGCGACCGCGCCCGGTGCGTAGCCACGCGATCGGCGCAGTACCATCGGCCCGAAGGCGCCCGCGCGCGCCACGGAATCGTCGACAAGCCGCGCTGCCGCGCCTCCTCAAGCGCCATCACGATGTTGCGCGACCCGCCGCTGGTGGAGAACGCGAACACCACATCGTCCGGCCGCGCCTGCGCGATCAACTGCCGCAAGAAGATCACTTCGGTACCGACATCGTTCGCCAACGCCGTAATATTCGCGGGCTCGAGCGGCCCGCGTCCGAACGCCAGCAGCCGGCCTCCGTCCAGAAAGCGATCCGACATGGCGCGGCACGCCTGTGCCAGCGGTTCGGCCTCGCGATTGAAAAACGCGCGGTAGAGTTCGTTGCGCTGCAGCAGCCCGGAGCGGATGCGCTCCGCGATGTCGGCGCGCAGGCTCAGCATATGCGGGGCAGGGGATCGCCGACTAACATGTCGATGACGCGCGTCCCGCCGTAGCCCGTAGCGCCCAACACGGTAGCCGAGGGCTGTTCACGAATCTCGCCGATTATGACCGCCGCCGAGCCGCCCGGCGCCGCGCGCAACGCTTCTAGCGCGGCATCCGCATACTCCGCCGCCACCACGGCCAGGAACTGCCCTTCATTGGCGATATGCAGCGGGTCGAGTCCCGGCAGCTCACACGCGCCGCGCACCGCATCGCGCACCGGAACGCGATCCTCAAATAGGTAGACGCTCAGATCTGCATCGCGCGCCAGTTCATTCAGCGCTGTCGCGACACCGCCGCGCGTGGGATCGTGCATCCATCGAACGCCGGGGCCGGCGGCTTGAACCAGCGCTTCCACCATCGGAAAAACACAGCGCGTGTCGGACGACAGCACGGCCTCAAGCTCCAATTCGCCGCGCGCCAGAAGAATCGTGATGCCGTGATCGCCGATGGGCCCGCTCAACAGCACCCGATCGCCGGGCCGCACTGACCCGGGCGACAGCGAAACTCCGGGCAACGGGCTGCCGATGCCGGCCGTCGTGATGTACATGCGATCCGCTTTGCCGCGCTCCACCACTTTAGTGTCGCCTCCGGTGATCACGACGAGCTGCCGGACAACACGGTGGACGTCATCATCTCGAATTGCGTCATCAACCTCTCCGCCGATAAAGACCGCGTTCTACGCGAGGCTTTCCGGGTCCTCAAGCCGGGCGGGCGGCTGGCCGTCTCCGATGTGGTCACGCGCGGCGAGGTGCCGGCCGCCGTGCGCGAAAGCGTGTTGTTGTGGGTCGGTTGCATTGCCGGAGCGCTGGCGGAATCAGAGTACAAGACCAAGCTCGCCGCCGCCGGCTTCGAAGGCATCCACGTCGAACCCACGCGGGTCTACGACATTGAAGATGCCAGAACTTTTCTAAGCGGGCAGGGCCTTGACGTGGACGCCATTGCACCCCAGGTGCAAGGCAAGTTCATGGGCGCTTTTATACGCGCCACCAAGCCGGCTCACGGTTGTGCTCCCAGTTGCCGTGCATGAGCGGCAAGCAACGTGTCCTGATCCTCTGCACCGGTAATTCCGCGCGCAGCCAGATGGCTGAGGGGCTGTTGCGCCACGATGCCGGGGATCGTTTCGAAGTGCACAGCGCCGGCACACAGCCTGCCCCGGTGCGTCCCGAAGCCATCGCGGTCCTCCGCGAAATCGGCATCGATAGCAGCCGGCAGCGTTCCAAGCACGTCGGCGAATTCAAAGGACAGCATTTCGATATCGTCCTCACGGTTTGCGATCATGCCAAAGAGTCCTGCCCGGTCTTCTTCGGGACGGCCACTAGCGTGCACCATAATTTTGAGGATCCGTCGGCGTTGTCCGGCGGCGCAGAGGAAAGGCTCGCCGCTTTCCGTGAAGTTCGCGACGAGATACGGAAGTTCCTTGGCGAGTTCTTTAGTTTCAAGCCGTTGCACCTGAAATAGAAAGGATTACAAGCCATGCAAAAGATTGCTGTAATGCTGTTGGCCGGAGCGCTTACGTTGTGCGCGCAAGGCAAAGGTAAAGGCAACGCCGGAGGCATGGGGAACATGGGCGGTATGGGCGCGGGCCGCGGCAATGACCGCATGGGCCAGACCCCGACCAATTCCCACAGTAACGCGCCCGGAGTGACGGACCGCGATCTGGGCCGCGACCGCGCCGCAGACGTTGGAAAAGGCAAGAAAAAGGGCATTACGAGAACCCATCTTAAACACAAAAAGCACAATCGATAAGGCGAAACTGGCAATCGCGTTGCTCAGACTGTAAGCATGTCTAAGATCAACGAAGCCACGCGCGAGCATTTGGACGACGCCAACTTTGCCTTTCCCCAGGAACGGAAAGAGCCCATCCACGACGCCGCGCACGTGCGCAATGCGATTGCACGTTTTAATCAGGTGGGGGGCGTGACCGACGCGGAACGCGACGCGGCCTGGACGCGCATCCGTACCGCCGCGAAGAAGTACCACGTGGAAGTAAACGAGAAAAGCTGGCGGGAACTGAAATAGCTTACCGTTTGGACGACGGCGGCGACTGATTCGAGTTGATTTCGCGGATTATGCTGGCCAGTTGGACCGACGTGTAGGGCTTCTGAAGAAAGCCGGCAACGCCCTCTCCAAAACGCGCGAGCGTCTCGGATTGGTCGAAGCCGCTCGATGCCACGACCGAAACGTCAGGCCGGATTTCAATGATCCGGCGAAAAGCCTCTTCACCGCTCATCACGGGCATCGCCATATCCAGCACCACCACGGCGATCGATGGCGCTGCTTGCTTGAAGAGTTCGACTGCCTCCAGTCCGTTTTCCGCCAGCAACACCGTGAACCCGTGCTTTTCTAACGAGAGCTTGGCCGTGCGTCGGATCATCTCTTCGTCGTCCACCACCAGCACGCAGCCCGCGCCCTTGATCGAATTCGGCGCGGCTGTCGCCGTGTTTTCGGCGGCGCGCCGCGAAGGCGGGAAATAGACCGTGAAGGTCGTGCCTTTGCCCGCCTCACTGGCCAGGTGAATGGCGCCTTTATGGCCCCGCACGATGCCCAGCGCGGCGGCCAGCCCCAAGCCCCGGCCGGTGAATTTGGTGGTGAAGAACGGATCGAATATTTTGGACTGCGTGGCCTGATCCATGCCATGCCCGTTGTCCTGCACCTCCAGCGTCACGTACTCGCCGGCGGGAATGTCGCGGCCTTCGAGAACGCTCTGCAGCGAGTGCTGGTCCAGGCGCGTCGCGCAGGTTGAAACCTTGACAACCGCGTTGTCGCCGTTGGTGGCCTCGGCGCCATTGATCACAAGATTCATGACCAGTTGCTGCAATTGCGCGGTATCCAGATCCACTCGCGGCAGATCTTCGGCCAGGTTAAACTCCAGCCGCACGTTCTTGGGCACCGATGCCTGCATCAACGGCAGCAGATCGCGAATGCGGCGCGAGAGGGAGACGGATTCCACCAGAAAACGCCCCCGCCCGGAGTACGCCAGCATCTGGCGCGTCAACTGCGCCGCGTTCTCGGCGGCCGTCACAACATTCTGCAGGCACTCGCGGTTGTACGGGTCCAGGTCTTCGTCCTCGAGCACCAGCGAGGCGTGTCCCAGAATTCCGGTGAGCAGGTTATTGAAGTCGTGCGCGATGCCGCCGGCCAGAATGCCCATGCTTTCGAGCTTCTGTTTATGGCGGATCAACTCGTCGGCATTGCGCCGCTCGGTCACGTCCTGCGAGACGCCGACCATGCGCGCCGGCGAGCCGGAATTCTCCTGTGGGCTCAACAGTCCCCCTCGCGAGATGATCCAATGCACCGATTTGTCGGGCCAAACCACTCGGAATTCGGAGTCGTAATCGGAATGCCCGGCCAGCGCTTGCTCCAACTGGGCCGAGGCGCGCTCGCGGTCCTCCGGCGATAGACAGCTTTCGAAACGCTTCAGCGGCAGCACGCTATTGCTGGTTGGCTCGAGCCCGAACATCTGCAGCAGACGCGGCGAGCAGGCCATCGTCCGGGCCTCCACGTCAATACTCCACAGGCTCAGGTCGGCCGCCTCCATGGCCACGCGCAGGCGCTGTTCGCTCTCGCGCAGCGCCTGTTCGGTGCGCTTGCGCTCCGCGATATCGCGAACCAGTTCGGCGGTCCGCTCGTTGACCTTGCGCTCCAGGTCCACGTTGAGCGTGCGGATCTCCTGGGCCTGGCTGCGCAGCAGCGCGGCGTTCTTGCTGAGCTCCACGAAGACCGAGACTTTGGACTGCAGAATCTCGGGAACGATGGGTTTGAACAGGAAATCGACAGCGCCCAGATCGTAGCCGCGGAACAGATGCTCCTCATTGCGAAAGCCCGTCAGAAACAGAATCGGCGTGTTTTGCGACCGTTTGCGCGAACGGATTAGCTGGGCCGTTTCGAAGCCGTCCATGTCCGGCATTTTGACGTCGAGAATGACGGCAGCAAAATCCTCATCGAGCAGATGCCGGAGCGCCTCAAACCCCGACGTCGCCTTCACCAGGTCCTGTCCCAGACTTTCGAGCACGGCCTCCAACGCGACAAGATTCTCGGGATTGTCGTCCACCAGCAGAATTTTGGCGCGGTAACTGGACATCATGGAAGTAGGCTCGTTATCTTGCAAGCGGCCGGCCATCTTTACCGATGGTCTTCCTCCACGCCGGCGGGAACTACGTTGTCCGCGGTTTTCGATACCCACACGCGCAGCACCGAGAAGAGCTGGTCCAGATCGACGGGCTTCGTCACGTAATCCGAAGCGCCCGCCTCAATGCACTTCTCGCGGTCGCCCTTCATGGCCTTGGCGGTCAGCGCAATGATCGGCAGATCGCTGAACTGCGGGAAATTACGGATGGCCCGCATTGTTTCGTAGCCATCCATTTCGGGCATCATGATATCCATCAGTACCACATCGATGTCGGGATGACGCTGTAACACCTCGATGCCGGCGCGTCCGTTTTCGGCGTGCACCACGTTAAGATCATGATGCTCCAGAATGCTGGTGAGCGCGAAAATGTTGCGCAGGTCGTCGTCCACCACCAGAGCCTTGCGGCCAGCCAATTTGGAATCCACCTGGCGCACGCGTTCGAGCGTGGCGCGCTGCTCGTCCGACAGATCATCCAGGCGCCGATGCAGCAGCAGCGTGGTTTCATCGAGCAGGCGCTCTTGGGTCTGAACGAAACGAATAGTGCCCGAGCGTGCGGCAAATTTAAGGTCCACCGACTCCTCATAGGTCAGCGGCAATTCCTTATAGAGCACGGTAGGCAGCGCGTGGTCGGAGGCGTTGCGCTCGAGTTCCGTCAGGATGTGGGCGAACGGCGTCTCGAGATTTGCGAGATCGAGCACCACGCAATCGAAGAACTGGGTCTTGATGGCCGCCACGCAGTCCTCGCCCGTGTAGGTCGCGATAAAACGTATGTCGGAGCCTGAAAGCAGGCGCTCCCACTGCCGCGATCGCGCGCGGTCCGCCGTCGCCACCAGCAGGTGCTTGGGGCGCGGCTCGAGCGAGCCGGCGATGTTTTCGAACGAGCCCTGGAAATGGGACGCGCTCTGCGCCTTCTGCACATGGCTCATGGCCCCCAGCGCCAGGCCCAGGCGCGTGTTCTCCTCGCCCGAAATGATGTGGACGGGAATGTGGCTCAGGTGCGCGTCGTGCTTCAAGCGATCCAGCAGGGTCCAGCCGCCCATATCCGGAAGTCCGATATCGAGCGTGATGGCGGTAGGCTTGAACTCGCTTGCCAGCAGCAGCGCCGTGGCGCCGCGCGAAGCCACCAGCACTTTCAGATTGTGCTGGTGCGCCAGGTCCACCAGAATGCGCGCGAAGGTGGCGTCGTCTTCCACCACCAGCAGCACGCGGTCGCCCGGCTTGATGGCGTTGCGATCGTCGTCGATCGGAACCTCTTCGGCGAACGTGATGGAAGGCGGCTTCAGCATCGGCGTCGGCAGAATCACGTCGACGCGCGGATTGAGCGCGGCATCCAGGCTGGAGTCGGAGAGCAGCGACATGCTCTGCACCTCTTCCGGCTTGCCGGCGAAAGCGGGCGTGATGTAGGTCTGGGGCAGGTAGAGCGTGAAAGTGCTGCCGTGGCCCGGCTCGCTCCGCAGACGAATCTCCCCGCCCAGCAGGCGCGCCAGTTCGCGGCTGATCGAGAGACCCAGGCCGGTCCCGCCAAAGCGCCGGCTGGTGGTGCCGTCGGCCTGCTGGAAGGCCTCGAAGATGATCTTTTGCTTGTCGCCAGCAATGCCGATGCCAGTATCGATCACCGAGAACGCAATCACCGTCTTGGCGCGATTCAGCACCGGATGGTTGC
Organism: Bryobacterales bacterium; assembly: GCA_003517725.1. Lineage (GTDB taxonomy): Bacteria > Acidobacteriota > Terriglobia > Bryobacterales > Bryobacteraceae > DOZZ01. The sequence continues at coordinate 1,609 of DOZZ01000071.1, read as the reverse complement.
GGCGCCAGCCGTCCGTGGCGGCTTCGATCTTCAACACCACCCCGCCTTTTGAGGTGAACTTCAAAGCGTTCGACAGCAGGTTTTTCAACACCTGCTGCAGCCGCTTCACGTCGGTGTGGATCATCGACGGCAATTGCGGATCGAGTTCAATGGCGAGGTCGAGAGACTTGCCCTCGGCCACGTGCCGGAAGTTGCGCGAGACGTAATCCTGCAGCTCGGTAAAGCGCACGCCGCCCAGCTCCACGTCCATCTTGCCCGACTCGATCTTCGACAGATCCAGAATGTCATTGATCAACGCCAGCAAGTCGGTGCCCGAGGAGTGGATGGTTTCGGCGAACTTCACCTGCTTCGGCACCAGGTTTTGTTCGGCGTTATCGGCCAGCATCTTGGCCAAAATCAGCAGGTTGTTGAGCGGCGTCCGCAGCTCATGCGACATGTTCGCCAGGAACTCGGATTTGTACTTCGAAGTAAGCGCCAGCTGTTCGGCCTTGTCTTCGAGCGCCTGCTTGGCCTGTTCGACCTCGCGGTTTTTGCGCTCGACCTCGGTCTTCTGCTCAGCCAGCAGCTGCGCCTTCTCCTGCAGCTCTTCGTTGGTCTTCTGCAGCTCTTCGGCCAGCGCCTGCGATTGCTTCAACAGCTCGTCCGTACGCATGGTCGCGGCAATCGTGTTGAGCACGATTCCGATACTCTTGGTGAGCTGATCCAGAAACGCCAGGTGGATGTCGCTGAACTGCCGGAATGAAGCCAGCTCAACCACCGCCTTCACTTCGCCTTCGAACAGAACCGGCAGCACAACTAAGCTGAGCGGCGTGCTCTCGCCCAAACTGGAACTGATCTTCATGTAATCGCTGGGCGCGCTGGTCAGCAGGATGCGCTCTTTCTCAAACGCGCACTGCCCGATCAGTCCTTCGCTCAGATGGAAGCGCTGCGGTGCGTTGCTGTCGCCCGAGAACGCGTAGGCGGACGTCAGCTTCAGCACGCTTTCGTCGTCCTGCGTATCGGCGATGTAGAAGGTGCCGCGCTGCGCGCCCACCAGCGGCGTAAGCTCCGACAGCAGCAGTTGCGACACAGTGCGCAGATCCTTCTGACCCTGCACCATGCCGGTAAATTTCGCGATGTTGGTTTTGAGCCAATCCTGGTCGGTGTTCTTACGCGTAGTCTCGGCCAGGTTGCTGATCATCTGGTTCAGGTTTTCTTTGAGCGCCGCGACTTCCCCCTGCGCTTCCACCGCGATAGTTCGCGTCAGATCGCCCTTCGTCACGGCCGTCGCGACGTCGGCAATAGCGCGCACCTGCGTCGTCAGGTTGGCCGCCAACTGATTCACATTGTTTGTAAGATCGCGCCAGATGCCGGCAGTGCCGGGCACGCGGGCCTGGCCGCCGAGTTTCCCTTCGATGCCGACTTCGCGAGCGACGGTGGTCACCTGGTCGGCGAACACCGCCAGCGTGTCGATCATCTCGTTGATGGTGTCGGCCAGTTCGGCGATTTCGCCTTTGGTTTCGAGCACCAGTTTGCGCTTCAAATCGCCGTTCGCCACAGCCGTCACAACCTTGGCGATACCGCGCACCTGCGTGGTGAGGTTGGCTGCCATCGAGTTGACGTTGTCGGT
>DOZZ01000138.1:7929-9390 GCA_003517725.1 Bryobacterales bacterium | reverse complement strand
AACAGCGGCTTGCCCTCTTTCCACAGGCTCTGGTGCGTATGCATGCCGCTGCCGTTATCGCCGAAGATGGGCTTGGGCATGAACGTGGCACTCTTGCCGTACTGGTGCGCCACGTTCCGGACCACGTATTTGTACGTCATCATGTTGTCGGCCGACTTCAACAGCGTGTCAAAGCGCTGATCGATCTCGCATTGCCCCGCTGTCGCCACTTCGTGGTGGTGGCACTCGATGTGGAGACCGCACTTCAGCATGGTTTCGACCATCTCGGCGCGCAGGTCCTGATAATGGTCGGTCGGCGGCACCGGGAAATAACCTTCTTTGTAGCGCGGGCGGTATCCCAGATTGTCTTTGGAGCGGCCCGAATTCCAGCGGCCTTCCTCGGCGTCGATGAAGTAGAAACCGCAGTGCGCGTTCTGGTCGAAGCGGATGTTGTCGAAGATGAAAAACTCGGCTTCCGCGCCAATATACGCCACGTCGCCGATACCCGAGTTGGTCAGAAACAGCTCGGCCTTTTTGGCGATCCAGCGCGGGTCTCGCTCGTAATTCTGCTTGGTGATCGGGTCTCTGACGTCGCCCAGCATCACCAGCGTCGTCACCTCCATGAAAGGATCGATGATCGCGGTGGTGGGGTCGGGCACCAGCAGCATGTCGCTTTCGTTGATGGCGGCCCAGCCTCGAATGCTCGATCCGTCGATGCCGAACCCGGCTTCGAACGAATCGAGCGAAAGCTCGCTGATGGGATAGGACACGTGGTGTTGCAGCCCGGGGATATCGGTGAACCGGACATCCACCTGCCGGACGCCATGTTTTTCAGCAAATTTTAAGACTTCTTGGGGGGTCATGCGGTCTCCACTTGCGGCTTCAGCGCTCCCTGAGCGTAACGAATCGAGGCTGCAGCGTCAACCAGATAGGCTATTTGAGCCTTGAAATAACGGGATGGTCTACCTTGCGCACCGTGGTTTCCTTCCACAGTTTGCGCGGCGGCACGAAGAATACTTTCAGACCCGCCAGCGAGGCGCCCAGCAGCACTACGAAAGTCCTGACCGGCGAGGTCAGCTTCTTCAGGCGCACTCCTTCGGGCAGCAACAAATCCACCAGCGCCGCCGCGTAGAAAATTAATTGCGCGGCCAGCACTAGCTTGCGCCACGGCTCGGGCAGGCCAAAGCTCGAGATCAGGATCAGGATCAGCACGAACGGCAACAGCAGACGGAAGAACTTGCCCGAAAGAAAGTGCAGCCGCATGCGATTTTCAGACGTGAGCAACTGCGGGTAAAGACGCAGAATCTGATACAGCCCCGCCTGTGTTCGCACTTTGCGCCGAAACTCCGAGTGCAGCGACGTCGGGTAGTCGAAAGCCTTGGCCGAGGGCTCCAAAATGATGCGGTAGCCGCGGAAAAAACCGGCCAGCGGCAGATACACGTCATCGAGCAGGGTGTCTTCCGGGATCGGCACGGCCAGCGA
>DOZZ01000138.1:0-7793 GCA_003517725.1 Bryobacterales bacterium | reverse complement strand
CGCCAGTAGAGACCGGTGTCGGCCTCCTGCGCGCTCTCGCCGCGGAGGATCGATAGCTCGCCGCTCACCACGCCCACCTTCGGATCGCCGAAAGGGGCCACGACGTTGCGGACGCTGTCCACATCGAGCCGCTGGCGCACGTCGGTCAGCACTAGAATTTCGTTCCGAGCCCGCGCGATGCCGGCGTTGACCGCCGCGCCCTTGCCGCCGCGCGGCAGGCGGATCAGCTGGACCCGCGGGCGGAAGGAGGCGGCAATTTCGTCGGTCGCATCGTCGGAGCCATCAGAGACTACGATGATCTCCACCAGCTCCGGCGGATAGTTCAGAGCCAGCACGGAATGCAGCTTGTCTTCGAGAAACTTTTCGCCATTGCGCACGGCGATGATCACCGAAACGCTGCGCGGCGTGGAATCCTTATGAACTGGGTTGCGGCCGCGGGCTGCCATCCGGTTTAGCAACAGCGGATAGCCTCCCAGAACATAGACCAGAAACGCGGCGCTACCGGAAAAGATGCAAACGGCCAGGACAGTCATGAAAGACGATAGAGAAACAATTGCCGGCCGTTGCCGGCCGGACCCAGAGTTTGCGCGTCAACGCGATACAGCGCCCGCAGGCGGCGCGGCAACTCGTCCTCATTCTGCCCCGCGTAGACGAGATTCCGGTACGACCCTTCCCGCACTGACTCCAGAACTGCGGCGGCATTGTCGGTGGGCAGGATCGGGTGCACTTTCATTTGCGGGAAGTAGTAGGAGATAGTGGGCATGTACTCATACGGCACCACGATAGCCGCTATGGAGCCGCCCTGCCGAACATTCTCGACCAGCACCTGATTCAGATTGAAATCGTGGGCGCGGCGCTGCTGATCCACCAAATGCCACACGCCTCCTATCGCGATTAACACTAGCAAGATGGTTGCCATAACGGCTTTTGGAGCAGCCGGGAGGCGCCCCAGCCAAGCCGCCAGTACTATGCCGCTGACCACTGCCATGGCCGGCAGAATGGAAGACACGTAGGTCGGATTGAGCGAGGTATTCTTCAGCGTCGTCAGCAGCATCAGGGCCGCGTAGATCAGAAAGAGGAGCAGCGCGCCCGTACTGCTCAGTCTGCGCCAGCGCACGGCCGCGAACAATCCGCACACCACGGCCAGGCCGTATTCGAGCGGCGAAGCCACTACGCGATGCCACCAGATCATATAGAAAGGCTCGGTGCCGAACGAACCTTTGCGCAGCAGCGCCAGATACCCAATATAGAAATAGCTCTTGATGGCAGAAAGTTCCAGCAGACCGATGGGCCACAGCAGCAGCAGGATCCCGAAGAACAGGATGATTGAGCGCGTTGCAAAGCGCACCAGTTGCGGCCGGGTGCAGTTCCCGAACAGGCGTTCCCGGAAGATCCACAGGCAAATGGCAAAGGTGATGAGCAGCAGGATGGCGTACTCGATGCTGCAGAACGCGAAGGCGCAGGCTGCCAGTGCCGCGTGCCACCAGGCAAACCGGCCGGTCTGCAGAAAACGCGCAAATAGCAGCAGCGACAGCGTCGTGAAAAAGACGTAAGGAATATGCGGCGTGATCTGCGAGGCCGTGCCGACATCCGGATCGCTGAACAAAAACAGGAATGAGGCCAATAGCGCCGCCAGACGCGCGTCGCGCTCGGCCAGCAGCAACACGCCCAGGTAAATCGCCACGAACGTCAGCAGATGAAACACAAAGCCTGACCGGCGCATGGCGGCCTCGTCGAAATGCACCAGCGGGCCCACGGCCGAGATCCAGTAGAAGTAAACGGGGCCGTGAAAATGGCGATAAAACGTGATGTCGCCACTGCCGCGAATCCACTCCGAGAGGCTCTTGCGCTTGCCCGCCTGCATGCCGCGGTTCAAGCCGGCTTTGACGAAATCCATCACGCTCAAAGAGGGACGCTCCAGATAATTAGCGGCGAAGCCATGCGAGCCGGCCGTCATGTAATCGGCCTCGTCATAGGTATAGGGGCCGGACGAGACGGCGTTGCGATAGGCCCAGCCGAACGCCACCAGCATCACCAGCAGCACTAGCGCGTCGATTCGTGAGAAGCGGGCAGTCATGGCGCTAGTCATAAATTAAGCGACACACGTGGACTGCAGAATATGTTCGAAGCACTGTGTCACTTTTTCCCAGGAGAAGCGCGACGTCACCAGTTCGCGCGCGGCAACGGCGATGCGCTGGTGAACGTCGGGCTGTTCGAGCAGCAGCAGGCACGCGACGGCGAAAGCCTCGGCCGTGTCGGCCAGCAGAATATTGACGCCGTGGGTGACGTCGAGACCCTCGGCGCCCACCGACGTCGAGACCACCGGCACGCCCGCGGCCATGGCTTCGTAGATCTTCAGGCGCGTGCCGCCGCCGATGCGCAGCGGAACGATAGCAATTTGAGAGCCCCATAGAAAAGGCCGAATGTCGGGAACCGTTCCGGTTACCTGGATCAGAGGGTCGCGCGCCAGTGCCCGCACTTCCGGCGCGGGCGAGCGGCCGGCCAGCGTCACCTGGCACGCCGGGCGGCGCTGCCGGATTCGAGGCAGCACGTGGGCCGCAAACCAACCGATGCCGTCCACGTTGGGCAGCCAGTCCATGGCGCCGCAAAAGACAATGTCGCCCATGGCGCTGCTGGCCCCCGGCCGCTCGAAATACTCCGTATCGACGCCGGTCGGAACCGCCGTGACGTGCTCGATCCCGAAAAGTTTGCGGAAGACTTCGGCATCCTGCTCCGACACCGCGATGACGCCCGCCGCCGCGCGGCAGTACTCGCGCTCGCAGCGCAGCATGCGCGCCGCCTGGTTGCGGAAGTAGGCGCGGCGCAGCGGGTCGGCCGCGTGTTCCGCGTGGCGTTGCCAGATCACCGACTCCACGTTGTGCTGGAAGATCACGGTCTTGCTCAAGTCCGGCATATTGGGCGCGGAGGAAAGAAAATCGCACACCACGGCGTCATAGTTCTCAGCTTTGGCCAGCGCCGCGACAGTCTGTTTCATGGCGTCCGATTCATAGCGCCCCACAGCCAGCGGCAGACGCGACACTGCGTTCACCGTTAATTGCTTCCAAAATTTCAATGTCCCGCGGGCTGGAATAGGCCGCGTGACCGGCACTACGCGCGTCGCGTATTCCGAGGCACGCGCCAGGCCCTCGCTGTCCGCCGGATCGTGGTACGCGACATAGTGCACTTCATTGCGCGCGTGCAGACGCCGCAGCATTTCGAGCGTGCGAATCTGGCCGCCGCGGTTGGTCGGGTGCAGAAAATCTGTTTTGACCCAGAGAATTTTCATGCGGCCGAACTGGCGACCGGCAGCATGCCTTCGCGCACGCTTTCCCCGCCGCCGTTCAGGAAGATCTCGCCCCACAGTTGCAGATTGAGCAGGTTCCAGATGCGGTCCGTGGCATCTTCGGCGCCTTGCTGATGCCGCGCCAGCAGCGTTCGCAGATAGCTGCGGTCGCAGTACTGGGCGAGCAGCCCGTCGGGCTTTTCGAGAAGCGTAAAAATATCCCGAGCGGCGGGGCCGCCGAGCCAGGCTTTGAGCGGCGTGGGGAAACCCATCTTCTTGCGGTAGATAATATCGCGCGGCAGCAGATCTTCCACGGCCTTTTTCAGAATATATTTACCCTGCCCCCGCCGGATCTTCCACTCCGGCGCAATGGTGGTCGAGAACTCGACGAAAGGATGGTCCAGAAACGGCACGCGGCTTTCGATCGACGCCGCCATGCTCATCTGGTCCTGCTTCATCAGCAGCTCCACCAGGTAGGTCTTCTTGTCGGCCCACAACATGCGCTCCAGATACGGCAGCTGCGGCACCGCATCCCAGTAGCGCATGTAGTTCTCGTAGGCCCGCTGGGGCTCGCCTAACTGGAAAGCGCGAACCGCGTCTTCGGCCGGAAACGAGCCATAGAAATTGTCCAGATACAGCGACTGCAGATCGCCGGTGCGGCCTAGAAAAGTATGCCGCAGCTTGCGCCGCGCGTCGCCCGACAACAGCGACGAGCTCGCGATCTGACGGCGAACCATGGCGCGCACTGGCTCCGGCACCATGCTGTAACGCCCGGCCCAGCGCTGATTGAAGAGCTGGTACCCGTAGCGTCCATAGCCGCCAAACAGCTCATCGCTGCCCTCGCCGGTGAGCACCACTTTCACGGTGCGCGACGCCAGCTCCGAAACAAAGTAGAGCGCCACGCTGGAGGGCCACGCGATGGGTTCGTCTTCGTGCCAGATCAGCTTGGGCAGGGTCTGGAAGAACTCCTCGCGCCCCACCGTGACCTCGTGATGATCGGTGCCGAGCCGTTCGGCGACGGCGCGCGCGTAGCTCAGCTCGCTGTAGCGCTCTTCCTGATAGCCCACCGAAAAGGTCTTCACCTTCTCGGCGACCATGCGCTGCATTAAAGCCGCGATGACACTCGAATCCACGCCGCCGCTCAGGAAGACCCCCAGCGGCACATCGCTCATCAGCCGCGTCCTTACCGCTTCCTCCAAACGCGAGCGCACCTGGCGCAGCGTCTCTTCCTCGCCGCGCTCCACCGGGCCGTCCGCCGGCACTTCCCAATACTGCCGGATGACGGGCTCGGCGCCCGGCCGGAAATGCAGCACGTGTCCCGGCATCAGCTTGCGTATCCCGGCGAACAGCGTGCGATCGCCGCTGGTGTATCCGAACGCCAGATATTCGGGCAGCAGCGATTCTTCGAGGCGCGCCGAGATGCCCGGAAACTGCAGCAGGGCTTTGATCTCCGACCCGAACACCAGCTGGCCGTCCACGTACGCGTAGTAAAACGGCTTGATGCCGAGACGGTCGCGTGCACAGAAGAGCTCGCCTTGGGCGCGATCCCACAGCGCGAACGCGAACATGCCGCGAAAGCGCTCGACGCACGCCGCGCCCCACTGCTCGTACGCGTGCACGATGGTCTCGGTGTCGCAGTGCGTGCGGTAAATGTGCCCGGCGGCTTCGAGTTCCGGGCGCAGATCGGCGTGGTTGTAGATCTCGCCGTTATAGATGATGGCGCGGTCGCCGCTCTCGTCGAACATCGGCTGCTGGCCGCCGGCCACGTCGATGATGCTCAAGCGCCGATGTCCCAGAGCCGCCTGCGCGTCCACGTAGAAGCCGTCGGCATCGGGCCCGCGATGGGCGATGGCAGCGGTCATGCGGCCCACCACGGAGCGGGCGTTGACGTCGAGATGGCGCGAGACAAAACCCGCTATGCCGCACATGATCGTTCAGTTCTACCCGGCTATGCACGGCAGGCAGCAGCCGCGTATTTTCAATCTTATTAAAATAACGAGCTTGCCAACAACTGCCGTCGGCGCGCGCCGTGCGCTTGGCCACCTTCTTGCTAGAATGAATGCGTGTTTGCTGGGCCAGGTCAGCTCTTCATTTTTGATCCAACGCTTCAAAAATGAGGGGACTCGCTCAAGAGGCGCTGGTGTGTAGTCTCAGGCGGCGCAAGCCGCAGGGTGACTCCTAAAGGCGTCCGGTTGGTTCCCGCCCTTTACAAAAGGGGGTCAAAACCGGAGCTGACCTGGTTCGGCGGGCATACGCTTTTCAACACGCCGCGCGCACTTCTTTGACGATGGCGCGCCAGCCTCCTGCATAGTCGTCGGCGCAAATATTAAAGGCGACGTCGAGGCGCCGGCCCACCGCCATCTCCTCCGCGCGCGCCGCCAGGTTAAAGCCGCGCAGAAAAAGCGTCCGGCCGTCCACGCGCGCCGCGATGCGCACGTGTTTCTCCTTCATGAGTTGGAAGCTGGCGATTTCCGCGCCGCGCAGCGCGAACAACGGTTCGGGGTTGCCCATGCCAAACGGTTCCAGCCTCCGCAGATCCTGAAACATCGCGTCGTTGACGTCGTGAACTCTCAGTTCGGCGTCGATGCGCAGGCAGCGCTGGCGCTGCTCCGCGGGCCAGCGGTTCGCGGCATAGGCGTTGAAGCGCTGGCGAAACTCCGGCACGCGCGGCGTTTCCAGCGTGACGCCCGCGGCGAAGCTATGACCGCCGTGCTGTACGAACAGATCGCGCATGCTTTCGAGCGCGTCCAGTAGTTCGAAACCGCGCACGCTACGGCCGGAGCCGCGCGTGAGGCCGTTTTCACTGCTCAGTACAAAGACGGGCCGCCAGTAGCGCTCCACTAAGCGGCTGGCCACAATGCCCAGGACGCCGCGGTGCCAGCCCTCCGCGCAAAACACCAGGCCGCCATCGCTATCGCCGACCGGCGCCGCGACGCAGGCGGCCAGCACCTCGTCCACAATGCGGGCTTCTTCGCCCTGGCGCTCGGCGTTCCAGGCGTGCAAGCGCGCGGCGATCTCTTTGGCCCGCGCGGCATCCGCGGTCAGAAACAGCTCCACCACTTCGCCCGCATCGGCCATGCGTCCGGCGGCGTTGATGCGCGGCGCGATGCGAAACGCCACCTGCCCGGCGGTGGGCGCGCCGGCCTTGATGCCCGCGACCTCCATCAGCGCGCGCAGCCCGGCGTTTTTCACGTGGGCCAAACCGCGCAGCCCATGCCGCACGATGATGCGGTTCTCGCCGGTCAGCGGCACTACATCGGCCACGGTCCCGATCGCGACCAGTTTTAAGAACGATTCCAGCACGCGCTCCAGCTTCTCGGGCGGCCACGGCAGCGTGGCCAGCAGCGCCTGTACCAGCTTGAACGCGACCCCCACGCCGCACAGCGTCTTCTCGGGGTAACCGCAGTCCGCGCGATTCGGGTTGACCACGGCCAGCGCGGCCGGCAGGCTGCTCTCCGGCAGATGATGGTCGGTCACGATCACGTCGATGCCGCGGCTGCGCGCGTGCTCCACCACGGCGCCGGCGCGAATGCCGGTATCGACGCTGATAATCAGCGAAACGCCTTCCGCGGCGGCTTGATCCACGGTGCTGCTGTGCATGCCATAGCCGTCTTGAAAGCGGTTAGGGATGCGATAGCTGACCGTGCCGCCGGCCAATTCGATAGCCCGCTTCAACACCACGGTGGAGGTCGTGCCGTCCACGTCGTAATCGCCGTGGATCTGAATCTTCTCACCCGTCGCGATGGCGCGCAGCAGGCGTTCGAGCGCCACGTCCATGTCGCGCAGTTGCAGCGGATCGCCCAGGTCGCTAAGCCGCGGATCAAGAAAGCGGCGGGCGTTATCCGGTTCGCGATATCCACGCGCGATGAGAATCTGCGCCACCGGAACCGCCACGCCGAGCGCCTGCGCCAAAGCCGCGGCGCCTGCGTCCGGATGCGGGAAGACCCAGCGCGCTTGGCTCAATTGTTGGAGTAGAAGCCGCCCAGATTGCCGCCTTCCGGCTCGTCGTCGAGCGGCAGGTGGCCGGCGATCTCTTCGCTCAGGTCCTGAAACTGTTCGTACCAGTCCGGCTGCGCGCTGTACACATACATCCAGGATTGGTGCGCAAAGCCCAGCTCGATCTCGCACGTAGTCCCGTCATGGATCCGCAGCTCTTGCAACTGGCGCTCAAGGGCGCGCCGCTCGTCGCGCGGCAGGTCGATCTCTGCCAACTGCTCCTTCAGCTCGTCCAGCTCTTCTTTACTGAATTCGCGCGAGGCGAACAGGATCATCTTGGCGCCCGATTTGCGCGCCGTCTCCAGAAACATCTGGTAGTCGGGGTAGCGCTCCACGTCCCACAGCACGGTGGGCAAGGTGTCGAGCCCGCCCGCTTCGCTGCGAAACACGGCAAACTCGGAGTGCTCCAGGTGCCCCAGCATGTCCTGTTTGAGGGTGTCGAGATTAAGGTCCACGGCGTTCCTAGAGTAACATTCGCGGTGGATGGCGGCGCGGCCGAAATAGAACCATCGCC
>DOZZ01000189.1:41461-43190 GCA_003517725.1 Bryobacterales bacterium | reverse complement strand
GCCACCGACTGCTGCGTCTGCAACTCACGCCAGACCACCGCGGCCAGCGCCTTTAGGACGGAGGCAAGCCCAGCCACGCCAGTTCCTCCTCATCGGGGGCGCCGACCAGTTCCAGATACAGTTCTTCGAGCGGCTTCGGCAAGTCGATGACCGCCGTGTTCCACACGATCCGGCCGTGCTGGATCACTACCACCTGGGTCGCGAGCCGCTCGACTAGCTCCAGAATGTGCGACGTCAAAAAGATGGTCACGCCGGTCGACGCCAGCCGCAGCAGCAGGTTCAGGATGGTGCGCGAGGTTACCGGATCGATGCCTTCGAAGGGCTCGTCCAGGAACAGCACTTTTGGATTGTGCAACAGTGCCAGCGCCAGCGCGGTCTTCTTGCGCATGCCGTAGGAGCACTGGCCCAGAAACGTATCGCGCCGATTATCGAGCGCTAGCGTGCGCAGCAACTGATCCGCCCGCTCGCGCGTCTCCGCACGGCTCAGCCCATAGATCGGCCCGCTCATGGAAAGGTGCTCTTCAATGGTTAGCGAATCGAACAGCCCCAGATCTTCGGGCAGCACGCCGATGCTGCGCCGCAGCGTCTGCGGCTCCTTCGCCACATCGATGCCCGCAACTGTGGCCGCCCCCGCGCTTGGCGCCAGCGTGCCGGTCAGCATCTTCACGGTGGTGGATTTGCCCGCGCCGTTAGGCCCTAAAAACGCGCAGATGCCGCCCCCCTGCACTTCGAGATTCAGGTTCTGAACCGCCCAGAACTCTCCAAATTTGCGGGCCAGGCCCGAGGTGGAAATCATGAGTTACTTGGCGTCCCGCCAGTTGTCACCAATGCCCGTATCGACCAGCAGGGGGACCTCCAGCGGATACACTTGCTCCATGGTGCGCTTCACCAGCGCCGCCACTTCCTCGGCCTCTTCCGGCGCGGCTTCGAGCACCAGTTCATCGTGCACCTGTAACAGCAAACGCGCCTGCCGCCCGCGCAGTTCGCGGTCGATCGTGATCATGGCGAGCTTGATGAGGTCCGCCGCCGTGCCCTGCAGCGGCGAATTCACGGCGGTGCGTTCGGCAAAGCCGCGAGCGTTCGGGTTGCGGCTATTCATGTCCGGAATGGGCCGCTCGCGACCCAGCAGCGTGCGCGTGATGCCGCTCGACCGCACCTGCGCGATGGTCTCGTCGATAAAGGTGCGCACCCCGGCGTAGCGCGCGAAGTAATTGGCGATATAGACTTCCGCCTCCTTGCGCGAAATGCCCAGCTGCGCCGCCAGGCCAAATGGGCTGATGCCGTAAACGATGCCGAAATTGACGGCCTTGGCGCGATTGCGCTGCTCGCGCGTGATCAGCAGCGGCGGCACGTTCAGCACTTCCGCGGCGGTCCGCGTGTGGATGTCTTCGCCGGTTCGAAAGGCTTCGAGCAGCACCGGGTCGCGCGAGAAATGCGCCAGCAGCCGCAGCTCGATCTGCGAGTAGTCGGCCACAATCAGCTTCCAGCCCTCGCGCGGCACAAACGCGGCGCGAATTTCGCGGCCCAGATCGGTTTTGATCGGAATATTTTGCAGATTGGGGTCGGACGACGAGAGCCGCCCGGTGGCCGCGCCGGTCTGGTTGAAGCGCGTGTGGATGCGGCCCGTCGCGGGTTCGATCAGCGCGGGCAGGGCATCGACGTAGGTGCCCTTCAGCTTCGAAAGCTGGCGGTACTCCAGCACCAGGCGCACGACCGGGTGATCGGCGGC
>DOZZ01000189.1:24277-41256 GCA_003517725.1 Bryobacterales bacterium | reverse complement strand
CCCGCGTGTTCCATGCGCGCCAGCACCGGCGCCAGCGGCAGTTCCAGCTCGCGATAGAAGCGGTCGAGGCCGCGCCGCTCCACCTCCGGACGCAGTGTGGCCAGCAGCTCCAGCAGGTACAGCGCGTGATGCCCGGCCGATTGGTCCAGCTTCAGGTCCAGCCGGCGCTGCACCAGTTGTTCCAGCGAGCAGCCCGACGGGTCGGCATCCAGCAAAAATGCGTAGAGCGAAAGGTCGTGCTCGAAGCCTTCAGCCGCGATGCCCGCCTGGAAATGCTCGCGCAACTCGCCTTTAATCGATGCGGCCAGCTTGCGGTAGCACGGGTCTTCTAGCACCGGGCGGAGCGGCCCGGCCATTTCCTGCGCGAACTCGTACCCGGTCCCGTCCCACGCCACGCCTACGCGGCCGCCGGCGCGAGCCAGCGCGATGGTCTCGTCGGCCGGTATGGCCGCGACCATGGCCGCCACTTCGTCTTCCGTCTCGATCAATCGCAATTGCCGCTCACGCTGGTCTTCGGCGGGGCCTAATTCGCGCAGCATACTGTGGAATTCGAGCTCCTTCAGCAGCGGCCGCAGTTGCGACAGGTCCGCGCCATCGGCGGCCAGGCGCTCCGGATCGAACGGTATCGGCACGTCGCAAGCGATCGTCGCCAGACGCTTACTCATGAGGATGCGCTCGCGATTCTGCTGCAGGCTTTCGCGGTACATCTTGCGCTCCACTTCATCGGCGCGATCGAGCGCGGCCTCCACGGAACCGAACTTCTCAATCAGGTCACGCGCGCCTTTATCGCCGATGCCAGGCGCCCCCGGAATATTGTCGACCGCGTCGCCTTTCAGCGCCAGCAGGTCCGCCACCTGCCCAGGCTCCACTCCCATGAAGGTCTTGACCGCCGCCGGATCGTACCAGGTGTCCTCCTTGGCGGGGTTGAGCATGTGTATGCGGTCGGTGACCAACTGCATCATGTCCTTATCGCTCGACACGATCACCACTTCAAAGCCGTTCTCGGCCGCGCACCGCGCCAGCGTGCCGATCACGTCATCGGCTTCGAAACCGGGGTACTCCAGAATCGGAATGCGCATGGCATCCAGCACCTTGCGCACGTAGGGAATCTGTTCGCCCAAATCCTGCGGCATCTCGGTCCGGTTGGCTTTATACCCGGCAAACTGCTCATCGCGGAAGGTAGGCCCGGCGCTCTCGAAAACAGCGGCGATATGCCGTGGCGCAAAGCTCTTTTGCAGCTTGCGCACCATATTCGTAAAAATGTAAACAGCTTCGGTCGACAGGCCGGTGGAGGTGCGCATCGGCGGGACCCCCATCCGAGCGCGCGCATGATACGCGCGGAAAATGAACCCGTAGGTATCGATCAGGAAAAGCCGTTGGACCACGCTGCCCATCATAACGTCAGCACCCAAACCAAAAGTGCTCTGGCTACAAACCCATTCGTAGCCAGAGCACTTTTCGGCGGGCCAAAAGTAGCCAGACGACAGAGGCATTTGTAGCCAGAGCACTTTTCCGGGTAGTCGCTAAATCACTCCACAGTGTGGTTATTTCGTCACAAGCTTGACTCGGTAAACATTGAAAGCAAAAGCTTTGCGCATGTTAACCTAAGAACAATGCACTTCGAGACTACGGTCGCCAAGGCCGTCGAAACCACCGGCATCGGTCTTCACAGCGGGGTCCCGGTTCACATCCGTGTAACGCCGGCGCCGGTCGGCACAGGCCTGGTGTTCCTGCGGACCGACCTCAGCGACTTCGCTATACCGGCGCTGTGGCAGTACGTCGCGCGGGTGAGCTACGCCACTAGCTTGATGCACCAAGGCGTTCTGATCTCCACCACCGAACACCTGCTCAGCACGTTCTATAGTCTCGGCATCGACAACGCTCTGATCGAAATCGACAATCTCGAAGTGCCTATTCTGGATGGGAGCGGTCTGCCGTTTGTGCATCTGATCGGGTCCGCCGGTGTTCGCACGCAACGGCGACGGCGGCAGTATCTGAGCATGCGCAAGCCAGTTAGCATTGAAGATCGCGGCAAGCGCATTAGCATCGAGCCCGCTAACACCTTTCGGCTGACCTGCGAAATCGATTTTCCGCATCCGCTGGTTGGCTATCAAAAGCTCGAGTTGGAAGTTACGCCGCAGCAATATACCGAGCAAATTGCCGCGGCGCGCACCTTTGGTTTCGAATACGAGCTCGACCAGATGCGCAACATGGGGCTGATTCGGGGCGCCACGCTCGAGAGCGCCGTTTGCTTCACCCGCGACGGCGTCCTGAATCCCGATGGGCTGCGGTTCAAGGACGAATGCTGCCGCCACAAGGCGCTCGATCTGATTGGGGACCTGGCGCTGCTGGGCCGTCCGCTGCTGGGACACGTCATCGCGGAGCGCGCGGGGCACGCCATGCACGCCGCGCTGGTGGCCAAGATCATGTCCGACCCGTCGCTGTATGAAACGCTAACCTACGACGAGGTTCTGCTGCGCGACTCCGCCGCGGTGGCTTGATATGGCTCGGCGCAAGCCCGGCAAGTTCGACGCCAACAAAGAAATTCGGGCGATCGCCCGTGAGCGCGTGGGCACCGTTAAACCGGGCAAGACGATCGAGCCCAAAGCCCGCCGCGACAAGCCCAAGCACAAGAAGCTCGATCCCGAGCAGTAAGTTAGACCGCTTGCTTCACGCAATACCGGTCGAAGGCCTGCGTTAATAGCGCGGCGATCTGCTCCGGGCTGCGCTGCTCGATCTCGTGGCGGTGGATCATGTAGACCGGCTGGCCGTCCTGGAACAGCGCCATCGAAGGTGAAGACGGCGGGTAGTCCTTCAGCTTGGCGCGCAGGTGCGCCACCGCGGCCTCGTCGCCGCCGGCGAACACCGTTGCGGCTTTGTTCGGACGCGCGGCATGTTGCAGCGCCATTCCCACGGCGGGACGCGCGCGGCCCGCGGCGCAACCGCACACCGAATTCACGATCATCAGGACGGTGCCCCGCGACGCCAGCACCTGGTCCACCGCGGCTGGCGTGCGCGCCTCTTCCACGCCGTACTGGGTCAGGTCTTCGCGCATCGGGGCGATAAAACGTTCAGGGTATGCCATAAGCTTCTACTATTATGGAGCAGGAGCGCCATGGCACACATCACCGAAATTGCACCGGACGTCTATCGCATTTCCGTCTTTGTCCCACCGATCAATCTGGAGTTCAGTCACTTTCTGGTGAAAGATGACGAGCCGCTGTTGTTCCACGCCGGCCTGCGCGGCATGTTTCCGCTACTGCGCGAAGCCGTGGCGAGCCTGATCGATCCGGCGAAGCTGCGGCACATCGGCTTCAGCCATTTCGAGTCGGACGAGTGCGGCGGTTTGAACCAGTGGCTCGAACTCGCGCCGCAAGCCGCGCCCGTTTGCGGCCTGATCGGCGCCATGGTCAGCGTCAATGATTTCTCGATTCGCCCGGCGCGCTCGCTGACACGAGACGAGACGCTCTCCACCGGCAAGTACCGCTTCCGCTTTCTGCCTACCCCGCACGTGCCGCACGGCTGGGACGCCGGCGTGCTGTTCGAAGAGACCCAGCGCACGCTGTTCTGCTCCGATCTGTTTCATCAATGGGGCGAGCGCGAACCGCTAACGCACGACAGCATCATCGAGCGCTCGCGCGAAGCGCTGCAGCAGGCCGAGGCCGGACCTTTCGCGAATTACGTGCCCTACACGCACCACACCGGCCGCGTGCTGCGCGGGTTGGCGGAACACCAGCCGCGCACCCTCGCCACCATGCACGGCTCCTGCTACAGCGGCGATGGCGCACCGGCTTTACGCGATCTGGCCGGCGTAATGCACGAAGTGCTGGGGCCGGACTCGATCAAAGTTCTTGAGACGGAGTGAACGCGGGCGCCTCAATTTCCATCCGCAGCAACGCCGCGCCGAAGGTTTTGCCCTGTGCGTCCAGGCGCAACGTGACCGTGCCGCCGCCTCCTAGCGCCCCGTGCAGGAGAAAGTTCAGCGCGCCCAGATTGGGCAGCTCAAAGCGCTCCACCGGGCCCGTCACGCGGCTGCCGAAAAATGCTTTAACGCGTTCGGCCGTCACTTCGCGACGCAGCACGTCGTAGTCCGCCGGCTTCCGCGCGATCACGCCAATGTTGACCATGTCGCCCTTGTCGCCGGAGCGCGTGTGCGCCAGCCGGCTTAACGCTATTTTCATTCGAACACCTCCACGCTGGTGTGGATCTCTTCGCGCGGGATCAGCGCCGACCAATAGGCCACGATCTCGCGCACCGGCGGACGCCCTTCGCCGAAGCCCGTGGCGCCCGGCGGACCGTTCAGAACCAGTGGGATTAATTCGCGCGTGAAGCGGTCCACCGCCTGGCGCTGGCGCCCGCGCACGCCGATGCGCAGTTGCACTTCGGGCGGATCGGCCGGCGCCGCCGCGACCGTGCCGTGACACGCGTTGACGCCCAGAAACTCGGTGTAGATCTCCTCGAATTGCAAGCCCAGTTGCTGCAGACGCCGCCGCACAATAATATCCGCCGCGCGCGCCTTCTCGAGCGCTTGCGGCCAGCTGTAGACCAATGTCCCGATGGCCTTCCACCCGTCCGAATAGCTCATCGACAGCTTCAGTGTGGGCGGCCGCGGCCCGCCGCGGATGCACGCCACACGCACCCGATCGGGGCCGATGTCTTCCAGTTGTATCGTCGTGAAATCGGCAACGCAGTCGGGCGTCAGGTAGCGCTTCGGGTCGCCCAACTCATACAGCAATTGTTCCTTCACAGTGTCGGAGTGCACCCGGCCTCCGGTGCCCGCGTGTTTGGTGATCACGAACGAGGCATCCGGCTCGGCTTCAACAATGGGATAGCCGATGCCGGCCATGTCGGGAAGCGATTCCCAATCCACCTGGCAATTGCCGCCAGTGCACTGCGCGCCGCATTCGACGATGTGTCCGGCGATGGCGCCTGCGGCCAGTTTGTCCCAATCCTCCGGGCCCCAGCCGAACTCGCGCACCATGGGCGCGAGGGCCAGGGCCGTATCGGTGGAGCGGCCCGCGATCACCACGTCCGCGCCGGTAGCCAGCGCCTCGGCCAGCGGAAACGCCCCGATGTAGGCATTGGCGCTCAGGATGCGCGAACGCACGCTTGACAGCGGCTCGCCGCTATCCATATCGCGCAGTTCGTAACCTTTGGCGAGGAATTCGTCGAGGCGCGCGAAGACATCATCGCCCAGCACCACGGCCACTTTCAGCTGCGGCGCCAGTTCCCGAACCTTGCGCGCGCAAGCCGTGGGATTCACTCCGCCGGCATTGGCCAGCACTTTAATGTTGCCGATCTTCAGGCGCTCGGCCAGCCGCGCGATCAGGGGAGGGAAGTCCGCGGCATAGCCCAGCTCTGGGTTCCCCTGGCGCTGCTTCTGCAGAATCGACATAGTTACTTCGGCCAGGTAATCCAGAATCAGGTAGTCGATCGGACCCTGCTCCACCAACTGCACGGGAGCTTCGAGCCAGTCGCCCCAGAAGCCCTGCCCGTTCGCGATTCGGATCATGCGCCCCTATTCTGCCACGTTGAATGTACACTTTTGGATGCAACTGGAGGAGGGCAGCATGCAACTCTACAATGTTCCTGGAAACACCATCGTCCTGGCTCAACCCAGTTCGCTGGTTTGCTGGGCCACGGTGTACACCATGATGGTGTCCTGGAAACGGCAGCAGTCTTTCGGAATACGGGACGCGGTAGCTGGGGTCGGTACGCACTACGCAGAACTCTTCGACCAGAACCACGCGCTGGCTCCCGGCGAGATCCCGGGATTCATGCGGACCGCGGGGTTGAGCATGGAGCCGATGAGAAACCTACCGCTCGGCGAGTGGGGACGGCTTCTGCGCCGCCATGGGCTGCTGTGGGTCGGAACCCTCAACTCCGATAGCTCGGGACGCCACGCGCGCATCATTGAAGGCTTCTATGAAGATGACTCCTCCATTGACCGGTCGTTCTTCAAAATCATCGACCCGGCTCACGGCAGGCGCTACAACGAAAGCTTCCGCAGATTCGTGGCCACGTATGAGGGAGCATTCACGTTTGTCAACGACATCTATTTCCAAATCCGTCACTACATTTAGTCTCTAAATAGAGTACAATCTCTATATATGGAGTTGCGTCGCCGCGCTATTCCGACGATCCGCCCCGTCGCACCGGGCAGACGCAACGATCCTAAAGTCCGCCGCCAGATGAGCGCCCCGGCTATACGCAGTTTTCTGCAGGTCGCGGATATCTGGCAGCTCTCGACCGAGGAACAGCGCGCGCTGCTGGGCTGGCCGCCCGAATCTACTTTTTACAAATACAAAGCGGGGCAGTGCGGCACGCTGTGTTTCGACATGTTGATGCGCATTTCGCTGGTGCTCGGGATTTTCAAGGCCTTGCGCATCCTGTACCCGGAAAAAGACCTGGCGGACCGCTGGGTGCGGCTGCCCAACAGTCACGCGATGTTCGGAGGACGCCCGGCTCTGGCGCTGATGGCCGAGGGCGGCATGGATGCGCTGTACTCCGTGCGGCGTCTGCTCGATGCGCGCAGGGGAGCGGGCAGTTGACGCCTCCGGTTACGAACGTGGTCCTGACCGATACCTGCCGCCTGATCGCCAGCCGCTATCCGGTGCAAGGCATTTTGGACGTCGTCGCGTCGCCCGCCGATCTGCCCTACATCTTCGAGCTCGAAAGCTGGACGAATGACCGCATCTCGACCGAAATGGGCCTGCTGCACCGCCTGCCCGAAGAGGAATGGGTTATGGGCCGGCCCATGGCCAGCATCGTGATGGCGGCCTTTTGCCATCCGCGGCCGGAGGGGGGCCGCTTCAATTCGAGCCAGCGCGGCGCGTGGTATGCCGGGACGTTGCTCGATACGGCGCATGCTGAAGTGGTGTATCACCGCGGCCGCGAGCTGGCTGAGGTGGGCGTCAGCGAGACGCGCCTGCAGATGCGGCTGTATCGCGCCGATTTCCGGACCAGTTTCCATGACATCCGCGCGCGCACGCCGCGCAACCGGCGCTGGCACAACCCGTCGAGCTATACCGAATCGCAGGCGCTGGCGGCGGAGTTGCTGGCGCAGGGCTCGCACGGCGTACTCTATCGCAGCGTGCGGCGTCCGGGCGGTGAGTGCGTCGCGTGCTTCCGGCCGGCGCTGGTGGAGAACGTGCGGCCTGACGTCCACTTCGAATACCGTTGGGAAGGCGCCGGGGCGCCCAGAATTCGCCGGCTGGGCAGCTGAGTGCATTTTGATGTAATCGTGGTCGGCGCGGGCGCTGCGGGCCTGATGTGCGCCATCGAGGCCGGCAAACGCGGGCGCCGCGTGGCCGTGCTCGAAAACAACTCTCGCGCCGGCAGCAAGATTCTGATCTCCGGCGGGGGCCGCTGCAACTTCACCAACCGCCAGGTTACGGCGCGCAATTTCCTTTCAGACAACCCGCACTTCGCGAAATCCGCGCTGGCGCGCTACACTCCGGCCGACTTCATCGCGCTGATCGAGCGGCACGGAATCCGCTATCACGAGAAGACTCTGGGACAGTTATTCTGCGACGAGTCGGCGCGTCAAGTTACCGAGATGCTGCTGGCCGAGTGCCGCGCCGCGAGCGTTGACGTGCGGACGTCGTGTCCGGCGCGCGACCTCCGCAAGGCCGATGAGTTTGTGGTCGACACAGCGGCCGGAGAGATGCAGGCGCGGACAGTGGTGATCGCCAGCGGCGGCCTGTCGATTCCGAAGATGGGCGCCACCGATTTCGCCTATAGGATCGCCCGGCGCTTCGGGCTGCGTGTGGTCGAGTGCCGTCCCGCGCTGGTGCCTCTGGTTTTGAACGATGACGACCGCGCGCGCTACTGCGACTTGGCCGGAGTTTCGGCCGATGTGATTGCGGCGACGGGCGGCGCCATCTTCCGCGAGAAAATGCTGATCACGCACCAGGGTTTGAGCGGCCCGGCCATCCTGCAGGCGTCCTCCTACTGGCGGCCGGGCCAAGCCGTGGCGCTTACTCTCGCGCCGGACTGCGATTTGGCTTCAGAACTCACGGCTCGCAAGAAGCGCGGCGAACGCGGTGCGCTCAAGACCATCCTGGCCGATCATGTGCCAAAGCGCCTGGCCGAGCGGCTGGCACCCGCGGGCCAGACGCTCAACCAAATCAGCGACCGCGAACTGGCCGCGGCTGCCGCGCAACTGCAGCCCTGGGTACTGACGCCGGCGGGCACCGAAGGCTACGCCAAAGCCGAGGTAACGGCGGGCGGCATCGATACCAGTGAGCTATCGTCGAAAACGTTCGAGAGCCACAAGGTTCGCGGGCTGTATTTTATCGGCGAGGCGGTGGACGTAACGGGCCACCTCGGCGGCTTCAATTTCCAATGGGCGTGGGCCTCGGGTTACTGCGCGGGGCAGTTCGTGTAGCAGCCATGCGGCGGCAGTCTCAATAACTCCTACTTTCGAGTCGCGTGGCTTGGCGATCAGGAGCGACATCTGGTCACGAACGGTCCCAAATTCTTCAAGTCCTAGCTGAATTTTGGTCGCAAGATCAACCGACACGAACTAGCTCTCCGCTGTCGAGGAGATGCCGAACCAGCGGGGTGTCATCATCGAGATCCAATAGATCAACGGGGCGTCCTAGGATGTCGGAGGCTCTGCCGACTGCGGAAAAGTAGACTTCGGCCGGTAGCCCGGATACCGCCATGTCGATGTCGGAATCGGGACCCAGGGCGCCCCTGACCAATGACCCAAAAGCGAAGACTTGAGAAGCACCCATACTGCGCAATAGGTTGGCTGCGGCTAGAACTTCCTTGTCACTGAGGGTCGTCGGCATTGGCAAACCTGGGGCGGGAAGAGCTTAGTAAAACACCAGTAGCCTTTTCTTCGCATAGTGCAATCTCGCTACAATATTGCCGAGTGAGCATAGCCCTCCACCTACGAGACTGCTGCGACGAGATGCTGCGGATTGCCGCCCAACACGGCGCCGCCAACGTCTGTCTGTTCGGCTCAGTGGCTCGGGGCGAAGATACCCCTGATAGCGACGTAGATCTGTTGGTAGACGTGACCGGCGTGACCAGCCCGTGGTTTCCCGGGAGCATGGTGGCCGAGCTCGAGCAACTCTTGGGGCGGCGCGTCCAGGTGGTGATCCGCCGATCGCTCAGCCCGCTGATCCGCGAGGCCGTTCTGCGCGAAGCCGTGCCGTTGTGAGATCGCAACGCGCGTACGTGGAGCATATCCTCGCATGGATCCGCAGAATCGCGGACGACTCTGCACACGGCCGGGAATCTGTCTTTGCTTCCCGCACGCTTCAGGATGCCATTATTCGCAACCTACAGGTTCTGTGCGAGTCATCCCAACGTATCGACGATGAGCACAAGTTGCAGCACCCCGAAATCAACTGGAGATCGATTGCCGGAATGCGCAACGTCCTCGTGCACGATTACTTTGGAGTGGACTTTCAGACGGTCTGGCAAATCGTTGAGAGAGATCTTCCTCCATTGGAGCAAGCGATGCGCGCCATCGCGGCTTGGCTGAATCAATCGCGGTAGGCTGCTCTGTAGCACCCGTAACACTCCTATCGGCTGGCCGGAACCGGCGGCACTTGCGGCATCTCGCGCAGCTTCTGCCGTGTCTCGATCTCCTCGTCGGTGAGCCGCGCATCATAGATCGATCGAGGTTCGATGGTCCGCGCCACCAGCGTAGCGGTCGCCACGGCCACCAGGAGCGGCAGGATGAACGAGCGGTCGCGGCCCGTCAGCTCCATCATCAGAACCACCGCCGAGATCGGGCCTTGCGTGGTGGCCGCCAGCACGGCTCCCGCGCCCAGCACGGCGAACAGTCCGGGGGGTACGCCGGGCCACAACCAGGACCACGCATAGCCGAGTACCCCGCCCAGCAGCGCGCCCACCGTCAACGAAGGCGTGAACAGGCCGCCCGGAGCGCCGCTGCGCATGCACAACACGGTAGCGGCGGGCTTCAGCAGCAGCAGCGTCAACAGCAAAGCCGGCGCCACCTGGTTGGTGAAGGCCAATTGGGAAATGTCCTTACCATTGCCCAGCAGCTGCGGGAACCAGATCGAGACGGCTCCCAGCAGCCCCAATCCCAGCACCGGCGCCGCCAGCCGCCGCCAGCCCCGCGGCCGGTTGCGATCGGCCCAGCGGACAATGCGAACATAACCCACGGAAACCAGGCCCGCGATGGGACCCGCCAGCAGTGCCCATGCCACGCTCGACGCGGAGGTGGCATAGGCGGGGATCACGTAGGTGGCGGCATTCGGCAGCGCCAACCACGAAACCGCCGTGGCAATCAGGCAAGCGAACACGGCCGGCAGTACGTACCGGAGCGCCAGCATCCCGCGCATCACCTCCAGGGCGAACAGCGCGCCGCCCAGCGGCACGCCGTAAGCCGCGGCCATGCCGGCTCCCGCGCCGCAGGCCACCAATAACCGGCGCTGCTCGTCGGACAAGCGCCCCCGGTCGGAAAAGAAGTTGGCGAACACTGCCCCGGCTTGCTTCGCAGCGCCCTCGCGGCCCAAGGACGCGCCCATGCCCACAATGACAACGGAAAGCAGTGCGCTGCCCAAAGTACGCAACTTAGGCATGCGCCCGGCATAGAACCAGATGGCAGCCGTAGTGTCGATACCGTTAGCGCGGGTAAGCCGTTTCAGGACGATCTGTCCAACGCCAGTGATCAGCCCCGCGCCGAGCAGCACGAGAATGTGGCGCCACGCGCCGGCACGCTGGGCTGCGTCCAATAGATCGCTGCCGGACCCGTTCCAGGCCCAGGCCTGCACCACTCCCAGAAAGCGGGTTAACACTGCCGCGCCTACCCCCGCGCCTGCGCCGGTGAGCAGCACCGCCAGCCAGAATCGCGCGGCGTCGGAATGCAGGAGAGTGGACGGTATCGAGTCTGCTGGTGGTGTCGGGTGCATGGGAATGCTCAGAACGACTCGATCAGCGCTTTCGGACGTGGCACGCGCAAACAGGCCTCCAAAGCCTGAGTCAGCACTGCCCGCGAATCTTTGGGATCGATAATCGCATCGACATGGCCGCGAGCCGCGGCGTAGCGCGCGTCCAGCCACTTCTCGTAGTCGGCGCGAGTGCGGTCGATCGACTCCTGCAAGTCAGGCGGCGGCGCGCTGCCGCCTGACTTGTGCTTCGCGAGCTGCACCGAATACAGCGCCTGCACCGCCGAATCGCCCTCCATCACGCCGATCCGCGCGGTGGGCCAACTGAAGCTGAAGTGAGGGTCGAAGCCCTGGCCCGCCATCGCGTAGTAGCCCGCGCCGCTGGCATGGTTGACGGTCAGAATGATTTTTGGAACGCGCGCGCATGCCATCGATTCCACCATCTCGGCGCCCGCCCGGATGATGCCCTGTGTTTCGGCCTCGCTGCCCACCATAAAGCCCGAGACATCCTGGATGTAGATCAGCGGGGTGCCGGCGCGGTCGGCCATCTCAACGAAATAAGCGACCTTGCGAGCCGACTCCGTATAGACGATGCCGCCCACGCGCGGCGCTCCGGAGGCGCGCAGGAAGCCGCGTCGGTTGGCGATCACGCCGACCGCATGGCCCGAGAGCCGCATCTCCGCGCACAGCATTTCCGGCGCGTACTCAGGTTGGAATTCAAGCCGGCCCCCGGCGTCGAAGATGCAGTCGAGCACCTCTTCCATGGCGTAGGGCAGGCGGTGATCGGCGGGCAGCAGGTTGTAGAGTTCCTCCGCCGCGCGCGCCGGCGCGACAGAAGCGGGCGGGGCACCGGGCGCGGGCAGTTGCCGGAATCGGGCGCGCAGCATCTCCAGACAGTCGTGATCATCCTTGGCCATGTAATGGGCGACGCCGCTTAGCGCCGTGTGCATGTGAGCGCCGCCCAGATTCTCCTGATCGATCACTTGCCCCGTCGCGCCTTTCACCAGGTTGGGGCCGCCAAGCCCCATGAAGCTGGTCTTCTCCACCATGATGATGAAGTCGCTCAGAGCCGGTAAATACGCGCCCCCGGCAATGCACGGCCCCATCACGGCGGCCATCTGCGGCACGCCCAGGCGGCGGCGCATCAGCGAGTTGTAGTAGAAGATGCGGCCCGCGCCATACTGGCCGGGGAAGATGCCGTCCTGATATGGCAGGTTGACGCCCGCCGAATCCACCAGGTAGACGATGGGCGTGCGCGTGCGGATGGCGATTTCCTGGGCGCGCAGAATCTTGGTGATGGTCTCGGGCCACCACGCGCCGGCCTTCACCGTGGCGTCGTTGGCCACGATGACGGCGGGGCGGCCTTCGACGATGCCGAGGCCCGTGACCACGCCTGCCGCGGGGGCTTGCCCGTCGTAGCGGTCCCAGGCGATCAGCAGGCCGATCTCGAGAAAATTGGAGCCGGGGTCGACCAATTCGGCGATTCGTTCGCGGGCGGTCAGCTTACCGGCCTGGTGCTGTTTCTCGGCGCGCGCGGCGCCGCCGCCGGCGCGCAGCCGGGCTTCGAGCGCTTGCACCTGCTCCACCAGGCGCCGCGCATGCGCCTGGCGGGCCACCCCCGACGCGGTCATACGTTCCTCTGCCATCGAGAGTTATTTTGACAGGCAGCGCCCCGCTATGCCGCATTTCGCGTTAAAAACAAGACATTCACGGGAGGGGGGCTGCCCCAACCAGTGCCGCTTCTGGCAGACTAACAACATGCCTTCTTTCCCTGGAATCGACCCGAAGAACCACCCCTACGTCGCCGAAATGGAGCGCAAGACCGGCGGCGAGAACCGGTTCTTCCGCGTGCTCGGGCACAGCACCGGCGCGCTCGAGACTTTTGTGCCGCTGTACTCCAACGTCATGGGGCCGGGCGCGCTGGATCTGCGCATCAAGGAGTTGGTGTACCTGGCGGTTTCCTATGTCAACGAGTGCCCCTATTGCATCTCGGCGCACGAGCGCTCGGCCCCGAAAGCCGGTATTGGTCAGGACGAGATGCACAACGTGCACATGGAGCAGGACGGCGGCTTCAACGAGCGCGAGCGCGCGGCGCTGGTGTATGCGCGCGAACTGACGCGCACGTGCAGCGTCGACGAGGGCCGGGACCAGTTGACGAAGCTGTTTTCGAATCCCGAGTTGGTGGAGCTGACGCTGGTAATCGCGATGGCCAACTTCACCAACCGCGTCAACAACGGCTTGGGCGTGGATCCCGAAGACTAAGCAGAAACCCGCAAATTCGGGTTCAGCCCGCGCTAGTTTTGCGGAGGCGCTTCGGGCTCCGGCTCCGATGCTGCCGGTTCTGAAGCGACCGGCTCGGTCGCCACCGGCTCCGCCGGCTGCTCCGTCTCCGCCGCTTCTACCGCACCTTCCTCGGCCAGTGCGACGGCCTCGTCCTGCGCTATGGGCTGCTCTTCGAACTGGCTGTAGTAGCTGTTGATAGCGGTCTCGATTTCGCTGACGCGGCCCGTAATTCCAGCCACCAGATCGAGCTCTTCGGCGGTCATGTTGCCGAGCTTTTCGATCGAGCCGATATCGGCGTTGGCCAGGTGATCGGCCAGCTCCTCGGGCATACCGTACTCGATCAGCACCGACACCGGCGTGCCCTGTGAGACCAGCGCCGACATCTCGGACTCCACTTCCTGGCGCTTCTCTTCCTCGCTCTTGATGTCGATCTTCCAGCCCAGCAGCTTGGCCGCGAGGCGCACGTTCTGCCCCTTCTTGCCGATAGCGAGCGACAACTGCGAATCGTCCACAATCACTTCCATGTGGCGCTCCACCGGGTCGAGGATGGTCACGCGGCTAATCTTGGCGGGGCTCAGCGCGTGCGTGGCAAACTGCACCGGCTCTTCGGAGAACTCGATGATGTCGATCTTCTCGCCGCGCAGCTCGCGGATGATGGACTGCACGCGCATACCTTTCATGCCCACGCAGGCGCCGACGCAATCGACGTCGCGGTCGCGGCTGAGCACTGCGATCTTGGTGCGCTCCCCGGCTTCCCGCGCGCAGCCTTTGATGATCACCGTGCTGTCGTAGATCTCGGGCACTTCCTGCTCGAACAGGCGCTTGACCAGTTCCGGATCGGCGCGCGACACAATCACGCCCTGGCCCTTGGCGCCTTTATCTACCAGCTTAATGACGCAGCGCAGGCGATCGCCTACGGTGTACGTTTCGAGCCGCGACTGCTCCTTTTTCGGCAGCCGGGCTTCCGTCTTGCCGAGGTCGAGCACCATGTCGGGCCCTTCAATGCGTTTGACGGTGCAGTTGACCAGCTCGCCGGCGCGTCCGGAATATTCCTGGAACACGGTCTCGCGCTCGGCCTCGCGCACCTTCTGGAAAATCACCTGCTTGGCGGTCTGGGCGGAGATGCGGCCCAGGCCTTCGGTGGGCTTTTCAATGCGCACTTCGGAGCCGACTTCCGCCGCCGAATCGATCTTCCAGGCCTCTTGCAGCGTCATCTCGTGAACCGGGTCGGTCACGGTCTCGGCCACGCGCTTGATGGCGTAGATGCGAATGCCCCCCGATTTTTCGTCGAGCTCCGCGATCAGGTCCTCGGTGGTGCGGAACTGCTTGCGCGCGGCAATCAGCATGGCGTCCTTGACGGCGTCGAGCACGATCTGCGAATCGATGCCTTTTTCCTTGCTCAACATTTCAATGGACTGGAAGATGGTATCCACGGTATTCCTCTTTATATAAATCTGGTCTGGTTAGACGGTAGCCAAGCTACCAGTGGAATTTAAGGTTGGCGCGATCGATCTGCTCGAACGGAATGGCCACATCGCCGTGTCCGGAAACATCGAGCGTAACGGTCTGGTCCGCGAAAGTTTTCAGCTCGCCTTCAAAAAACCTCTTGCCCGCGAGCGGCTCTTTCAGAAAGATTTTTACGGGCTGCCCGACAAAGCGTTCGAAATCTTTGGCCTTTTTAAGTTTGCGTTCTACTCCCGGAGAACTGATTTCCAAGGTGTACTGGCCTTCGATGATATTGCCGGCATCCAGCTTCTCCGAAATCAAATCGGAAACCAGCTGGCAATCGCCATGCGTAACGCCGTCCGGCTTATCGATATAAACCCGCAATAAATGATTGCGGCCGGAGCCTTTTAGCTCGACCTCTACCAGTTCGACGCCGGCCGCGGCGGTAACCTCTTCGGCGATGGTTTCGATAGTGGCGACAGTCGATTGTCTGGACATACGCAAAAACCGGGTCGCGGCCAATAAAAAAGTGGGCTTTCGCCCACTGCTTGAGACCGCCGGTCAAATTTGAGTGTAGCGCGAATTCGTAGTTTTGCCAAGAAGGGGAGGGCGCGTGTGCAGCCCGGTGAACGGTGATAATCTGATGACCGCATGAATTATTTCTTTCTTTCTCTAGGACTTGCCGCCACTCTGGCACCCTTGGCGCGGGCCGCCGATGCGCCTCTGAACACCCTGACGCCCGCGGAGCGTAAAGCCGGCTGGGTACTGCTTTTCGACGGCAAAAGTATGGACGGATGGGTCGATCCCAGGACCAAAACACCGCCCGGCGACGCCTGGACCATCGACGACCAGTGCCTGAAAGCCCAGGCGCGCCCCAGAATCGGCGAGGATTTATTCAGCCAGAAAACTTACCGCGATTTCGAGCTCGCCTTCGACTTCAAGATCTCGCCCGCCGGTAACAGTGGCGTGAAGTACCGCGTCCAGGACCATTTCTTCGTTACGCCGACGCCCGCCGGCTCGCCCAAGGAACGCTTCGAGGTGCAGGTGGAGCGCTCTTTCTCGAACCGCGGCCCGCGCCCCGACCATGGCGGCGATTACGTGGTGGGATTTGAGTACCAGATCACCGATGACGCCGCCAACAAAGACGCGCTGGGCAACGTCAAGCACACGGCCGGCGCGCTGTACGATATGGTGGCGCCGTCATCCCACGCTTCTTTGCCGGTGGGCGAGTTCAACCACGCGCGCATCGTGGTGCGCGGCAACCATGTGGAGCATTGGCTGAACGGCGTGAAGGTGGTGGATTCATCGCTTGATTCCGACGCCGCGCTGGCGGGCATCCGCAAACGCTGGCGCGATTCGCCGCACATCCTGGAGATGATGGCGAAGGAGCCCCGTAAAGACTGCCCGATCACGCTGCAGAACCATGGCGACAGCGCCTGGTTCCGCAACATAAAAATTCGCGAAATTAAGTAGCGCTTACTTGTCGAGCAGAAAGTTGCCGACCAGCATGCAATCGATGCCGGACGAGTAGAAGCTGCGGACGGCATCGCGCGGCGAGCACACCAGCGGTTCACCGAACAGGTTAAACGACGTGTTGTACAGCACCGGCAGGCCCGTGCGCTTGCCGGCCTCGTGCAGCAGCCGCCAGTAGAGCGGATTATCGTCGCGCGATACGGCGTGCACGCGCAGCAGATCGGCGCCCAGCAGCGCGGCCTCGAACTGCTTGGCATGCGTCGGCCGTACGCGCCCCATGCTGGCCAGAAAGCGGGCGTTGGGGCCCACCTCGAAATATTCGTGCGCGATTTCGGCCGGCACTGACGCCGCGAATTTTCGGAACGCTTCGCGGTGCTTGATGTAGACGTTCAGGTTCTCCGTCGAATAGGGGTCGAGCGGCGAGGCCAGCAGGCTGCGATTGCCCAGCGCGCGCGGGCCGAACTCCATGCGGCCCTGCATCCACGCCACGATTTTATTTTTCGACAGGCGCGCGACCGCCGTCTCGATGACCTCATCGCTGGTTAGTAGAAAGCGGAAGCGCAGCTTGCAGTTTTCGAGCACCTGCTTGATCTGCTCGGCATCGTAGCCCGGCCCCAGGCAATAGTCGCCGATTTCGACGCGGGCATTCTGATGGCACACGGCGTGCCACGCGTGCAGCACGGCGCCCAAAGCCGTGCCGGAGTTGCCCGCCGTGGGCTGCACGAAGACGCCTTCGAAACGCGGCTGATTCTCGAGGGCCGCCACCAGCATTGCGTTGAACGCCAAGCCGCCGGCCAGACATACGTGGCGCGCATCGCCCGCGAGCGTGATGACGACGGATTCGATGGCGCGCTGCAATCCCGCGGCGATGTGCGGCTTCAGGGCATCGTCGAGCGGGGCCTTCAA
>DOZZ01000189.1:20034-24165 GCA_003517725.1 Bryobacterales bacterium | reverse complement strand
CGATCGATGGCCGGCAGCCCGGAGGGGCCAGCGCGCAGGATATCCAAGAAAAGCGGCACATAGCGGTCGTCGCCGCGCGCCGAGAGCCACTGCGTTTTGTGCTCGTCGGCGTTGGCCGTAAAGCCCAGCAGCTCGGTGACGCGGCTATAGAGATCGCCCAGCGAATCGGGAAAGTACAGGTCGGCATCGAGCGTCAGGCGGTCGCCCTCGCCCTGCCAGCGCGCGCCGCAGCGCAGGTCCCCGAAGCGGTCGAGCGTCAACACCGTGGCGTTCTCAAACGGCGACGCATAGAAGGCCGACGCGGCGTGCGCGCGATGGTGCTCGACGAAGATCAGCCGCGCGCGAGGGAAACGCGAGCGCAGCGCCAGGTTCAGCACCGGCACGGCGGCCGGGGGCAGGGGACGCACCACTGCCACAATATCGATTTGATCCGCCGCGATGCCCGCGATCTCGAGACACGCGGCGATGGATTCCGACGGCAGCTCGCCGCGCCGCGCGCGCCGGGCGATTTTGATCTCTTCCATGGCGGCCACCAGCCGTCCGTCATGCAGCAGCGCGGTGGCCGCATCGCCCTGGATGCCGCCGATCCCCAGAATATTCATCAGACTTCCCGCAGCCTCTCGATCGAGCGCTCGCGGCCGATGGCGGTGAACAGATGAAACGCGCCAGGTCCCACGGCTTGCCCGGTCAGCGCGCTGCGCGCGGCGTTGATCAGCAGGCCGGCCTTCTCGCCGCGCTCGGCGGCTAACCCACGCAACTCGGCTTCGACCGCCGCTTCGGTGAACTCGGGCAACTTGGCCAGGCGCTCGGCCAGCGTCCGCAACCCTTCGCGCGCGCCGGGCTTATCGAGCCGGCTCAAGGCTTCGTCGTCCATCGGAAAATCGTCGCGGAAGTAGGGCCGCGCGCGGGTGCCGAAGTCTTTCAGCGTTTGGTAGCGCGCGCGCAGCATGTCAAGCGTGGCGGCCAGCCACTGGCGGTCGCAACCGGGCGGCAGCGAGAAGCCGGCGCGGTCGAGTTCGGCTTCGGCGAACGGCAGCAGTTCCTCGATCGGCATGCTGCGCAGGTGCTGCGCGTTGAGCCACAGCGCTTTGGGATCGAACGGTTCGAGCTCGCTGAAATTCACCACGGCGTTGCTGCGATTGATGCCGTCGAAGGAGAACAGCTCGATGAGCTCCGGCAGCGTCAACTGCTCGCGGTCATTCTTCGGAGACCAGCCGAGCAAGCACAGAAAATTGACGAACGCCTGCGGCAGAAAACCGGCGTCGCGATAAGTAGTCACGCTCACGACAGGCCCATGGCGCCGCTTCGAGAGCTTGGTGCCGTCGGGCGCCACCAGTAAGGGCAGATGCGCGAAGCTCGGGACATCTCCGCCCAGCGCATCAAAGATCAAAATGTGCTTGAACGTGTTCGAAAGATGATCCTGCCCGCGGATCACCTGCGTGATGCCGAGCGCCGCGTCATCCGCGCAGGAGGCCAGGTGATAGGTGGGCGTGCCGTCGCTGCGCAGCAGCGCGAAGTCCTCAATATCGGCCGTGGATTTCGATTGATGGCCGTAGACGCCGTCCAGAAATTCGATGTCGCGCGTGACGTCTCGCGGCACGCGGTAGCGCACGACGAACTTTTCTCCCGCGTCGGCGCGGCGCTGGCTCTCTGCTGGCGTCAAGTTCGCCATGTCGGCGTTGAACAACCACTGCGCGGCATCGCGCGGCCGCTCGCCTTCGTCATGCGTAGCGGGCGTGAAGTCGCGGTAAGCCAAACCTTTCTCGAGGATCGTGGCGGCAGCTTGGCGGTGCAGGTCGAGACGGTCGGACTGGCGATACTGTTCGTCCCACGCCAGGCCCAGCCAGGCCAGGCCTTCGAAGATGGATTGCAGCGAGGCGTCGGTGTTGCGCTCGATGTCGGTATCGTCGATGCGCAGGATCATGACGCCGCCGTTGCGCCGCGCGTAGAGCCAATTGAAGATGAAAGTTCTGGCGCTACCGATGTGCAAAAAACCGGTAGGAGAAGGAGCAAAACGGACCCGCAACATGAAGCGTCAGTATAGCAACGGCACCGTGGCCGAACTTAGGAGTGAAGCAGCGGGAACGGAGCAGCGCCCGTTCCCGCGAATTGGAGCTACTGGCGCTGATCCTGATAGCGCTGATCGGGGTAGCGGTGATAGTGCTGGCCATTGCGCGTGTAGCCTTCATCGCCGCGCGTGCTGACTGCAAGTTGCCGCGCCAGTTGGAAGTGCAGAATTGACTCGGCCGGGATGCGCAGTTCGCGCCCGCGCGTGAGCACTTCGCCCCCAGCGCCGGCGGCGGCGCCAGACGCCGCGCCAATAGCCGCGCCTCTGCCGCCACCGGCGATGGCTCCCAGCAGAGTGCCGAGCACCGCGCCGCCGCCGACATATTTGCCGGTCCGGCGGTTGGCGCCGAGACCCTCTTTATCATTGCGATTTACGTCACTGGCGGCCACGGTGTAGCGCCGCCCATTGACCGTGATCGAGTCCAGATCGATCACCATTTCGTTCCCCAGATTGCGGACGATCAATTCAGCATCGGCGCCCCGCGGAATGGCCATGTTGCCGCTGCGATCGAGCACATCTTCAGCGACGGTACCGCGGAATACCCGTCCGTCGGCGCGGTTGCGGGTGATCGTCTCTCCGGTGCGAATGTGGATATCGGTTCCCGCCGGCACCACATCGACGGCGGCGAACGAGGCTGCCGTGAACAGCATTAGACCAGCAAGTAGTTTCGTCATGGTTCTGCAGAATCCTTCCGGGCAAAGCCCACCTGCAATGTATCAAGGCACGCCAAGGGCCACAATCGGCAAGTGTTGACTGGATTACAGCCAGCGGCCGTGCCGACGAATTTTTGGAATCCGGCCTGCTTCGAGAGGAATTAATTGAAGTGGCGCACGCCGGCGTCCGGCGCATGGCTTCCACAGGGCCGTGAGCCGGGTGCCGGCGCAGTGTGTCAGACCGGAATGCCGCAGCGTTTCAGCGCGGCGCTGACTTCCAGTGGACGGAGGCGTGTGGCATCGTAATCAACCATGAGTGACCTCTGTTCGGGGTCCACCACAATGCGCTCAATCCCGTAGATGGCATGCGCATCGCGCAGCCGTTCCCACAACGTGGCATCCAGCGGATGAGCAAGCGGCAAGTGAATCTGTACGCGGGTCAATGCGCCATTATAGCGGTCGACGCGCGTTTAACGAGACTTCTGCGGTGTGTGCCTTTCACCGCCTTCGGATTCAAGGAACTGTTGGAGCGCGTCTGTTACTACAGCGTTTAGTTTCTTCTTGCGGGCGCTGGCGAACAGGGCCGCTCGCTTGTGTAGATCGGGTCCAACCCTCACGTTGAATGTTCCTTTGAACGGGACTTGTGGCTGCTTGCCCTTGGCCTCGCAAGTCGCAATATAATCATCCACGGCCGCGTAAAAGCAATTTTTAAGGCTATGCACATCGGTGCCTTCGTACGTAATCAGGTCCTGGATACCCTCAAGTTTTCCATGAAACACTTCGTCCTCGGCACTGTAATGGGCCGACCCCCAGTACCCTCGGTATTCGAAACCTTCCTTCATAACAATCCCCGCTCTTTGAGGTGTTGGATCAATTCATCGAGTTGGTACATTTTTAGCGTGCTCTGCGGATGCGGCTCGTGTAAGCAAATCAAGGCCTGCGTTTCGGCACAGTAAAATTTCCGTCGGGATCCACTTCCTTTTTCCAGCTCGTAACCAAACCCTCGCAGAAGGCTCTCCAGTTCGCCCCATTGAAAGTCTGTGGGTCTTCGCCTGAGACGATCCAGCAGCTTGTCTCTCTTGCTCATCCACGTCTATTTCAGTGTCCTGCAGGGCAGGACGAATTGCAACTAGCCATAGTTGCAAAAATTCTGAACCCTGAGCTAATAAGGCTGCCTCCAGGGTGCCGCAATCTCACGAAAAGCCCTGTAGTGTAGCTTTTCAAGCTGCGGGCGGCCTTTTAGCCGGCCTGCCGCTTCCAGCAGTAGTTCGCTCCTAGCGTTTTCGACCCGGCGTCCACCGAGGACCACATTCACTACCAGATGAAATCCTTGGCCTGCTCGCGCTTGTCGTATCCGTCCAGCACATGCACCACGCGCAGCTTCTTCATCGCCACCGGAGAAAGCTGCCC
>DOZZ01000189.1:15020-19787 GCA_003517725.1 Bryobacterales bacterium | reverse complement strand
CAGCCGCTCGGGCTTCGACTCCGCGAAATCGTAGTCCGGGTCTTCCCATATGTTGAACATGCGCCGCGCCGGCAGGCTCATCAGGAAGCCGCCGTACTCGCCGCGCCCGATGCCCGGGCCCACCATGTTGTCAAACGGCGGCGTCGAGTAGAAGGCCATGTCGGATTCGTTCTGGTGTTCGCCCAGCCACGTGGTCATGTAGGAGTAGCGCGCGTCGCGGTCCTCGTCGAAGATCACGATCACGGAACCCACTTCGCCCTGTACCTTTTGCTGCTCGCGGACGAAAATTTTCCCCTGATGCCAGTTGCGAATGGTCTCGCGGAGGTCCACGCCGTCGAGCAGGGAAGTGGTGAAGGGCTCGACGCGCGTGCGCTCTTCGGACAGGATGCTCTTGCCCTTTTTCTTGAGATAACGGCCGTACTGCTCGATCACCAGATCTTCCGGCGGATAGGAGCAGATGTGGTCGCCGCTCAAATCCTCAGTCCATTCGCCGGGGTGCTTCTCCTTTTTGCGCGGCTTCAGGCCGGCCGGACGCATGCGGCGCTTAGTGCTGGGAAGGCGCCGGCGCAGGTGGATGCGGCGCGTGTCGAGCCAGACCTGATCGCCCGAGATGTTGACGGTCTCGATGTCGGTTTCGTTCTGCTGCCAGGGGTAGCGGTTGGCCATCTCCCAGACATCCCAGGCGTAGTTGTCGTCGACGATGCTGCGCGCCGCCACGGTCAGATCGAACAGCGACGCAACTAAATCGCGATTGGCGGCGGCGAGGTTGCGCGTGTAGCGGGCCAGCAGGCGGCGCTGCCAGTGCATCACGCGTTCGCCGGTGTTGATCTCGTATTCTTTTTCGGCCTGCCGCAAGAGTGAAACCTGAGCCCGGCGGCGGTCGGTCTGCGTGGCATCCCCGTTCTGCCGCGAATCTTCGTAGCGGGCCTGCAGCGCCGGATATTCCTGCGTTACCTCGGCCAGGCAATCGGGATGCGGATTCAGCAGGCGCAGACCTTCCCGGCGCGCGCGGCGCTCGGGCTCGTCCTGCGGAAAGTCCATCGCATCCAGCACCGGATCGAGCAGGTTCAGCGAGATCACCACGGCCGTTTCGGCCAGCGGGTCTAAGCCTTGCAGGCGCCAGGCGATGCCGCCGGCGTGGCGCGCCAACTCCTCGGAGCGCGGCTGCGGATAAACACGGTAGCTCTCGATATAGGCGGCGGCATCGATGTAGCGCAGCGCATACGTGTCGGGGTAGGCGTCGGGCAAATGCGGACGCTCGCTGCTGTCGGGGTCGCAGAAGACCACCTCCGCGCCGATCTCGATCGCCGTGCGCACGGCCTCGGTGAAGGCGTCGGCTGGCTCGACCGGCACGTAGATTCCCGCGCTTTCCCGGCCCGGGTCCTCATAGAACACCAGAGAGATTTGCGGCAGCCGCGCCACGGCATCGATCCAGGCGTCGCGCAGCGTGGCCGGCAGTTCCAGCGCGACTACGCGCGGCCGCAGATCGAGCAGCGCGCGGCGCACGCGCGCGGCGAACTCGAGCCGGCCCGGAACCACCGGCAGATACGTTAGCCAGCCGCGCCGCAGGCCGCCGGAATCAGGCGACGGGACGGTTGCGCCGGGCATACCGGAGGGCCTCTTCGCCCAAAATTTCGAGGATCGACGTTTCAAGCGCCAGCTGCTCGTGGCGCTTATCGGTGGCCAGGCTGCGCAGCTTCAGGGCGAAGCGCGCGATGTTGATGCCGTCGCGGCAACTGAAGCGCTCGTCGGCCGCGTGCGCCTGCTGCAGGAAGCTGGTGACGTATTCGAGGATGGCGTCGTCGGCGAAGGGCAGATTCTCTTTCAGGATCTGCAGCTCTTCATCGTGCTCCGGGAAGTCGATCAGGATCTGCGGCTGCAGCCGCGAGTGGATGTACTCGGGCAGTTCGAAGGTGGAGGCATCGTCGTTCATGGTGGTGACCAGGCGGAAGTGCGGATGCGCCTTGATCTTGATGCCCGCGACTACCGATTCCACGTAGCGCCGGTTATCGAGCAGCGGGGCCAGGCTGGCCCAGCTTTTCTCGCTCATGCGGTTGCCTTCATCCAGAATCAGAATGCCGCCGAGGATCATGGCGGTCACCAGCGGCGAGGCCACGTAGCGCAGCTTGCCGGCGCCTTCGATCACCGGCGTGACGAGAAGATCTTCGGGCCGCGTATCGAGCGTCGCCTGCATGATGTAGACGTCGCGGCCCATGCGGCGCGCGGCGGCGTAGGCCAGCGTGGTCTTGCCGACGCCGGGCTTGCCCAGCAGCCGCGGGTTCATGGGCAGGTCCTGCTCGTGAATCACCATCCACGCGGCCAGCAGTTGCCGCATCAGCTCTTCCTGGCCCACCCAGCGCACCGGCAGTTGGTCCGGATGGGCCAGGTGCAGCGTTACTCCATCGATTTCCGCGGTCATCAAACTTCAGTGTACGGGACCGCGCGTTACTGGCGCTTTTTGGTCTGTGGGTCGTCGTTCAGCGCAAACTTGGGATCGCCATATTGGCCAGTGATCTTGAAGGGAATCAGGTGTTGCGGCGAACGGTGTTTGTGGATCGCCACCGCGACTTTCACGAATATCTTTTTAATGCCCTTCTGTGTGTCCGAGAGTTCACCTTCGGTTTGCAGATTGCCTTGGAAATTGAGCTGCTGCGTAATCAGGTCGAAGGTGCCGCGAATGCCCGCCGAGGAGCCGGGAATCTGAAACGTGACGTTGCTGAGCGTAGCAACGCCGTCTTTGACGACGCAGTGCCCGTGCAGATTCGAGAGCACCGTGCCGGGGCCCGCATCGCTGTTGACCTTTCTGCCGGCGGCGCTGGCGCTCAGTTGGTCCAGCGTCAGACGCCGCGCTTCCTTGGTGAATTCCGCGCCGCTGATGTGGAAGTCGCCCGCCATGGAGAGCCGCTTCAAAAACGGCGCGGGCCCAGGCGGCAGCCGTATCGAGGTGTTTACCTGTAGCGAGCCGGTCATCGGCGCAACTTTGGATTTGATCAACACCAGCATCACGTCGTTAATACGGCCGCCCTGTACCGAGGCTTGCAGATCCACCGTTTTGCCGTGGTGCGGCGTGGGCTCGCGGCTGACGCTGCCGCGCGACATCACGGTGGTATGCAGGACGTGAGTCGCCACGGATGTCAGCGTAACGTCACCATCGAGAGTGTCGACCATCGCCTCATAATGCGACGAGAGCGGCACCGTATGATGCGACTGCGTGAGGTGGAAATCCGGAATATTCACATCGCCGGCGGCGTGCAGGGTTCCCAGATTACCGTCGAACGCGCCCTTGGAATTCAGCGTGCCGCTGAGGCCTTTGAAGACGTCCAGGCGTGCGCCATCCAGTGAATAGTTACCGCGGGCCGGCGTTGTGGCGAAGTCGTCCGAGTTCCACGGGCCTATCCTGCCGCTGGCGTGAATTTCTCCAGGCGGCTCGCTGATGGCCAGGACTGCTTGGAAGTCGAGCGGCTGCAGCCGGTTGTCGACGTTGTGCAGAACCAAATGCCAGACGGCCAGTTCAAACGGCGGCTTGCCCGCCTTGCGTTGCACGAAGCGCAGCGTGGAGTCGTCCGCCACCACTTTGTCGATCACCACGGAGCTCGTGGAATGGCTTGGGCTGGAAGGCACGGCGGCTTTCGCCCCTTGCTCCGCCAGAAGGTGGAACCCGCGCAGTTGCAGTTCGGCAATGTGTTTGGGGCTGTTCCACATGCCGGCGAAACTGCCGCGCAGGATCATGCGGTCCACCTGGATCAGCGGATCGGGTTGCCGGTCGGTGCGAAAAAGTTTCACCCTCTCGGCCGTGGCGCCGGGCGGGAAATAGGTGGATCGGAAATTGTGCCACTCGACACGGCCGCCGGTGGCCTGCTCGATGGCCGCGGTAAGAGATTTTTCGGAGAAAGGCCACACGGCCCTCACCCAGCCAATCGCGGCCAATGCCGATATCACAAAGACGCCGAGCGCGATCCACAACCACGGAGAAGGTGCGGGACGTGGTGAGGTCTGGGCCATCGGTGCGCCACTAAGCTTGCACTTTGATTGCCGCGAAGTGTGGTCGACAATATAGGTACAGAGTCTGCCATGCTTCGTGGGACGTTGGTTTTACTCCTGTTGCTGGCGCTGCTCGGCTGTGGCGCGAAGTTGCCGTCCGCCGAACGCGAGGCGCTGGCCCTCGATAACGATATCCAGGCGCGCCACATGCCCTTCGGTATTGTGCTGGACCCCATGTACGCGGGCGCCAACAGCACGCAGATTGTGGGCTACACGCGCTGCGGCGATGCTGCCCTGTGGACCGGCAGCTATCTGGCGGCCGAGTCCTTTCGCTACCAGGTGACGCGCTCCGCCGACGCGCTGAACAATGTGCGGCGCGCGCTGGCCGGCATCCAGTCGCTGGTGGACGTCACGGGCACGGACGTACTGGCCCGGTGTACTTTCCCGGCCAATTCGCCGTACGCCGACGGCATCGAAAGCGAAGAATCCGCCAACGGCGTCTACACCAATCCGGGGAACGGCATGGTGTGGATCGGGCATACTTCGCGCGATCAGTATTCGGGAGTCTTCTTCGGGCTGGGCGTCGCCTACGACTTGGTGGACGACGCCGGCGTACATGCGTCGGTAGCGGCGCTGGCCGGGCGGCTGCTCGACTTTCTGATCGCGCACGGGTGGACCGTCGTGATGCCCGACGCCACCGTCTCGACCTCGTTCCTGGCGCGTCAGGATCAAATTCTGAGCTTGCTGCAGGTGGGCCGGCATATCAATCCGGCGCGCTACTCGGCG
>DOZZ01000189.1:7241-14838 GCA_003517725.1 Bryobacterales bacterium | reverse complement strand
GTGCTCGATGCCGACAGCGATGACTCGTATTTCAAGTTCAACCTTGATTACATCAATCTCTATAATCTGATCCGCCTGGACACCACCGGGAACGCCACCTATCGCCAGGGCTATGCGGCGATTCGCCTCCACACCGCCTGGCAGCAAAACGCTTTTTTCGATCTGATCGATCGCGCGCTGAAAGGGCCGGACGCGGCTCGCGACGCGGAAACCACGGCACTCCTGGAGCAGTGGCTGCAGCGTCCCCGGCGCGACGTATATGTTGACTTGACCGGCCAGGTGCCGGATTGCGGCGGCGTCGCGTGCCAGCCCATTCCGGTTCCGTGGCGCGTACCCACCGATTTTCTGTGGCAGCGCAGCCCGTTTCAACTCGCCGGCGGAGGCAAGGGGCTGATCGAGTCGGCGGGTATCGATTACGTGCTGCCGTATTGGATGGCGCGCTATTACGGCGTGAGCACGGCGTTCAGCATCCGTTCGGCAGCTTCGGGCGGCAGCTCGGTGGCGGCGGGGTCCATCGTCTCACTGTACGGCGCCAACCTGTCGTCCGGAGTACAGCAGGCCGGCGGCGCAGTCTTGCCGCAGTCGTTGGGGGGAGTTGCCGTGCAGGTCAGCGGGCCGGACGGGATTTCGCGCAATGCGGGACTATCGTATGTCGGACCCGGGCAAATTAATCTGGTGCTGCCGCCCGATACGCCGCCGGGACTGGCGACTTTTGTGGTGGCCGGCCCCACAACGAAGACGGGCGCCGCGACGGTGGTGACGGTGGGCCCGGCGCTCTTCAGCATGAGCTCCAACGGCGCCGGTGTGGCGGCTGCCACGGCCGTTCGCGTCACGGCCGGCCTGCAGACATCCGTGCCGGTGTTCGCCTGTCAGGCCGGCGCATGCAACGGGGTGCCCATCGCCGTCAACGGCGATCCCGTTTTTGTCTCGCTCTACGCCACGGGCATTCGCAATCGCACCACGCTCGCCAACGCGACGGTACAAGCCGGCGGCCTGGTTGTGCCGGTCTCTTACGCCGGGCCCCAGCCGCAGTTTGCCGGTCTGGATCAGGTCAATTTTCAGCTGCCGGCAAGTCTGGCGCGGCGCGGCGAGGTGGCAGTCAGCGTGACGGCCGATGGACAGACATCCAACACCGTCTCGCTGACCATCCAATAGCGCGCTTAGTGGCTCTTTTTGAAGATGCCGGTCAGGTTGAACGCCAGAACGGAGGCGTTCACCAGACTAGTGACTAAAGCCGTCAGTTCAGGACGGCTGAAGGCCGCCTGCAGCGACTGCTCCGAATCGTAGACGGCGCTGACGGCCGTCAGCACCAGATCGAGCTTTGTAGGGCCGGTGGCAGGCACCGGCATCGAGAGTTCCACGGCGCGCACGGCGGCCATGATCACAGGCAGTAAGTTGAGAATGGCAATAAGACGAGACAGAATTGTCTCCTTTCGCACCGATGCTAGCCGCGGAGCCCCGAGCCAACATCGCGATATGGGTTCAACTGGTTGAGAGCATGGGTGCCATCGGTTGCGAATCCGGGTGAATGCCTTTTCCTGGCGCAACAAAAGGCTCGCGGGGTCGAACGTCCTGAGAGACCGGCCCGCCGCCAATCTTGGCAATTCGCGTGCTGGAGCCGAGTCGGATGACGCAGCAGGAACGTAATGTTAAGCAGGACCAAATTCCGTTCTGCGAGGAACGGCAGCAACTTATTGAGGCATTCGTCGAAGCCTCGCGCGAATTGGTCGAGTTGCAATCGCAGCAGACGCAAAACGTGATTAGCGGGGACCCTGATTTCGTCAGATTCGACGATCTGCTGCATATGGCTCGGGAAAAGAAAGACCAGGCCAAATACGCGCTGATCGCGCATCGCGAAACACATCGCTGTTAGGAGATGCCATGGAACTAGAGCTGACGCAGGAAGATCAGGCTCGTTTGGTGGATTCGAAGCACCGGCTTCAATCCGCGGAAGAAAATCTAGCCCGCGTTGACCCGCGCAAAATACCCGGACTGTCCGGGATCCGGCAGTGCCTGCAGGATTCCGACAAGGTCCTGCGGGCCGCACTGCGATCGGTGCGTGAACGGATCACCAAAAGCAAGTCCGACAAGCTTCAATAGCCCAGCCCAAATCCCAGTGGGAATAGCGTTTTGTAACCCGCATCGCCGCGATGCAGACTGCTTGAATCGCCCCGGGGCCAGGTGAACGACAGTTTGCCGGCGGGCGCGGCGTCGCCAAACAGCACGTCGGCAATGCCGTCGCCTTCAGTGCCGGGCAGGAACGCCGCCACCACGGCATCCGCGCGGGGCAAAATGGCGTCGATTACCAGCGGTCGCCCCGAAAAGAGGATCACGACCACGGGAATGCCGGTGCTCTTCATAGTCTCAATAACAGCCACGTCTTCTGGCGCCAGCCGCAAGTCCTGGCGGTCGCCCATAAACTCCGCGTAAGGCGTCTCACCCACGACGGCGATGCCGAGCGTCGCGCCGGCCGCGCCGGAGCCGTCGGCCGACGTGGTCACCTGCGTGGCACTCGAGACCGCTTTCTTCACCGCCGCCAGTACCGTCGTACCTCCCGGGACCACCGGGCCGGTCTGCCCCTGCCATTTCACGGTCCAGCCGCCGCACTGGTTGCCAATGTTATCGGCGCTCTTGCCGGCGACGTGAATACGCGCGGCGCCCTTCGAGAGGGGCAGCGTACGGCCATCGTTCTTCAGCAGCACCAGCGACTTCCGTACGCACTCGCGCGCCACGGCGCGGTGCTCGGCGGAACCGAAGCTCCGATGCAGGCCGCGGTCGGCCAGTTGCGACCGCGACGCATCCATCAGCCCCATGGCCAGCTTGACGCGCAGAATACGCAGGACGGCATCGTCGATGCGCGCCAGCGGCACCGATTTCGCATGAACCAACTCGCCCAGAAACGTGAAAAATTCGACGTACTTCTCGGGCACCATCACCATGTCCATGCCGGCGTTGATGGAGTGGGCGATCTGCTCCTTATACGTCTTCTCGGGCAGCTGGTTGACGGCAGCGTAATCGGAGATCAGGAAGCCTTCGAAGCCCATCTCCTTCTTCAGAATTTCGGTCAGCAGGTGGTGGTTGCCGGAGCATTTCACGCCGTTCCA
Source organism: Bryobacterales bacterium (assembly GCA_003517725.1). Lineage (GTDB taxonomy): Bacteria > Acidobacteriota > Terriglobia > Bryobacterales > Bryobacteraceae > DOZZ01. The sequence continues at coordinate 11,734 of DOZZ01000189.1, read as the reverse complement.
GCTGCTGTAGGAAGGCATGATCGACCGGACGCCGGCGGGCACGGTCGACATATAGCCCTGCAGGTGAATGCGGCGTAGCGTGGCCTCGTCTATCTGCGTATCGCCCTGGTCCAGTTTGAACTGCGCGGGCCGATCGGGGTGGTCCGGCGGAACCACCATTTTGGCCGTAGTGCCGCCATCGCCCGCAAAGTGTTTAGAGCAGGCCAGCACCGCTTGGGGATTGCCCAGGCTGTCTTTCTGCAGGCCGCGCACGGCCGCCAGGCCCAGTTCCCGCACCACCCGCGGATCTTCGCTGAAACCTTCGTAGGTGCGCCCCCAGCGAATATCCTGCGGTACCGCGACGCACGGCGCGAAGGCCCATTGCGGACCGCTCGCGCGGACCTCGGTGGCGGTGATCTGGGCGGCGCGCTCCACCAGGCCGGCGTCGCGTGCGCAGCCGAGCCCGATGTTGTGCGGAAAGATCACGGCGCCCAGCACGTTATTATGCCCGTGGACTGCGTCGATGCCGTAGAGCAGCGGAATCTTCAGCCGCGTTTTCAAGGCGCGCGATTGATAGAGGTCATACAGATCGGTCCACGCAATCAGGCCGTTGCCGGCCTTGGGATCGGAGTCGCCGCCGCTCAACAGCGAGCCCAGATGATAGGTGTCAATGTCGTCGATGCTTTTGAGAAACATCTGGTCCGGCTGGGTCATTTGCCCGATCTTCTCGTCGAGCGTCATTTGCGCCAGCAGCGCCCGCGCGGGCCGGTCGAAGGCGCGCAAGGAGGCCGGCCTGGCCTGTCCGGAAAGGCGGCCGGCGGCCAACAGGGCCAAGCTTTCGGTGAGAAATTGGCGGCGGTTTTTCGACATAGAGACCAACAGTCTATGTTACGGAAGCACTACGCGGAATCGGCCGCGCCTAATAATTTGTTGCACTGTACAGACTTTGCGGGATTCCGCCGATATTTGTCCCGTCCACACCAATGTCTGCTCCGATCCTGATGCTTTTGCCCGCGCTCCTGTATCAGAACGCGTTCGTGGTCACGCTATCCGTAGTGGTCGCGGCGCTGGCCTGGGTGGGGCTACTGCGGCAGCAGTTGGAGTCTCAGACGCGCGCTCTGCGGCGGACCATGGGGCAGCTCGAAGCCGCCAAACTGCGGGCGGAAGCGGCTCTCGAGCGTGCCCGCAACGCCGAAATGCTGGAGCAGCAGAAAAAGGCCGTAGTGGAGCTGATCGCCTGCGATGAGCCGCTGCAGGACGTGCTCAACGAGATCGTCGGCGCTATCGAGAAGCAGTGCGACGGCCTGTGCTCCATACGGCTCGAAGCCGCCGAGAACGGCAGCACCGGGGCGGCGCCGAGCCTGCCGCCGGCCTGGCGCGAAGCCGTCGAACAACTGAATGTTGGCAGAATCCGCGTGGGCGCCAGATATCGCGCGCTGCGGGAACTTTCGCCCGAAAGCCACTGGGCCGAGTTCGTTGCCACAAAGCCCCCGGCGGCGCAATCGGTGTTTGCTCTGCCCGTACTGTCGGGGGCCCGCCGCGTGGGAGTCATCAGCCTGTTCTTCGAAGAGGCGCGCCGCGTCTCGGACCACGATGCGGCCCTGCTCTCCTCCTGGAGCAGCCTGGCCGCCATGGCCCTGGAGCGCCGGCGGCTGCACGATCAGCTCTCCTTTCGGGCGCTGCACGACGAATTGACCGGGCTGGCGAACCGCGTGCTGCTGTTCGAGACGCTGCAGCTGGAGATGCAGCGCTGCCGGGAGAACCGCTCCACTTTGGCGCTGCTGTATCTGGATATCGACGGGTTCAAGACCATTAACGACACCCTGGGCCATGCGGCCGGCGACAGCGTGCTGCAGCAGACGGCCGAGCGCATGCGGTCGAGCGTGCGCCAAAGCGACACCATCGCGCGGGTGGGCGGCGACGAATTCGTGATCCTGCTGCCGGACCTGAACCACCCGTCGGACGCCGCGTCGATCGCGCAGATCGTGCGGCAGGCTCTTGGGTCGCCGATCTATTTCGAGCGGGAACGCCTGGTCTGCGGCGCCAGCCTGGGTTTAAGCTTTTTTCCGCTGGACAGCGAAGATCCGCACTGCCTGCTGCGCACGGCCGACGCGCGCATGTATGAGAAAAAAGCCTCGAGCAAATTGCGCAAACAGAACCAGTCGGCGCAGCGCCTGCTGGAGCCGCAGGCCGCCAGCTACTTCATCGGCTGAGTACCTACATATACATGCCGCCATTGACGTCCAGCACGTGGCCCGTAATATACCCGGCCTCATCGCTCACCAGAAAGCTGACCGCCGCCGCCACATCTTCACCACGCCCCAGGCGTTTCAACGGAATCGATTGCGTGATCTTAGCCTTCACCTCATCCGCCAGCACCGCCGTCATGTCGGTCTCGATAAAGCCCGGCGCCACCGCATTCACCGTAATATTGCGTGATGCCATTTCGAGCGCCAGGCTCTTGGTCAGTCCAATCAGTCCGGCCTTCGACGCCACATAATTGGCCTGTCCGGCGTTGCCCGACTCACCCACCACCGACGAAATATTCACAATCCGTCCCCAGCGCGCGCGCATCATCGAAGGCAGCACGTGTTGAATTGCCAGAAACGCTCCGGTCAAATTGGTTTGCAGCACCGCGTTCCAGTCGTCGATCTTCATCCGCACGGCCAGGCCATCGCGCGTCAGCCCGGCATTGTTCACCAGAATGTCGACCGGCCCCGCGGCCTTAAAAGCCTGCGCGATCGACTCCGCCGATGCCAGGTCGATCTCGACGACGGTCGCCTCGCCTCCGGCTTCGCGAATCTGGCCAGCCACGGCCTCCAGCTTTTCCCGATTGCGCGCCGCCAGCACCACGCGGTGCCCGGCCCGCGCCAGCGCCAGGGCACAAGCCTGTCCGATGCCGCGGCTGGCGCCGGTGATAAGAGCGGTACGCTTTTCCATTTGAGTACATAATAGCTGTCGCATGGCCTACCACGATCTGCGGGAGTTCATCCACGCGCTCGAAAAGCACCGCGAGCTCAAGCGCATTCCGTTCGAAGTCGACCCGGAGCTCGAGATCACCGAGTTTGCCGACCGCTCCGTCAAAACCGGCGGCCCCGCGCTGCTCTTCGAGAAGGTCAAGGGCTCCAACTGCCCGGTGCTGATCAACGCCTTCGCCAGCCACCGCCGGATGCAGCTGGCGTTCCAGGTGGATTCGCTCGACGAGATTGCCGCGCGCATCGTTGAATTTCTCGAAATGCGCCCGGCCGAGGGACTGATGGGCAAACTCAAAATGCTGCCCAAGCTGGCCGAGATCGGCTCCTTCTTCCCCCGCGTCGTCGACAAAGGCGCGTGCCAGGAAGTGGTCAAAAGCAGCGGCTTCTCGCTGCACGATTACCCCGTGCTGAAGTGCTGGCCCGAGGACGGCGGCCGCTTCATCACGCTGCCCATGGTCTTCTCGCGCAACCCCGTCAGCGGCAAGCGCAACTGCGGCATGTACCGCATGCAGATCTACGACGAGCGCACCACCGGCATGCACTGGCAAACCCACAAACAGGGCGCCGACCACTATCGCCAACTGCAGGCCGAAGGCAAGCCGGCCCGAATGCCGGTATCGGTCGCGATCGGCGCCGACCCGGCCGTGATGTACTCGGCCATCCTGCCGCTGCCGCCCGACATCGACGAGATGCTGGTGGCCGGCTTCCTGCGCCGCGAGCCGGTCGAGATGGTCAAATGCCGCAGCAACGACCTGGAGGTCCCGGCCAACGCCGAGATCGTGCTCGAAGGCTACGTCGAGCTGGGCGAACTGCGCCCCGAAGGGCCCTTCGGCGACCACACCGGCTTCTACACGCTGCAGGACGACTATCCGGTCTTCCACGTCGAGTGCATCACGCAGCGCAAGAACCCGGTGTACGCTGCGACCATCGTGGGCCCGCCGCCCATGGAAGATTTCTACATGGGCAAGGCCGTCGAGCGCATCTTCCTGCCGCTGATGCGCATGCAACTGCCCGAGGTGCGCGACATCTGCATGCCGGCCGAGGGCGTCTTCCACAACCTGATCCTGATCTCGATGCGCAAAGCCTACCCCGGCCACGCCCGCAAAGTGATGAGCGCCATCTGGGGCCTGGGGCAGGCCATGTTCAGCAAGTGCATCGTGGTGGTGGATCACGACGTCGACGTGCAGGACGTCTCGAACGTAGCCTGGCAGGCACTGAACAACATCGACCCCGAGCGTGACATCCAGTTCACGCTGGGCCCGATCGACTCACTCGACCACGCCAGCCGCCTGCCGAACTACGGCTCAAAAATGGGCATCGACGCCACGCGCAAGTGGCCCGGCGAGGGCTTCACGCGCCCCTGGCCGGGCATTATCAGGATGTCTGAGGACGTGCGCGCGCGCGTCGCCGCCATGTGGAAGCAGGCGGGCCTTTAGGCTATGATGAGACGTACGTGGGTGTAGCTCAGCTTGGTAGAGCGCCTGATTGTGGTTCAGGTGGTCGAGGGTTCGAATCCCTCCACCCACCCCAACAAAAAGC
>DOZZ01000189.1:5282-7035 GCA_003517725.1 Bryobacterales bacterium | reverse complement strand
AAACTTACTAGGCGTAGAGATGGTACAGCATGACGTAAACCACCACGCCAGTCACGCTAACGTAGAGCCATATCGGGAACGTCCAGCGCGCGATCTGGCGGTGCTTGTCGAAACGCGCTTTTAAGGCCCGGTTCAGCGTGATAATGGCCAGCACCGGCACGCAAGCCGCCAAAATCGTATGCGTGATCAGGATGGTGAAGTAGACCGTTCGGATGGCACCCGTGCCGCGGAAATGCACCGAACCGACCTGCGCGTGATAGATCAGATAACAAATCAGAAACACCACCGAGACCGCGAACGCCGTCAACATCACGCGCCGGTGCGCGGTGATTTGCCGGCGCCGAATCAAAATGTAGCCGGCCATCAGCAGCACGGCGGCCGTGGCGTTCAGGGTTGCGTTGACGGTCGGCAGATCGTGCACGGTGATCACTGGGGCTCATCTTCCAGGCGCTTGGCGTCGGCGGTCAGCTGGCCCACCGGATCGTCCGAGCCAATACTGTAGTAGCCGCGAATGCGGCCCTTTCGGTCCACCAGCGCGAAGCGCGTACTGTGCACCAGGGTGCCGTCGACGGCCTGCAGATGAAACGCCGTGGTACCCAGTTGGTTCAAGGCCGCCCGCTCGCCGGTCAGGAAAGTCCAGCGCCGCGTGTCGGCGTGGAACTGCCGCGCGTACTTCGCCAGCACTGCCGGAGTGTCGCGCGCGGGGTCGACGCTGAAACTCACCAGCCGTAGCGTCTCCGGCGCCTCGCGCTGCAGGGTTTCCATTTTCCCGGACATGCGCGGACAGGGTCCTTCGCAATTGGTGAAGATGAAGTCCGCGACCCAGACTTTCCCCCGCAGCGCGGTGCTATCGAAAGTGGAACCATCCTGAGCAGTCAGCCGAAAGGGCGGGACCTGCCCGAAATTCTCGAGCGGCTTGGGCCGCGAACAGGCCGTCAGCGCCAGCAATGTCGCCAAAAAGTAAGGACGGACGCTCACAGGCCGGGCGGGTCGAAAATCATGAGGCAATAGATCAACGGCAGATAAATCACCGAGACCAGCAGCACCTGCCGCGCGCGCCGGATGGTGTGGTCAAAGGCGACCCGCGCGCTCGAGTAGAGAAACCAGCCGCCCAGCAGCAGGGCGCCCACCAGGTAGACGCGGCCCGTCATCCCAAGCAGCACCGGAAAGAGGCTCACCGGCACCAGCGTCGAAGCGTAGATCACCATCTGCCGCGCCGTGGAATTACCGTCCGGCTGGACTACCGGCAGCATCAGGATGCCGGCCCGCGCATAATCTTCGCGGTACATCCACGCGATGGCAAGGAAGTGCGGGAACTGCCACAGGAACAGGATTGCGAACAAGGCCCATGCAGCCGGCGTCAGATGCCCGCTGGCGGCGGCGAAGCCGATCATGGGCGGCACCGCGCCCGGCAACGCTCCGATCACTGTCGCGACCGGCGACCGCGCCTTCAGCGGCGTATAGAGGAACAGGTAACTGGCCAGCGTGAAAAGGCCCAGCAGCGCGCTCAAAAGATTCACCGCCAGCGCCAGTTCGGCAAAGCCGGCGGCCGACAGCACTACGCCAAATGCCAGCGCGCGTCCCGCGATCAAACGTCCGGCGGGCAACGGACGCGTCGCGGTGCGCCGCATTTTGCCATCGGACTCGCGCTCGTACCACTGGTTCAGCGCGGCCGTGCCCGAGGCGATCAGCGCGGTACCCACCACCGTGTGCAGCAGCGGCCACCAACTGGCCGCGGCGCTCCACTGGAACG
>DOZZ01000189.1:1643-5079 GCA_003517725.1 Bryobacterales bacterium | reverse complement strand
GTGATGCGCGGTTTAGTGAGAGCCAAGTAATCGTTCACTTAGGACACCGTCACGTAACGCGCGGACGCTTGCGGCGCCGCCACGCGCCGCACATTGCGGCAAACCTGAATCGCCAGCAACACACTGGCCGCCATGGTCAGCGCGCCCACCGCCACATGCATCACGGTGAACGTGACCATCACGGGTATGGGCTGCACCGCGTCCGCCGTAGCCAGGCGGCTCATATACGCGGCAATCCCCAGAAACACCTGCGCGAACGTAACTACCAGCATCACAATAGCCGATCGGCGCAGCGCGTCGTGTTTAGCGAAGTGCAGCAGGATGCGCAGCGTAACGTAGAGCACGGCACTGGTCACCAGCGCGGAGTTCGCAATATGGTAAATCGAGCCGATGGCCTTGTGCCGCGCCGTCGCGCCCAGCGCCACCTGAAACAACACGAACACAGGCAGGAACAACGCGACGAAGCGCAACGGTAGCAGCCCGCGATCTTCCACGGGAACGGCGCCGGCTTGCCAGCCGCGCGAAGTGAACACCGCGATCGCGACGGTGGTCGAGAAGAACAGCTCCGCCAGGCACGCATGCGACGAGCTAACGGCCGGCGGCAGCATCCACAGCACCGTAATTCCGCCCAGCACGCCCTGCGCGATCACGCCGCCGACCGCCGCCAGACCCGTAATCTTCAACCAGCGCGGCGACGCCGAGCGCCACAGCCACACCGCCATCGCGATCGACAGCAGCCCCACGGCGGTGGCGATCATGCGATGCCCGTGTTCGTAGAAGATGTTGCCTTCCATGGGCGGCATCAGCCGGCCGTACGAGAGCGGCCAGTCCGGCACCGATAGCCCCGCGTCCTTCGACGTCACCATGGCGCCCGCGACTACCAGCAGCAGCGTGCAGCCCGTCAGCAGCAGCGCAAAGCGATGCAATCCGCGCTGGTACTTAGCTGCCATAAGTAAAGTCCACCACCGCGCTCTGCTGAGGCGCGACCGTCACTGAGATCTGCTTGCGGCCAAAGCGCTCGTGCACCGCTTCCAACTTGTACGTCCCGGGCGGCACGCCCCGCAGGCTGAAGCTGCCGTCGTCGCCGGTGACCGCGAAAAACGGATGCGCCACTACGCCCACGTAGCTGCGCATCCAGGGATGCACGCTGCAACTCACCGGAATCAGCACTTCCTGTTCCTGAAAACGCTTCAGGCGCGTCTCGGCGCGCGGCGGCTCGGATTCGTTCCACGCGGCGTTCACGCGGCTTTCGGCATGCACGTTATGGTTGACCGGGTCGCTATTCGAAATCTCCAAAGTCTGCCCGACCATAATGCCCTGCACGTGCGGTTGATAGGTGCAACCTTTCTGATCCAGATGCGCGATGGCCGAAGGCGCCTGCCAGCGTGCTTTCGGCAGACCGTCGGCAATCCACACGAAGGTGTTGCGCAAAGTATGATTCGGGTTCACCACCACGATTTCGGCGCGCCGCTCGCCATGCTGCCGTTCACAAGTGGGATTGGAGGACATATCGATCACCGGCATTACCGGCGCGGCCCCGGTGAACAGCACCTTACCGCTGATGGTGGCCCCGTTAGTAGCATCGACCTGCGCCAGCGGCAATGCCGCCGTGTTGGACCTGGATTCGGAACCGCTGCAGCTGTACAACCATGTGAGCGGAGCTAAAAGCAGCGCTCCGCCGACCCATCTTTTCATCTTTTGTCTCGAAGGTTAATTGTCGCATGAACGGCGGAGCGCCAAAACATGCGAAACTAAAGGGGTTCTGCGGCCTCCAGCCATGAGTGACACCGCGATAGGCCTGTTGCGACTGGAATTGCGCATCGAGCACGCACACTCGCTCAAGGACCGGCGGCAGGTGGTGCGCAGCTTGAAAGAGCGGCTGCGTCATCGTTTCAACGTCTCGGTAGCCGAAGTTGGCGGGCAGGACACGTGGCAGCGGGCCAGCGTCTCCATCGTGGCCGTCTCCGGCGATCGCGCCTACGTCGAAGAAGCCCTGCAAGCCGTCGAGCAGGACGCCGCCGCCCAACTGGGGCCCATGCTGGTAGGCGCGCAAATAGAATTTTGGTGACATTCGAATGGATGTAAGACGCTCCGCACGGGTCGCTGAGGCGATCCGCGATGAACTAACCGAGCTGATCGGATTCGAGCTGACCGACCCGCGCCTGAAAGGCGTGTCGGTGAGCCGCGTGGAGGTCTCACCGGACATGCGCCACGCCTCCGTGCTGATGGTGGTGCCGGGCTCGGAAGCCGAACAAAAGACAGCTCTGAATGCGCTCGACCACGCAGCCCCCCATCTGCGGCACCAGCTGGCCACGCGGCTCGATCTGCGGCGCACCCCGGAACTCGGTTTTGCCATCGAGCGGTGGGAGGAAGCGCCGGAACGGGTGCAAATCCTGCTCCAGCGCGCGAAAAAAACTCGTGGCCGCGGTTAAATTCCAGCCCGTTTGTAAACAGGTTGTGGTAGTTTTGTTTTTGTTATCCGTAGCTTGGCGTCCGGGTTCGGTTGCGGCTTCGTCCACTGAGATGCTTAGGATCGAGGCCAGCGCCGATGCCATGGGCTGTACCTACTCGGTGGCGCTCTATGATGCGGACCGTCACCGCCTCGAGACGGCCGTGGAAGAGGCTTTGGAAGAAGTGCGGCGTCTCGACCAGCTTCTTTCGAACTACAAAGCGTATAGCGAGTGGGCTGAAGTGAATCGGTGGGCCGCGGAACGGCCGGTGGCCTTGCCGCGCGAAATGTTTGATCTGATCTGGCAATGCCAGCAATACAGCGCGGCCAGCGAGGGCGCCTTCGATATCACGGTGGGCCCGCTGATGCGCGTCTGGGGCTTCTACAAAGGCACGGGACGCCTGCCCCAAAAGCAGGAAGTGGCGGCCGCGCTCGAAAGCGTGGGTTATCGCAACGTGCTGCTGGATGCCGAGACGCGCACCGTGCGCTTTGCGCGGCACGGCGTCGAAATCGACCCGGGCGGCATCGGAAAAGGATATGCGGTCGATCGTATGGTCGAAATTTTGCGGCGCAACAAAATCCGGAGCGGCCTGGTGACGGCGGCCGGCAGCAGCATCTACGGCCTTGGCACGCCGCCCGGCGAACCCGGCTGGCGCGTCGATATCCGCGATCCCAAAAATCCCGCCGAGGCCGTCGAGGAGGTGGTGTTGCACGATCAATCCATGTCCACCTCCGGCAGCGCCGAAAAATTCTTCGTCGCCAACGGCCAGACCTACAGCCACATCATGGACCCCCGGACCGGCTTCCCTGCGCGCGGCATGCTGTCGGTCTCGGTGATCGCGCCGCGCGCCATCGACAGCGAAGCCTGGACCAAGCCCATCTTCATCAACGGACGCCACTGGGCCATGCAGCATCGGCCCACCGGCATCCGTGCGTTTCTTTGCGAGGACAAACCCCAACCGTCATGCGCGTGGCTCCAATGACCAG
>DOZZ01000189.1:0-1521 GCA_003517725.1 Bryobacterales bacterium | reverse complement strand
AAACACGGAATCCTCGAAATGTGCAAGCGGCCGGACCTGGCCGCCGCCGTCACGCTGCAGCCGGTCGAGCTGCTGGACGTGGACGCCGCCATCATCTTCGCCGACCTGCTGCTGCCGGTCGAGCCCATGGGCCTGAAGCTGCGCTACGCCGCGGGCGAAGGGCCCATCATCGACAACCCGGTACGCACCGAAGACGACGTCGATTCGCTCTCGACCACCAACACCGACGACCTCGGCTACGTGGGCGAAGCCATCCAGACGGTAGTCCGCGCGCTGGCCGGCCGCGTGCCCGTGATCGGTTTTGTGGGCGCGCCGTTCACGCTCGCCAGTTACATGATCGAAGGCGGCTCGACGCGCAACTTCGTGCGCACCAAGCGCCTGATGTATACGGACGAAACGCTGTGGCGCCGCCTGATGGGCAAGATCGTCGACGTGGTGGCGCCCTTCGCCATCGCGCAGATCGCTTCCGGCGCGCGCGCCATCCAGGTCTTCGATAGCTGGGTGGGCGCGCTGGGTTCGGACGACTATGTGCGCTACGCCGCGCCCTACTCGCGCGCGCTGATCGAACGCATCCGCTCCGGCGGCGTGCCGGTGATCCACTTCGGCACCGGCGCTTCCGGCTTCTTCCGCGAACTGCATGCCGCCGGCGGCGACGTAATGGGCGTCGACTGGCGCATGAACATCGACCAGGCCTGGCTGGACATCAGCTACCGCTCGGCCATACAGGGCAACCTGGACCCGGTCACGCTGTTTGCGCCGCTGCCCGAACTGAAGGCGCGCGTGCACGAGATACTGCGCCGCACCGGCACCCGCCCCGGCCACATCTTCAACCTGGGCCACGGCATTCTGCCCGAGACTCCGGTGGAACATGTGCGCGCCGTGGTGCAAATGGTGCGCGAGTTCAAGCCGTAGACTGCCGTGCGCACGGTCGTGGTCGGCGGCGGCATCTCGGGCTTGACGGCAGCCTACGAACTGGGCCGCGCCGGCATCGACTGCACGCTGCTCGAAGCGCAGGAGCGCACCGGCGGCGTCCTTAAAACCGATCGCATAGAGAATTGCGTAGTCGAGTGCGGCGCCGACAGTTTTCTGGCCTCGAAGCCCTGGGCCATGGAGCTGATCCGCGAGCTAGGGCTCGAGAGCGAAGTAATCGATGCCAATGAAGCGCGACGCCGCACGTTGCTGGCGCATCATGGCCGGCTAACTCCCCTGCCCGAAGGCCTGCGCATGATGGTGCCGACAAGGCTGCTGCCGGTCTGGCGCTCGGCACTTTTTAGTTTCCCGACCAAACTGCGCATGTCGCTCGAAGTGTTGCGGCGTCCGGTGACGCAGCCCGACCGGTCGGTCGCCAGTTTCGTGCGCGACCACTTCGGACAACAGGCCGTGGATTTGCTGGCCGCGCCGCTACTGGCCGGCGTCTACGGCGGCACGCCCGATCTGCTGGGCGCCGAAAGTGTGCTGCCGAAGTTCGTCGATCTCGAACGCCGCTACGGCAGCATCATCCGCGGAGTAAGGCGGGAATCC
>DOZZ01000095.1:4994-9997 GCA_003517725.1 Bryobacterales bacterium | reverse complement strand
AATAAATGGTGAGCGCGGTAGGAATCGAACCTACAACCTAGTGATTAAGAGTCACTTGCTCTGCCAATTGAGCTACGCGCCCGCGTTTTGCACATGTCATCCGGCAGGGCTCCGGACCACTGTTATCGTAGCATTCTCTGCGGGTACAATAAAAGCTCTGGCCCATGTTTAGCAGTCAGCAGCGCAAAACCCGCATTCTGTTCGGTTTGGCCGACCTGGTGCTCACGGCGGTGGCGTTTGAAACCGCTTATTTCATACGCCAATGGCTGCCCTTTCAAACCAATCTGGCAATTCCCATGCTGCCGCTCGTGCTGGTGTTCTGCGTCACCACCTGGGTAGCGGCCGGGCATTGGCTGGGCGTGCATGTCCAGCTGCAGACCTCCAGCATCCGCTCCATTCTGCGCAATTCGGTGTTTCAGGCGGCGGCTGGTTCCATGGGCCTGATTTTATTCGAATTTGTGCTGCGCCTCAGCCTCAGCCGGTTTTTCCTGGGCGTGTTTGCCCTGTGCAGTTGGGCGCTGCTGTTGGGGTTCCGGCTGATTGTGGTGCGCGTAGCGCGAGGGCGCCGTAAGTTCGTGCCGCGCGAGGTGCTGATTATCGGGATCAATACGCCGGCGCGCAGGCTGGCCGAAGAGCTTAAAACCGCGCCCGAGATTCGCATCGGCGGCTTTCTGGACCCCGCCAGTTCCGGCCTCGCCGAAATGCGGCTTGACCGGGTCTATCCCGTGTATCCGGTGCGCGCGCTGTCGCAGTTGCTGGGCCAGCAAGTGATCGACGAGGTCTTCTTCGCGGTGGACACGTCAGAACTGCGCGACCTTGAAGACGAATTTCTGCTGTGCGATCTGGAAGGCGTGCGCACCCGCGTGCCCGTCGATTTCTTTCCGCACCTCAACAGCAAGGTCTCGCTCGAGACGCTGGGCCAGACGCATTACCTGACCTTCTCGGGCGCTCCCGACACCGATCTCCGGCTGATGATCAAGCGCGGCCTCGATATCGTGCTGGCCACGCTCGGCATCATTGTTACGGCCCCGGTGATGCTGGCGGTCGCCATCGCCATCAAGCTGACGTCGCCCGGCCCCGCTATCTTCCGCCAGGAGCGCTGTGGTCTGAATGGCCGCAAGTTCAGCTTCTACAAATTCCGCTCGATGTGCATCGACGCCGAGGCGCGTTACCACGAAGTGGTGCACCTCAGCCAGCGCTCACTCGCCACCAAGATTCCGAACGACCCGCGGCTCACGCGCATCGGCCGGACGCTGCGCAAATTCTCGCTCGACGAGTTGCCGCAGTTCTTCAACGTGCTGCGCGGCGACATGTCGCTGGTGGGCCCCCGCCCCGCCGTGCCGCGCGAGGTCGCGCAATACCAGCGCTGGCAGCGCCGCCGGCTGCGCATGCGCCCTGGCCTGACCTGCCTGTGGGTCATCTCCGGCCGCGATAGCGTTGATTTTGAGACGTGGATGAAGCTCGATCTGGAGTACATTGACAACTGGTCGCTGGGGCTCGACTGGAAGATCATCCTGAACACCATCCCCAACGTCATCGCCGGAAAGGGCGCCAATTAGAACGCCGATTCGATGCAGCTGATACCTACGGGTGAAGAGGTCGTGCTCGTTCTGCGCGAAACCGGCGCGTTGCGCGAGGGCCATTTCGAATATCCGAACGGCTTGCATTCCAACGAATACCTGCAGGTGCCGCTGGCCATGCGCTATTACCAGCACGCGCGCATGCTGAGCGTGGGCCTGAGCCGGCTGCTGCGCTCCAACCCCGAGATCCGCGCCAACATCCCGCGCTTGTCGATTGTCGCGCCCGCCACCGGCGGCCTCCCCGTGGCTTATGGCGTCTGCGAAGCCCTGCGCGCGCACCAGGTGTATTGGGCTGAGCGCGACGATAAAGGCGCGCCCATGCGCTTTCGCCAGTATATGGATGCCGAACCCGATGAGCAGGTGGTGCTGGTCGACGATATTCTGCGCACCGGCAACAAGCTGACCGAGATGAAGCGCTTGTTCGAAGAGCGCGGCGCCACCGTGTTGGGGCTGGCCGTGTTGATCTATCAACCCACGCCTTCGACCCCCGATTTTGGCCTGCCTCTCTATTATTTAGCAAAGCTAGATGCCCATTATTATGCGGATGTGGCATCCTGCGATTTGTGCCGGCGCGGCATGCCCCTTGAACGGGTTTGGGTGTAAACCAAGCGTAAGTGCGATAAATATTGCGTAACATGGCAGCTAACACATTGCTCATGAATGGGTTAAGCACTGTACTGCGGTGCCTGCTGAAGAAATGTGCAGAACGTTACAAAGTGGTTGCCAGTACCGCCGCTGGCAATATTGCGGCGCGAAATCCACAAAGTTTTCCACAAGTCGGTTGAAATCCGGAAAGAGTCTTCTAAAAAGTGAAGCTGACCGTTGTCGATTGGATCATCGTGGCCGCGTATTTCGCCTTCAATCTGGCCATCGGTTTTTACTATAAATCCAAGGCCGGTAAGGACATAAGTGAGTTTTTCCTGTCCGGCAGAAACGTCCCCTGGTGGCTGGCCGGCACCTCCATGGTGGCCACTACTTTCGCCGCCGATACCCCCTTGGCTGTAACCGGAATGGTGGCACGTAACGGGATTGCCGGCAATTGGCTTTGGTGGAATTCGGTGGCCAGTGGCATGCTGACGGTTTTCCTATTCGCCCGGCTGTGGCGCCGCTCCGGCGTCATGACCGATGTAGAGTTCGCCGAACTGCGTTACTCGGGTAAACCCGCCGCCTTTTTGCGGGGATTTCGCGCAATTTATCTGGGAATTCCCATCAATTGCATCATCCTGGGCTGGGTCAACCTGGCCATGGTCAAGATCCTCGGATTGGTCCTGGGGATCTCGCGGGATCAGGCCCTGCTGTTGGTTCTGTGCATGATCGGGCTGACGTCCTTCATCTCAACCCTGTCCGGCTTGTGGGGCGTTCTCGTCACCGACGTCTTCCAGTTCGTCATCAAGATGAGCATGGTGATCGTGCTGGCAGTGGCGGCCGTTGCGGCCGTCGGCGGCCTCGACCAGATGAAAATCAAGCTCGCCGCGGTGGACCAGGTCCGCAATGCCGCATCCCACGGCTCCGGGTCGGTTATGAGTTTCGTGCCGGATCTGAACTCCGCCTGGATGCCCATGATCACGTTTATGGTGCTGATCTCGATGAACTGGTGGGCCTCGTGGTACCCCGGCGCGGAGCCCGGCGGCGGCGGCTACATCGCCCAGCGCATGTTCAGCGCCAAGGACGAACGCCACTCCCTGCTGGCCACCCTGTGGTTCAACATCGCGCACTACGCCATTCGCCCTTGGCCCTGGATCCTGGTAGGGCTTGCGTCGGTAATTCTGTACCCCAACCTGGCCGATCCCGAAACCGGTTACGTCAAGGTCATGATCGATTACCTGCCGTCCTCGCTCCGCGGGCTAATGGTCGCGGCCTTCGCGGCCGCCTATATGTCGACTATCGGCACGCAGCTCAACTGGGGCGCCAGCTATCTGGTGAACGACTTCTACAAGCGCTTCTGGAAGCCCGGCAAGAGCGATCGCCACTACGTCACCATGTCGCAATGGGCCACGGTCCTGCTCACCATCGTCTCCATCGTGTTGACCTACTTCATGGATTCCATCGCGCACATGTGGAAGCTGCTGCTGGTAACCGGCGCCGGCACCGGTACGGTCCTGATTCTTCGTTGGTACTGGTGGCGCATCAACGCGTGGAGCGAAGTGGCCGCGATGGCTACCGCGTTCGTGGTCTCGGTAGTCCTGCAGACGGTCTTTAAACTGGATACCGACAACCAGGTGCAGTTCGCCTACATCATGTTGATCACCGTGGGCATCACGACCGTGGTGTGGCTGGCGGTGACATTCCTAACGGCGCCCGAACCGGATGCCAAGCTGATCGCCTTTTACCGCAAGGTGCGTCCGTCGGTAACGCTGTGGAAGCCGGTAGCGCGGCTGGCGCCGGATGTCGAGCCCTCGCGCGACGGCCTTTGGAATCTGCTGGACTGGCTGTGCGGCTGCGTGCTGATCTACGGCGCCTTGTTCGGCGTGGGCAAGCTGATTTTGAAGGAGTACTCCATTGGTATCCTGTTTCTGGCCACGGGCCTGCTGGCCGGCGGCGTCATTTATTGGGACCTGGCGCGGCGCGGCTGGAAATCGGTGATCGATTAGGATGATCTGGCATAGAACGTTGCTCCTCACGGCGGCCCTGTTGCTGCCGGCCCAAACTACCCCTCCCGCGCCGGAGAAGCCGGAACAATTGGCGCCCTACTTTCCAACGCCCGAAACCATCGTGGTGAAGATGCTGGAACTGGGCCACCTGAAAGCCGGCGAGAAGATGTTCGACCTGGGCAGCGGCGACGGACGCATCGTGATCGCGGCGGCGGGTAAGTTTCACGCCGACTCCACAGGCGTCGAACTCGATCCGCAACTGGCCCGCGAGAGCGAAACCAAGATCCGGCAGAAGCATCTGCAGAAGATCGCCCGCATTATTGAAGGCGACATCGTGCGGCAGAATTACAGCTCGGCCGACCTGATCACGGTATACCTGTTCCCCAGTTCCAACGACAAGATCCAGCCCATGCTCGAGCGCCAGCTCAAGAAAGGCACGCGCATCGTGGCCCACGACTTCGAGTTCCGCGGGTGGACCCCGGAAAAGACCGAAGTGATCGAGGACGACGGCGAAGGCCGCAGCCACACGCTGTTTCTATACCGCCGGTGAAGCCGGCTCTGGCGGCAATCTTCGCGCTGCTGCTGGCCGGCTGCGGCCGGTACGCCGATTTCACGCTGCCGCCGCTTCCTGGCGGCCCCGCGCCGCATCGTATGGTCAGCATGCAGCCGGAACCGATTCTGACGCGCGGGG
The DNA here is from genome assembly GCA_003517725.1 of Bryobacterales bacterium. Classification (GTDB taxonomy): domain Bacteria; phylum Acidobacteriota; class Terriglobia; order Bryobacterales; family Bryobacteraceae; genus DOZZ01. Next base: position 5,135 of record DOZZ01000095.1, on the reverse strand, counting down.
CTCCCGGAACCTGGGACTCAGTCGACGTGCTGAACCCGTCGGTAGCGCGGCGCGGCGGCATGTTCTTCAACTTCTACTCGGGTTTCGATGGCCGCGCCTGGCGCACCGGCCTGGCGACCTCGCCCGACGGCGTTAGCTGGA
>DOZZ01000095.1:4246-4867 GCA_003517725.1 Bryobacterales bacterium | reverse complement strand
ACGGCGAGTTCTGGTATTGGTATCAGGCGGGCGAACACGACCATCCGAGCATCGGCCTGGCGCGTTCGCGCGACGGCGTCCATTGGCGCAAAGAGCCCCGGCCGGTGCTCGATCACGGCCCGTACATGAGCTGGGATGAGAGCGCCGTGGGCGACCCCTACGCGCTCGAAATCGACGGCTGGCTGTATCTCTACTATTTGGGCGAAGATGTCGCCCGGCAGCAGCGACTGGGCCTGGCCCGCTCGCGCGACGGGGTGCACTGGCAGAAGCTGCGTGGCAATCCGCTGTTCGAGTTGCCCCAGATCACGCCCGAAGTTCATATGGACGAGCGCGGCCAGGGCGAGCCCGCCGCATGGCGTCAGGGCAACTGGTACTGGATGCTGTTCACAGGCCGCGATCGCGACGAACGCCGCCGCCTGGCGCTGGCGCGTTCGCTCGACGGCGTGCACTGGGGGCGCCTGGAAACCATCGAGGGCCAAGCCGCCTGGAACCGTGCGGTAGTCTGCGATCCCACGGTGCTGGCGACAAGCGACGGCGTCCGCCTCTGGTTCGGCGGCGGCGACCGTCCCTCCCCAGCCGAGAATCTAGACGGAGCCATCGGAACGGGCCGCATTCAATGAA
>DOZZ01000095.1:3065-4099 GCA_003517725.1 Bryobacterales bacterium | reverse complement strand
CTCGCGCAGCGTGGGCACCAGGTCCACTTCATCACCTACGCCAACCCCATCCGTCTCGATAGCGGCCTCCCGCGCATCCACTATCACGAGGTGGAAGTTTCGAACTACCCGCTGTTCCAATATCCGCCGTACTGCCTGGCACTGGCCTCCAAGATGGCCGATGTCGCCGTGACGTACGAGCTCGATCTGCTGCATGTGCATTACGCCATCCCGCACTCCATCGCGGCATTGCTGGCGCAGCAGATGCTGACCGCGCGGCATCTGCCGTTCGTGACCACGCTGCACGGTACCGACATCACTCTGGTGGGTGCCGACCCCTCCTATTTCCAGATCACCAAGTTTTCGATCGAGCGCTCGAACGGCATCAGCGCCGTCAGTGAAGATCTGCGGCGGCAGACCGTCGAGGTCTTCGGCGTCGCCAATGAAGTCCGCGTGATCCACAACTTCGTCAACTGCGACCTCTACCGTCCGGACCCTGAATACGCGGCGGCCCGGCCCTTTGCCCCGAATGGTGAAAAGCTGCTGATTCACCTGTCGAACTTCCGGCCCGTGAAACGCGTGCTCGACTGCATTCGCATTCTGGCGGAGGTTCGGCGGCACGCCAACGCGCGCCTGCTGATGGTAGGCGACGGCCCGGACCGCAGCGCGGCCGAGCACCTCGCGAGAGAGTTGGGCGTAGCGCAATACGTCGACTTTCTCGGCAAGCAGAACCACGTCGAGCGGCTGATTCCGGCGGCGCACGCGCTGCTGATGCCGAGCGAAATGGAGTCGTTCGGCCTGGCCGCGCTCGAAGCCATGGCCTGCGGCGTGCCGGCCGTGGGCACGCGAGTCGGCGGTGTTCCGGAGCTGATCGAACACGGCGTTGACGGCTACACCGAAGCAGTGGGCGACATCGCGGCGCAAGCCGCTGCGGCCACGCACCTCCTGACCGATACTGCGCTCCACGCCCGAATGTCCGCGGCGGCCCGCGAGACGGCGCACACCCGCTTCTCGACCGAGCGGATCATACCGCTCTACGAACAGTATTACCGGGA
>DOZZ01000095.1:0-2799 GCA_003517725.1 Bryobacterales bacterium | reverse complement strand
ATGATCTCGACGCCCGCCAGGTTCACGCCCAAATCGCGCGTCAAATGCAGAATCACTTCCAGACGCTCCAGGTCCGCATCGGTATAGAGACGCGTGTTGCCGTCGCTGCGGGAAGGTTTCAGCAGTCCTTCGCGCTCGTATAAACGCAGCGTCTGCGGATGAATCGCGTACTGCTCCGCGACCGACGAAATCATGTAGGCGGCCTTCGATTTACTGCGCATCGGACTTGGCCTCTTCGGAATCGAGCGCCCACAGCGCCTCGCGCGGATCTTCCGGATGCAACTGCGCCAGCTCGCGCAAGATCTCCTTGGTGCGCTCGTCCTGCACCGCCGGAGTCTGGACGCTGACCTCCACGATCTGATCGCCGCGGTGCTCTTTGCGTGCGTTGTACACGCCGCGCTCGCGCAGCCGGAACTTCTTGCCGTTGGGCGTCCCCGGCGGCACCTTCAACTGCGCGCGGCCCTGCACCGTGGGCACTTCGATTTTGGCGCCCAGGCCAGCCTCGCTGACGCTGAGCGGCACGCGGATCAGGATGTCGTCGCCATCGCGCCGGAAGAATGGATGCTCTTCCACGCGGGTCGTGATGTACAGATCGCCCGCGGGAGCGCCGTGCGAACCGGCGTTGCCCTTGCCGGGCACCCGCAGACGCGAGCCGTTTTGCGCGCCGGCCGGGATGCGCACATCCACTACTTCGGTGCGCGCGACGCGTCCGTCGCCATGGCACGCGGGGCACGCGTTGCGCAGACGGCCTTTGCCGTTGCAGCGCGGGCAGGTCAGGTTGAATTTCATCGCTCCGGCCATCTGCGTGACGGTGCCGGCGCCGTTGCACTGCGGGCAGACGACGGAACCCGAGTTGGCCGCGGTGCCCGAGCCGCGGCAGGTGGCGCAGGTCTCATGCCGCGTGACGCTGATCTTCATCTGGGTGCCGCGAATGGCCTGCCAGAAGCCGATATTCAGGCCGTATTCCAGATCGGCCCCGCGCTCCGGGACCGGCTCGGCCTCCTGCGCGCCGCCCCCGCCGCCGCGGAAGAACTGCGAGAAGATGTCGGAAAATCCGCCGCCGGCCTCGCGCCCGCTCTCGCGCTCAGCCGTGCGCCGCCCTTCGGACTGCCTCTGAAATTCAGAGAAATCGAAGCCGCCGAAATCCATATTCGGCGGGGTCTGCGCGCCCGCACCCGGTCCGCCCGGAGGCGCTCCGGGGTAGGCGTTGTCCGCATAGAAGCCGTACTGGTCGTACATCTGCTTCTTTTTGGGCTCGTTCAGGACGTCGTAGGCTTCTTGAACTTTACGGAAACGGTCTTCCGCAGCTTTATCCCCGGGATTCAGATCCGGATGATATTTGCGGGCGAGCTTGCGATACGACTTGCGGATGTCTTCGGCCGCCGCGCTGCGCGGCACGCCCAGCGTCTCGTAGTAATCGTGTTTCGAAGTAGAGGCCATAAAGTAGGAGACCGGCCCCCACGCGGAGCCGGTCCCATTGCGCGCTTACTTCTTATCGTCGACGTCTACAAACTCGGCGTCCACCACGTCATCGGCCGGCTTGGCGCCATCGCCAGTGGGCGGCGCTTCGCTGCCCTGCGGGCCGGGCTGCGCCGAAGACGATTTGTACATCGCTTCCGCCAGCTTGTGGCTGGCCGCCGTCAATTTGTCGGTGGCGGCGTTGAGCTTGTCCGGATCGTTCTCGGTCATCGCCTTCTTGGTGTCTTCGATGGAGGTCTCGATGTTCTTGGCCTCCTCCGGGCTGATCTTGTCGCGATGCTCCTTCAGCGTCTTCTCGACGTTGTAGACCATGGCGTCGGCCCGGTTGCGCGCTTCGATCTGGTCGCGCTGCTTGCGGTCATCGGCGGCATGCGCCTCGGCGTCTTTGGCCATCTTCTCGACTTCGTCCTTCGACAGACCCGACGACGAGGTGATGGTGATCTTCTGCTCGTTGTTAGTCGCCCGATCCTTGGCCGTGACGTTCAGAATGCCGTTGGCGTCGATATCGAACGTGACTTCCACTTGAGGGATGCCGCGCGGAGCCGGCGGAATGCCGATCAGCTGAAACACGCCCAGCATGCGGTTGTCGCGAGCCAGCGTACGCTCACCCTGGTAGACCTTGATCTCGACCGAGGTCTGGTTGTCGGCCGCCGTCGAAAACGTCTCGCTCTTGCGCGTCGGGATGGTGGTGTTGCGATCGATCAGCTTGGTGAACACACCGCCCAAGGTCTCGATGCCGAGCGATAGGGGGGTCACGTCGAGCAGCAGCACATCCTTCACTTCGCCGCCCAGCACGCCGCCCTGCACCGCCGCGCCCACCGCCACCACTTCGTCCGGGTTCACGGAGCGATTGGGCTCCTTGCCAAACAGATCTTTCACCATCTGCTGGATCTTCGGAATACGCGTCGAACCGCCCACCAGCACCACTTCGTCGATCTGCGACGGGGTCACGCCGGCGTCGCCCAGAGCCTGCTTGCAGGGGCCCACGGTTCGCTCGAAAATGTCGGCCATCATCTGCTCAAAGCGCGCCCGCGTCAGCTTCATCGCCAGGTGCTTCGGCCCGGTGGCGTCGGCCGTGATGAAGGGCAGGTTGACTTCGGTCTCGAGCAGCGTCGAGAGCTCCATCTTGGCTTTCTCCGCCGCTTCCTTCAGGCGTTGCAGCGCCATCTGGTCCTTCGAAAGGTCGATGCCCGACTCCTTCTTGTAATCCCCAATGATCCACTCGATGATGCGCTGGTCGATGTTGTCGCCGCCCAGGTGCGTGTCGCCGTTGGTCGACTTCACTTCCACCACGCCGTCGCCGACTTCGAGAATCGAGAT
>DOZZ01000211.1:577-5672 GCA_003517725.1 Bryobacterales bacterium | reverse complement strand
AGCCTGATCTGGCACTTTCGCGCAAATTCTCGCTTACGCCAATCCATTTCTGGTTGCGGAAACTCAGCTGGCCACCACTTCTGCCCTTAGTTGGGTCTGAACTGGGCCTGGAATTGCCAAATCGTCAATTTTCGCTCCAGGATTGCGATCTTCGGATGCGCGAAAGTGCCAGATCAGGCTGGCCCCTTCGGGGAGTCCCTTCGGGGAATCTGTCCCCTTCGGGGGAGTGTCCCCTTCGGGGGAGTCCCTTCGGGGAGTCCTGCGAAATCGGTAAGCCGCAGGTCCGGGAACGGATGTTACTCACGCCCCCGGATGGCCCGCTATTTCAGTTCACAGCCCGGATGGCGGCAGTTGCAGGAGAGTTCGGTAGTGCTTTTAGCTGCCTCGCAGTAGGGACTGCAGTACTTGCTGCCTTGAGCCGGCGCGCAGGCGCATGACGGGTGGGCGCACTTGTTTTTGTCCATCGGGGACTCCTTCGTTCAGACGGCGAGCAATTCGGATGCCAACTGCGCCTCGGGAACGTCGATCGCGATGCGTGTGCCTTTGCCCGGCTGGCTTTCGATCCACATGCGGTAATCGTTGGCGTACAGCACTTTCAGGCGCTCGCTGACGTTGCGGAAGCCGATGCCGCTTTGGAGCATGGTGGCCAGGCGCGGCTCGGCGATACCGACGCCGTCGTCTTCCACCTCCAGATGCAAGCGGCCGGCCCCGCGTTTGGCGCGCAGCCAGATGGTCCCGCCTTCCACTTTGCTGCTGAGGCCGTGCTTCACGCAGTTCTCGACAATGGGCTGCATCAACATGCTGGGCACCAGCAGGTCCAGCGTGGCAGGGTCGATCTCGCGTTCGACCTTTAGCTTGTCGCCGAAGCGGACCAGTTCGATGGCCAGATAGTCTTCGACAAATTCGAGCTCGTCGCGCAGCGGCGTCAGGCTGTCCTGTTTGCGCAGGATGCGGCGCAGAATGCTCGATAGCTTGACAATCATCTCGCGCGCTTTTTGCGGATCGCGGCGAATCAGCGACGAAACGGAGTTGAGCGTATTGAACAGAAAGTGCGGGTTGATCTGGCTGGTCAGCGCCTCCAACCGCGCCTGCATCAGCAGCCGCGCCTGCTCTTCGATTTTGGCCTCGTTGCGCGCGTTACTCCATACCTTGAGCGGCAGGGCCACGGCGAAATAAGTGGACGCGTAGATGGCAATTATCGAAAGCGGCGCGCCGTGCTCATCCCCGAAAGACAGCGAGAAGATGCGGTGCGGGAAGAAGTTGGCCAGCATCGCGCGCAGGAACTCGGCCACCAGGATTCCGGCCAGCAGCACGATGTGGTAAACCGGCCGCGGGAAGTGGCGGCGGCGCCAGATGGCGCGATAGATATTCAGGTCGAAGAACGGCGAAAAGCGCCAGATGTCTTCCTTTTCGACCGCGCAATCGCGCAGCAGGCCGCCCAGAATCCCGATAGCCGCGAAGAACGGCAGGCTCAAATACTCATGCGCGAACATCGCCGGAATCGAGATCAGCATGCCGGCCAGCATGCCCGAGACGTAGCCGCCGACGATGCCGGTGAGCAGGCTGGCTTCGAACCCCAGGTCCGCGGCTTCGTAGGAGCGCTGCAGAATGCGGATGGCCACGCCGGTGCCGAAGATGGCGGCAAACCAGCCGGCCAGGTGGAAGCGCTGCATCAGCGTGCGATTCTCGAGCATCAGTAACTTGCGGATGCGCAGCGAGCGCACCAGAAAGCTGGCCAGCGACACCATCACGCCCAGGCGCACGAACAGCGTAATCAGGTGATGGTCCACTGGTTGTCATTATAATGAGGAGAAACGTAGCTCACCTTATTCATGCAAACACCAGCAGCGTTTCGGCTCGTGAAGGCGGCGGAAGCGGCCTTTCCTTCCGAGTACGGACAGTTCCGTATCCACGGTTTTGAGGCCTACCTCGGCAGGCGGCTGGAAGAGGCTGTCGCGCTGACCATCGGCGATCTGGCCGCGCGGCCGCCCCTGGTGCGCGTGCATTCTCAATGCCTGACGGGAGACGTACTCCACAGCCTGCGCTGCGATTGTCGCGACCAGCTGGACCTGGCGCTGACCATGATCGCGGCGGACGGCGCGGGCCTGCTGATCTACGAGCAGAAGGAAGGCCGCGGCATCGGGCTCATGAACAAGCTGCGCGCCTATGAACTGCAGGATCGCGGGGCCGACACGGTAGAGGCCAACCGCATGTTGGGCTTCGAAAGCGATCTGCGCAATTATGAGCTGCCGGCGGCCATTGTGCGCCACTTCGGCATCACGCGGGTCCGGCTGTTATCGAATAACCCCGAAAAGGTGGAAGCCATGCAGCGCGGCGGCATCGAGGTGGTGGAGCGCGTTCCGGTGATCGTGGCGCACGCCGAGACGCGCCGCAGTTATCTGGAGACCAAGCGGCAGAAGATGGGCCATCTGCTAGAAGGTTTTTAAGCGCGCCGCGACATCAATCCACGCAATGTCCGCGTCGTAGCACGCTCGAAAACCTTCCATTGCGTGCCAAAGCCGCTCGGGGGACACATCAGCAGGTGTGTCCCCGCTCGGCATCGGTCTGTCAAAAGTTGCCTTCACTGCGGTAACTGACTCGCGATTTTGCTCTTATCCCCCACCACCACCATCGTCATCTTCGTCGGCTGGATATACTTCTCGCCCATCTTCTGAATGTCGGCCGGCGTGACCGCCAATATCTTCTGCACGTAGGTGGCGAGGTACTGGTCGCCCAAGCCGTAGCGATCGACGAACGACAGTTGCCGGATCACGCCCTGGCGCGACGAATTGCGCAAGACGAAAATCCCCGCGAGATACGACTGGATGCTGCGCAACTCATCGGCCGGCGGCGCCTCGGCGCGAATCCGGTCAATCTCCTTGAAAATTTCAGTCATCGACGCGCCGGTCACCGCCGTCGTGACATCCGCCATCTCGGCCCAGTAGGCCGTGCCGGCGCGCGGCACGATCGTGCTGAAGGGCGAATAGGTGTAGCCCTTCTGCTCGCGAATATTGGACGTGATGCGCGAGCCGAAGCTGCCACCCAACAGCGAATCCAAGACCTGCAGCGTGATGTAGTCGGCATTGGTGGGGTCGACCACCGGCAGTCCCATGTAGAGCGTCGACTGCGCCGCGCCGGGGCGATCGATCACGTCAATGCGGCGCTGGTAAGACGGATGCGCGGCTTCGATCTTAGGTTCAGAGCCGGCGCTCCACGGTGCGAAGGCCTTCGCGATCGCCGGCGCAAGCCCCGCGTCGAGTTTGCCGGCCGCGTACACGTGGGTACGCGCCGCGCCAAAATTGGCCGCGTAGTAGGCGCGGACGGCGTCCAGGTTGTAGCCTTGCAACTGCTCGTTACTGGGGTACGTCCGGCCATATGCGTGTTCCGGAAACAGCAGCGCGCGGAAGCGTTCGGCCGCAATCGAATTCGGCGTGGACCGGGCAATAGCGATCTGGCGCGCCATGTCGCCCTTCAGGCGTTCGAGATCGGCGGCCGGAAATTTCGGATGCTGCAACACGTCGGCCAGCAGTGCCGCGGCGCGTGGCGCGAACTCCGCCAGAACGTCGATACTGAACGCGGTTTCGTCGGGTCCCACGGCAACTTCCAGGCTGCCGCCCATGGCCGCGGCTTCACTGGCAATCTGCTCGGAGGTGCGCGTCGCCGTGCCCTCCTTCATCAGCCGCGTGACCAGGTCCGTGAGCGACGTCTGCCCGGCCGATTCGGTGAAGCGGCCGGTGTGGACTACGGCCGAGAGCGTCACTTTGGGCGTGGAACCATAGGGCACCAGCGTGATCTTCATGCCGTTGGGCAGGGTCGAGTCCTGCCGCGCGGGCAGCGTGAAGGGCTTGGCGGGTCCGCCCGGCGGCGGTGTCTCGCGGTCGGCGCCGAAGACCAGGAAGGCCGTGGCCAGAATCAATGCGGCAGTGTGTTTGGCGGGCTTCATATTGTTCTCGGGCTACTTGGCGGTCGCGGCGGCGGCGGGCTCGATGGTCAGCACCGTGCGGTTGCCGGGCCGCAGGTACTCGCGCGCGGTCTTCTGGATCAACTCGGGCGTGACTTTGGCGAACTCCGCTTCGAGCGTGTTGATGCGGGCCGGATTATCGTCGAACAACGCGAAGCTGGCCAGCAGGTCGGCGCGGCCGAAGCCGAAGGTCTCATCGATATTGTCATAGAGACTGGAGCGCAGTTTGATGCGGGCGCGATCGAGCACGGCCGGGCTAACCGGTTTGGCCGCCAGCTCATCGATCACGGCGCTGGCGTCGGCCAGAATCTGGTTGGCCGGATTATTGGCGTCATGGAACAGCGAGATGGTGAACAACATGGGGCCGCTGTAGTTGAACATGTTGCCCAGCAGATTAATGCCGCCTTCAACACCCCCGGTGTAACCCTTCTTCTTGACGAGTTCCTGGGCCAGCAGACTGTCGTCGCCTTCTATGAGGATCTGGTCGATCAAACCCATCGCGTAGTATTCGGGGGTGTTGCGCGTGGGCATGTGATAGGCGAAGCCGAGCGCGGGACGTTTGGCCAGGGGATCGCTGTGCGCGGCGCGCTTTTCTTCCTTTTGCGGCGGCTCGGTCAGGTCGGGCATGGGCGGCAGCTTGGATGCCGGAATCGCCCTGAAGTAGCGCTGCACCATGGCGCGGGCCTGCGCTTCGTCGAAGTCGCCCACAATCACCAGCGCGGCGTTGTTGGGCGCGTAGTAAGTCTTGAAGAAGCTCTGCACGTCGCTCAGCGTGGCCGCTTCGATGTCTTTCAGATCGCCATAGAAATTGTGCGCGTTATAGAAATTAGTGTTGGCGATCTGCGGCATGTCGAGCCACGGGAAGCCGCCATACGGGCGGTTGAGAACGTTGACCTTGACCTCGTTGCTCACCACTCCCTTCTGGTTGGTGAGGTTGGCTTCGGTGATGGCGAGGCCGCGCATGCGGTCGGCTTCGGCCCACAGGGCGGTTTCGAGTTTGTTCGACGGCAGGACTTCGAAGTAGTTGGTGAAGTCGAAGCGCGTGGAGCCGTTCAGGACGCCGCCGTTCTTCTGCACCAGTTGGATGAATTCCATTTTGCCCAGATTTTGCGAGCCCTGGAACATCATGTGTTC
>DOZZ01000211.1:0-495 GCA_003517725.1 Bryobacterales bacterium | reverse complement strand
AACAGGTGGGCGAAGCCGGTGCGGTCTTTGGGCTCGACCCGGAAGCCGATGCGATAGTAGACCGCGACCACCACGGTAGGCGCGGTGTGGTCCGGCGAGAACGTCACGCGGAGGCCGTTCGGAAGCCGGTAGTAAGTGACGGGCAAATGGAACTGCGCGGCGGCAATGCCGGTAGACAGGGCCAGCAGCGCGAGGGTTGCTCGAAGCATGATTTTTATGAGTGTAAGGCTTTTGGGAGAAACGTGCCAATGCACGTACAATCCCGCTCCCTACGCCTGTGGCGCCGGTCATCGTTTTCGGTCGGCGACCCACGCTCACGAAAAAGCTTTGTACTTCGGCTTTGAAGCTGCGGGCGGCTTCAGCCGGCCTCCCTTCCGGCACCGTTCAGCAGGGTTTTTTCGACCTGCGCGGTGAGGCCAACCAGAAGTATCGCGTCTAATTAGAGGGTGAACGATCAGGCGTCACTAATCAGCCGAAAAAACTCTGTGTGGTTGA
>DOZZ01000323.1:4384-7263 GCA_003517725.1 Bryobacterales bacterium | reverse complement strand
CTGCAGGTCTGCGGGCGCGGGCGATTCCAGCGCAAGGTGCAGTTGGCGCAGCTCTGCATGGCTACCGGCCACGATGCGCTGGCGCATCCGATTCTCGAGGACCTGTTGGACGAAATCGAGCGCCATCAACTCGAAACATGGGAATCCGCGGACATGGTGGCGCATGCACTGTCGCTGCTGTACCGCTCGATCGAGAAGCTGAACGGGGATCCGGCGGCGAAGCAGAAAATCTATGCTCGCATCTGCCGGCTGGATCCGATTCAGGCTCTGGCCTGCACCAGCTGAACCCTTTTATGGCCCGAGGCGAGCCCGACTCCAACGTCACGCAGAGCTTACTCGAACGGCTGATCGACCGGGATCCTCTAACCCGGGCGGAGAAGCCGGTGGCGCGCGCGCAATCCATCCGGCTGCTGAAAATTTCGCTGCGGCGCGACCTGGAATGGCTGCTGAATACGCGCCGCATCGCCGAACCCGCGCCGGAGTCCTTCGCGGAGTTGAATCAGTCCCTGTATCATTACGGCTTGCCCGATTTCACAACGCTCAGTGTCAGCTCGCCGCGAGATCGCGGGAAACTGCTGCGGGTTCTGGAAGCCACGGTGGCGCTGTTTGAGCCTCGTCTGAAAGATGTGAAGGTCACGCTGGCGGACGCGCCGACGCAAGGCAGCCGCGCGCTGCGCTTTCAAATCGAAGGCCTGCTGCAGATGGATCCCGCGCCGGAGCACATCTCGTTCGATACCGTGCTGCAAATGACCAGCGGCGAGTACAAGATCGAGGGTGAGCGCGGTGCGTGACGACCTGCTGTTGTACTACGAGCGCGAGCTCAACTTCCTGCGCCAGATGGGCTCGGAGTTCGCCGATAAATATCCCAAGATAGCCTCGCGCCTGGTGCTCGAACCGGACAAGTGCGAAGACCCGCACGTCGAGCGTTTGCTCGAAGCCTTTTCGTTCCTCGCCGCCCGCGTGCACCTGAAAATCGACGACGAGTTTCCGGAGATCACCGAGGCGCTGCTCAGTATTTTGTATCCGCACTACATCCGGCCCATTCCGTCGATGTCGATTGTGGAGTTTCACGTGGACGCGGGCCCCGGCGGCATGACCACGGCGCAAAAAATCGCGCGCGGCTCGCAGCTGAATTCGCGCCCGGTTGCGGGCGTCCCATGCCAGTTCCGGACCTGCTATGAAACTACGGTTTGGCCGGTCACGCTCTCTGGCGCCGAGTGGAAAACGCCCGACCGCCTGTCGCCGCCGGTCAAATCGCTCGAAGCATCGGCCGCCATACGCTTCGAGTTGCGCTGCCCCCCGGAGGTCACGTTAGACAAACTGGGCATGCGCGGCCTGCGCTTTTTCCTGAGCGGCGACGATAATCTGACCCACACGCTGTACGAGCTGCTCTGTTGCAACTGCGTGCAGATCATCGTCCGCGATCCCACGCCGAACTCGAAAGTCCGGCCCGTCACGCTGCGTCCGGAGGCGCTGCAACCCGCCGGGTTCGCCGAAGACGAAAGCATGCTGCCCTACCCGCGCCGCTCTTTTCTGGGCTACCGGCTGCTGCAGGAATACTTCACGTTTCCGGAAAAATTCCTGTTTCTCGACCTGCTGGATCTCGACACGGCCTGGCCCAACGGCTTCAAAGATCGCGCGGAGGTGGTGTTCCTCATCTCGCCGTTTGAGATGCCCGACCGCAGGCAGGTGATCGAGCTGGGAATTTCCTCGAAGACGTTCCGGTTGAACTGCGCGCCGATTGTGAATCTGTTTGCCCAAACGGCCGAGCCGATTCTGCTGGATCAGCGCCGTTACGAATACCCGCTGACGCCGGATGTGCGGCGCCAGAACGCGATGGAAGTGTTTTCAGTGGACGAAGTCGTCAGTATCGATCCGCAGTCTCAGGAGCTGATGCACTTTGAACCGTTCTATTCGTATCGTCATGCCGCGATCCGCGAGAGTCAGCAGATTTTCTGGCTGGCCAAACGCCGGCCTTCCGGCAAGCGCAACGATGAGGGCACGGAGATCACCATGTCCTTCGTCGACCTGTCGAACCGCCCCAGAAGACCAGATGCCGACACGCTGACCGTGCGGACCACGTGCACCAACCGCGACCTGCCCTCGCGCCTGCCCTTCGGCAACGAAGCGGGCGATTTTGAGCTGGAGGGCGGCGCGGCCATCAAACGCATCGTGGCTCTGAAGAAGCCCACCGGAACGCTTCGGCCGCCGACGGGCAAAGGGTCGCTCTGGCGCTTGATCTCGCACCTTTCGTTGAACTATCTTTCGCTGGTGGACGGGGGCCGCGAGGCACTGCAGGAAGTTCTGAAGCTCTATAGTTTTACCGGGTCGGCCTATTCGGAGAAACAGATCGACGGCATTCTGAGCGTCCAAAGCCGCCGTCATTTTTCTCGTATTGTGTCGGAGAACGGCATCGCCTTCGCCCGCGGCACGCGGGTTGAAATGGAGTTCGATGAGGAACAGTTCGTGGGCAGTGGCGTGTTTTTGTTCGCCAGCGTGCTCGAAACCTTCCTGGGCCTGTACGTTTCGATGAACAGCTTCAGCCAGTTGGTGGCCCGCACGCGCCAGAGAAAAGAAGCGCTCAAACAGTGGCCGCCACGGGCGGGACGCAGAATTTTGATGTAACCGCGGAACAGTATGTCGACCGAAACGATGACGGCAATCGAAGCACTGCTGCGGGACAGGCCGCAGGAGTTTGAGTTCTTCCAGCTGGTGCGCCTGCTGGCGCAGCTCGAGCCGGACCGCGAGCCTGTGGGCTGCTTCGTCAGCCCGTCCAAGGAAGTCGCGCGATTCACGGCGAACCCCGCTTCCGCGTTTCCCGCCAGCCAGGTCCAGTCGGTTGAATGGCCCGAAACCGGACAGCCCAAAGTGACCGTGAA
>DOZZ01000323.1:2691-4229 GCA_003517725.1 Bryobacterales bacterium | reverse complement strand
TATCAGGCATGGGAAAAATACCGCTTCCCGATTGCCTACGAGCGCGGCGAGCGCGACCGCTTTTCGCATCACCTGCTGGACCTGATCGGCCTCGGCACGCAAGGCTTGCAGGACCGCCAGGATCTTCCGGACGATGCCCTGCTCTACTACTCCGGTCTGCTCTCGCTGCAGCCGCGCTCGGCCACGGCGCTGCGCCAGATCTTGTCGGACTATTTCGATGTGCCGGTGGAGATCGAGCAGTTCGCCGGGGCCTGGCAGGCGCTTGACCCCGACGCCCAGTGCTGTTTCGACAAGGCCAACACCTACTCCGAGCAGTTGGGCGCCGGCGCCATCGTCGGGGACGAAATCTGGGACCAGCAATCCGGAGTGCGCGTGCGGATCGGGCCTTTGAGCGTCCGCCAGTATCTGGATTTTCTTCCGAATGGGACTGCTTACGGTCCTCTGAAGGCGTTGACGCAATTTTTTTCGGGCGGCGAGATCGATTTCGAGATACAACTCGTGTTGAAGCACGAGGAGGCGCCGGCCTGCGAACTGGGCCAGACCGGGGAGACGGCGCCGCTGCTGGGATGGACGTCCTGGGCCGCATCGAGGCCGCTCGAGCGCGATCCGGATGATGCCGTTTTGCGGATTTGAGATGGGGAGAGCGAGACCGAGACTATGAATGTGAACCTGAAGTCGCTAATCGGAAGACTGGATAACACGGCGCGGAGCACGCTCGAAGCGGCCGCCGGCCTGTGTCTCTCGCGCACGCACTACGACATCGAAATCGAGCACTTCCTCCTGAAGCTGCTGGAAGCGGGCGAGAGCGACGCCTCGCGCATTTTCCGGCAGTTCGGAATCGATTCCTCACGCTTCCAGAAAGAACTCGAGCGCAGTCTAGACAAGCTCAAGTCGGGCAACGCGCGGACCCCTGCGATCAGCCCCTCCGTGCTGAAGATGCTCACGGCAGCCTGGACCCTGGGCTCCATCGATTTCGGAGCCGACCGCATTCGCACGGGGTTTATCGTGTTGGCGCTGGTCTCCGATGCCGATCTGGCGCGCATCGCCAAAGACGTCAGCAAAGAACTGCAGAAGATCGAGCCCGAAGCGCTGCGCAAAGATCTTCTCTCGATTGTGGGCGGCTCCGCCGAGGACTCCGGCCCCGCGCCGTCGGCTGAACCGGGGCAGCCCGCCAGAGCGGGCGGCAAGACCACCAACCTCGATCAATTCACCGTCAATCTGACCGAGAACGCCAAGAAGGGCAAGATCGACCCCGTGCTGGGCCGCGATTTCGAGATCCGCCAGGTGATCGACATCCTGACGCGCCGGCGCCAGAACAACCCGATCCTGACCGGTGAGGCGGGCGTCGGCAAAACGGCGGTGGTGGAGGGCTTTGCGCTGCGCATCGCCAACGGCGACGTTCCGCCATCGCTGCAGAATGTCTCGCTGCGCTCGCTCGATCTTGCGCTGTTGCAGGCAGGCGCGGGCATCAAGGGCGAATTCGAGAATCGCTTGAAGGGGCTGATCGAAGAAGTGAAATCGTCGCCCATTCCGATCAT
>DOZZ01000323.1:415-2464 GCA_003517725.1 Bryobacterales bacterium | reverse complement strand
GTGGTCAAAGTGGAAGAGCCCACCGAGGTGCAGTGCATGGTGATGCTGCGCGGCATCGTATCGGCGCTCGAGAAGCATCATAAGGTGCGCATCCTCGATGAAGGCGTGAACGCGGCGGTGCGCCTCTCGCATCGTTACCTGGCCGGGCGCCAGTTGCCCGACAAAGCCGTAAGCGTGCTCGATACTTCCTGCGCGCGCTTGTCCCTGGGACAAAATTCGGTCCCCGCCGCAATGGAAGATGCCATGCGGCAGATCGACGACCTCACGGTGCAGGAGCGCGTTTTGATGCGCGAAACGGCCGTCGGGACCAACCATCAGGAACGCCTTGATGGCATTGCCACGCAGAAGAAGGCCACTGAGGAGCGACTGGCAACCCTCAAGACGCGGTTCGAGAAAGAACGCGATCTGGTGAACCGCATTCGCGACCTGCGCGGCAAAATCGAAGAGAGCAGCGACGGGTCGGCCGACGCATTACGCGCGGATCTGGCTCAGCTCAACATGGAACTCGACACGCTGCAGGGTGAGACGCCCATGATCCGCGTGTGCGTCGACGGGCAGATCGTGGGCGAAGTGATTTCGGCCTGGACCGGCATTCCCGCCGGCAAGATGCTGAAGGACGATATCGCCACCGCGCTTTCGCTCGAGCAGCACCTGGGCGTTCGCGTCATCGGGCAAACCCATGCTCTCGAGGGCATCAGCCAGCGCATTCGGACGCATCGCGCCAGCCTTGAAGACCCGAACAAACCGGTCGGCGTCTTCATGCTGGTTGGCCCAAGCGGCGTCGGCAAAACGGAAACGGCGCTGGCGCTGGCGGATCTGCTCTATGGCGGCGAGCGCAACCTGATCACCATCAATATGTCGGAGTTCCAGGAAGCCCACACGGTTTCTACGCTGAAGGGATCGCCCCCCGGCTATGTGGGCTATGGCGAGGGCGGCGTGCTGACCGAGGCGGTGCGGCGGCGGCCTTATTCGGTCGTACTGCTGGATGAAGTCGAGAAGGCGCATCCCGACGTGCTGGAACTGTTCTTCCAGGTCTTCGATAAAGGCATGATGGAAGACGGCGAAGGCCGCGAAATCGACTTCAAGAACACCATTATCATCCTGACTTCGAACGCCGGGACCGACACGCTCATGAAGCTGACGGCCGATCCAGAGACCATGCCGAGTCAGGAGGGCTTGGTCAAGGCGCTCAAGCCCGAGTTGAACAAGATCTTCAAGCCGGCTTTTCTGGGCCGCATGGTGGTGATCCCCTACTTCCCGGTTCGCGATGAGGCGCTCCGCAAGATCATCCTTTTGAAGCTCGCCAAAATTCAGCGCCGCTTGCAGGAGAACCATAAAGTTGCTCTGCAGTTCGACGACAAACTGGTGGACGAAGTAGCCAGCCGCTGCACCGAGGTGGAGAGCGGCGCGCGCAACGTGGATAATATCCTGACGAATACGCTGTTGCCCGAAATCTCACGGCAACTGCTCGGCAAAATGGCGGAAGGCGAAAAGATGACCGGAATTCATGTCAGCGTGGGACCCGATTCTTCCTTCGTTTACTCGTAGACTCATGGCCCCCGACTACAGCACGGAGCATCGATACCTTTATCTGGATACTCCCGTGGAGGGCCTGCTGCTGACGGGCTTTACCGGGCATGAGGCTATCTCGGAGCTGTTTTATTTCGACCTCGATCTGCGGGCCACCAATCGCACCAACATTGAGTTCGATAAACTGCTGGGCCAGAAGACCGGCTTCGGACTGGAAGTAAGCGACCTGGGCGACAAGCGCCCCTTCCACGGCATCGCCACGCGCTTCACGCAGTTCGCGCGGGACAAAGAGTTCACGCACTACCGCATGCGCGTCGAGCCGCAATTCTGGCTCCTGACGCAGCGCGTTCGCAGCCGCATCTTCCAGCATATTTCCGTTATCGACATCCTGAAAAAAGTGCTGGACGGCCTGGATGTCGCGTTCGAAATACAAGGCACCTTTCACTCCCGCGACTTTTGCGTGCAGTACCGCGAATCGGACTTCGATTTCGCATCGCGGCTGATGGAAGAAGAGGGCAT
>DOZZ01000323.1:0-350 GCA_003517725.1 Bryobacterales bacterium | reverse complement strand
TGGAATCGACAAGAGCGGCGGCGATAAACCGGCGGATCTGCAAAAAATCTTCGACGACAATAAGCGCGTCGCCGGCATCCGCATGCAGCAACTGGAAACGCCGATGCTTGAGATTCGCGGCGCCAGCAGTTATCGGCAGATGATTCCGGGCTACAAGTTCACGCTGGATCGCCACTTCAATGCCGATGGATCGTACGTTATCGTTTCCGCCAACCACGAGGCTTACGAAGGGTCTTTCCGCAGCACGGACGCGAACGAAGTCGAGAATCATTACGGCAACTCATTCACGTGCATCCCGGCGGCGCTGCCCTTCCGGCCCGCGCGCCGAACGGCCCGTCCCTTCATTCACG
>DOZZ01000235.1:10096-13422 GCA_003517725.1 Bryobacterales bacterium | reverse complement strand
AGAGGGGGGGATTCGAACCCCCGGTAGACTTTAAAGGCCTACGACGGTTTAGCAAACCGCTGCTTTCGACCACTCAGCCACCTCTCCGGCGTTTGGCGGTTCAACGAAGAGGATAGCATGACGACGCCGCGCTACAATGGAACTCTGTGCGCCCGTAGCTCAGCTGGATAGAGCGTTTGCCTCCGGAGCAAAAGGCCAGAGGTTCGAATCCTCTCGGGCGCACCAGGGTCGAAAAAACTAGCGTCCCCGGGGAGACACACGCTCGGCCTTCTATAGAAGTTTTTCATGAGCTTGCGTGGGCCGGAGGACCTGAGAGACAGCCCAGCTTGCAGTGCCCCGATTTCAGCATTCTCTCGGATTCGGAATTTTGCTGGATTTTTTGTGAGGTCGCCACTTGGCCCTCGTCCTGCCGTGGCCGGAGAAGACTTAAAAGCTTTGAAGTCTCAAACTTTCCCTTTACTTGCCGTACCTTGCAGCTTTCGGTGCCAGATCTTGATTGCGGAAACAAATACTTGGCAGGGGCCGATTGGGTGCTGTTCGAAACACGTGGAGATCAGGGAAAGGTTAGGATTGCTTGCAACCCAGCAAGCCTGCTGATAGTCTCTACATGTGTAGTCCATAGGCTACAAACCGTGTGGGGCGGAATCTGAGCGAAAATAAAAGTGGAAGCCCTACCCCGAGAAGTTGAATTTTATGTCGATGGAGATGGTAACTGCCCTTTTAAGGAGTGGTTGGAGTCGCTCAAGGATCACGTGGCCCGAGCTCAAGTCGACAAACGCATCACGAGGGTTCGATTGGGCTTGTTCGGCAACTGCGATGAGGTTGGCGAGGGCGTAATTGAACTGAAGCTGGACACAGGTCCGGGATATCGCTTGTACTGCGCCCAAGACGGACGCACGCTGGTTGTTCTTCTTTGCGGGGGCACTAAGCGTCGACAACAATCAGACATTGAACAAGCCAGAAAATTCTGGCGAGATTATAAAAGTTAATATGCCAAAGCGAACAAAGAGTTATGAAACTGATTTATTGGAGCGCCTGCGCGATTCCGCGTACGCTACTGAGTATCTCCGCGCCGCTCTTGAGGACAATGAGGAAGGGGGCGATGCCGTTTTCCTTTTGGCACTCCGCGATGTAGCGAAGGCGAACCAAATGGCACAGGTCGCAGAGGTGGCCGGCCTCAATCGTGAGAGCCTCTACAAAATGCTTTCGCATAAAGGGAATCCGGGACTCAACAGCTTAAAAGCGGTTCTCAAAGCCCTTGGACTTAAGCTCTCAGTCGAAGTTGCGTTACCGGTGACGCAGGTGTTTGAAACGAAGATCACTCCTCACAGTAGAGTGTAAAGGCAGTTTGCCTGAACTTTCGATGCAGGTTCAGGCACACATACCTGCCCCGAGCCGGCAGTTTGCCTACGCGGCCTAATGTCTTTTGTCCTTCAACAAACGAGCGATCAAATACAGCATTCCAGCGCTATCCATACGCGAGCTGAAATCCGGTCTGTTAATTTAATCAGGTCGGTTTTAGATGCCCACAAAACCGAGGTTCATAGTTCAGTTCCGCTCACGATGAAGCTCAGCTACAGTTCGGCTGAGACGAATCTTTCTGGATGTTGGCTCCGGGTTGTCATAGACTTCACCCTTCATGTACTTGTTATGGACAAAGCTGAAGTGGCCGCCCCGGTGATGGATTTAACCGCGAGGTTTGAAGTTGTATATCAACTTCAAGAAGAATTTATCCCAACTCAGGAGCAAATAAATGCATTCTCGACGGGGAATGCCGTCTATAATTATTGGCCTTATTTTCGCGAGTATGCCCAAAGCGAAGCGATGAGAGCGTCGCTACCAGTTCTGCTAATTCCTTTTCTGCGCGTTCAGATCTCCGTCTCGCCGACACCTACAGAAAATCCCGAGACATAATTGGATTAACGAGAGCTGTGCTTGGCCTGTATCTCTACTTGCATTTGCGCAGCGTCTCGCTTACTCTCGGGCGCACCAGCCCTCCGCTCTGATTGCGCGCCCCCCACATGAGCAAGCCTTCCTTCCTCAACCGCAATTTTGTGTTGCTCACGCAAGGGCAGCTGGTCAACCAGGCGGGCTCTCAAATGGCTTTGGCCGCGACCGCCTTCTGGCTCAAGCAAGTCACTAATTCGGCCACCCTGGTGGGCCTGATGAGCGCGCTGGCGGCGCTGCCTTTGCTGCTGCTTGGACCGCTCGGCGGAGCGTGCGCCGACCGGCTGTCGCGGCGCAACATCCTGATCGCCTGCGACCTGTTGTGTGGCATGGTCTCGGCTGTCGTGGCGATGCTGCTGTACGGTCAGCCCGGACACGTCTCGTACGACGCGCTGGGCCTCTTCCTGGGCACCGTGATTTTGTCGAGCGCCATCGCCTTCACGTCGCCGGCCTTGAATGCTTTGATTCCGAGTCTGGTGGTCAAGGCCGACGTGGGCGCGGCCATGGCCTTCTCACAGGCATCGGGCTTTCTGGCGCTGATTGTTGGACAGTTGCTGGGCGGCGTCCTGCTGACGCGCTATCTACCGGCCGTGCTGTTCTGGGTCAACGCCGGCTCGTACTTCGTCTCGGCGCTGGCGGAATTGTTCGTGCGGACCGATGCCCGCGTCATTCTGGCGCCGCATGAACAACGCCCCGGCATTTTCCACGACATCCGCGAAGGTTTCTCGTACGTGTGGCATCGGCGCGGCATGCGGGTTTTGCTGCTGGCGGCGATCCCGCTGAATGTGCTGACTACTCCGGTCATCGTTTTCCTGCCCTTTTACACCACCAATAGCCTGGGCCAGCCGCTGGCGCGCTATGGGTATCTGCTGGCGGCGTTGAGCGTTGGTTTGCTGACCGGCTACGCCATCTCGGGCCGCTTGCCGCCGCAACAACACCGCCGCCACGCCGCTCTGTTCGGCTGCGTCGGGGGCTGCGCCGCCATCATCGTGGCGTTGGCCTTCCTGCAAACCTTCTGGCGCGTGGCGCTTCTCATCGGCCTGCTGGGCGCGCTGATCGGCATCGTTACACTAATCTCCCTGAACGCGTTTATCCAGCAAACCGAACCGAATAAGCGCGGGCGCGTCGGCGCGGTGCTGCTGATGACCACGCAGGGCATCACGCCTATCGCCATGTTCGCCATCGGCATGCTTAGCGACGCGATGGGCAATAACATCCGGGTACTGTACGGCGCCTGCGGCATGCTGCTGGCCGCCACGGTTGTGGCGACATCCACAAATCGCGACCTGCGCGACTTCCTGCAGCACGATTAAAATCGCCGTAACTGCTACATTCTTGGTTGTGACCCGGTCCATCGTCGTGCAAACCGAACTGCGGGA
>DOZZ01000235.1:8936-9998 GCA_003517725.1 Bryobacterales bacterium | reverse complement strand
TGATGCTATTCGCGTCGCCCTCCTATTCGTTCGCGCCGCTGCTCGAATCGCTAACCGATGCCTGCCACCCCAAAGTGCTGGTGGGCTGCTCCTCGGCGGGCGAGTTCACCAACGAGAAGAATTTGAGCGCCGCGGCGTGCGCCGTGGCCATCGTCTCGAACCAGATGCTCTTCTCCGCCGGCGTGGCGGAAGACGTCACGGCGGATCGCAACCTCTCGGCGCGACGCCTGATCAACGGTTTTGCCGGGCTGAACTCCAACACTTTCGAGTACCGCTCGGCCCTGGTGTTGTCCGACGTGCTGGCCGGTTACACTGAAGACCTGCTGGAGCAGTTGACCCTCCTCACCGGCGGCCGCTACCAGATCTTCGGCGGCGGCGCGGGCGATGACGAGCGGTTCCAGCGCACCCACGTTTTCTTCGGCACGCGGGTGCTGACCAATGCGGCCGTCGCACTCGAAATTCTTTCCACCAAGCCGGTGGGCATCGGCGTCAGCCATGGCTGGCTTCCGGCGGGGGCTGCGATGCGCGTGACCGAGGCTGACGGCATGCGCGTGGTCAGCCTGAATGCCATACCCGCGGTGGAGATGTTTGCGGAACACGCCGAGAGCACCGGGCAATCGTTCGATCGCGGCGACCCCGTGCCCTTTTTTCTGCACAACGTTCTCGGCATCGAAACCGGCGGCGGCTACAAACTGCGCGTGCCGCTCGGGATTGATGCTACCGGGGCCGTTCTGTGCGCCGCCGAAATCCCCGCCGGCTCGCTGGTGCGCATCATGCAAACCAGCCACACGTCGGCTTCCGGCGCGGCTTCTAGCGCGGCCCGCGCGGCGCTCGGCCAATTGCAGGGCAATGCCGCGTCGGCGGCTTTGTTTTTTGATTGCGCGGCTACGCGTCTGCGCATGGGCCGGGAGTTTGGTCTGGAACTCGATGCCGTGACCGAAGCCCTGCGACCGGCCCAATATGCCGGTTGCAACACCTATGGCCAAATGGCGCGCGTCACAGGCCAGTTCAGCGGCTTCCACAACTGCACCGCGGTGGTGTGCGTGTTTCCGGAGTGATGTT
>DOZZ01000235.1:7967-8841 GCA_003517725.1 Bryobacterales bacterium | reverse complement strand
GCCGATGCGCCCACCCGCGACACGTCGCTCAAAGCCTTGTGCGCCTGGCTCGGCTGCGAATATCTGCTGCTGTTCGTGCCCGATCCGGATCTGGGGATCGCCATGCCCGCGCCAGGTTTTCCGCAAACGTTGGCGGCCGGGCGGGAATGGCGCGCCTTCGTGCAAACCTGCCAAACAGCCGGATCGCGGCAGGCCGTGATCCCCTATCCGGATGCTGCCTCGCCGCGCACCGTTTCGGGCACGGCTTTGGCCGATGGCACCGTGATGGCCCTCATCGGCGGCTCGCCGAAGGAACAGCGCGGACGCGCGCTCGCCATCTGGATGCCGCTGCTGGCCGCCGCCCTGAAAGCCGGGCGCATCGCCGACTTCGCTGTCCAGCAAGCGCGTTTCGAGCGGCAGGCCACGGCGCAATCGCAATCGCTGGCCGAGCGGCTGGATGCCGTGGCGCGCGAAAACGACCGCCTCTTTCACGAGTCCGAGAAGAACCTCGCGGCGCGCCGGCGCGTTGAGGCCGAGCAGCAGCGCTTCGTCGCACTCGTCGAAAACAGCGGCGACTGCATTGGATTGTTTGCGCCGTCGGGCGAGGTGCTGTTCCTGAATGGCAGCGGGCTCGCGATGACCGGCCTCGAGAATTTGGCCGCCGCCCGCGCACACCGCTTCGAAGATCTGTTTCACGCACCGCACCGCGCCCATGCCCGCGAGCGCATTATTCCCCAGGCGCTCGAAACGGGCCGCTGGACGGGCGAGACACAGTTCGCCAACCAAGGCACCGGCAATCTTATCGACGTGCACCAGACCACCTTTCGGATCACGCAGACCAGCGAGCCGGAGCCTATGCTGGCCATGATCGCGCGCGATATTACGGACGCCAAGC
>DOZZ01000235.1:4684-7797 GCA_003517725.1 Bryobacterales bacterium | reverse complement strand
CGACTTCAATAACCTGCTGACCGGCATTATGGGCAACTCGAGCCTGTTGGCGTCGCTGTTGCCCCCCGCCGAGGCCGCATTGGCCGAGGAGATCGTCAAGACTTCCGAGCGCGCGGCGCATCTGACGCACCAGATGCTGGCCTATGCCGGCCAGGGCCGCTTCCAGCTTTCCCCGCTCGATCTCGCCCACGAGGTGCGCGAAGTGCTGGCGGTGGTGAAGTCCTCGATCGGAGCCAACGTCGCATTGCACTTGGATCTGCCGGCTGGGCTGCCGCTGATCGAGGCCGACCCCGGCCAAATCCAGCAAGTGATCATGAACCTGGTGATCAATGCGGGCGAGGCTCTCGACGGCAAGCCCGGAAGCATTACTATCCGCGCCAGCGTGCAGGAAGTAGACTCAAGTTTTCTCGCGCAGACCTTCGGCCCCAGCCCCATTGAGCCCGGCCGCTACCTCAGTCTGGAAGTGCACGACACCGGCAGCGGCATGAATGAAGAGACCCAGGCCAAAATCTTCGATCCGTTCTTCACTACCAAATTCACGGGCCGGGGTTTGGGGCTGGCGGCCGTCTCCGGCATCATCCGTGGCCACAAAGGTGCGTTGAAGGTCTACTCCAAGCCGGGCCAGGGGACCAGCTTCAATATCATTTTCCCGGCCATGCCGGTCGCGACCGCCGCGGCGCCTTCCGCGGTTCCGAAAAATATGGAGGGCAGCGGCACGGTCCTGGTGATCGACGACGAGGCCATGGTGCGGAACGTCGCGAAAGCGGTGTTGGAAAGCCGCGGGTACCAGGTGCTGGTGGCTGAAAACGGCATGGCCGGCGTCGAACTCTTTGAGACCGCGCATCGCTACATTGCGCTGGTGGTTTTGGATTTGACCATGCCGCTCATGGGTGGTGAAGAGGCGCTCACGCGTCTGCGCCGGATCCGGGCGGATATTCCGGTGATTCTATCCAGCGGTTACAACGAAGCCGAAATCCTAAGGCGCTTCACGGCGCAGCCGGTTGCCGGATTCATTCAAAAGCCTTACACGGCCACGCGCCTTCTTACCAAAATTCAAGAGGTGTTGCAAAGCGGTGTTCCAAGCTAGCCTATGCACGACATGCCCACCATCTGTTCCGAACGCGAGGCGCTGCAACGCGAGGCCGCTAAGAACCTGCAGGCCCTCATCAAGCTCACCAAACAGCAGATTGAAGCTTTGACCGCGAACGATCAGGCGCGGCTGCTGGCTCTCGACAAAACTCTCGAAAAGGTGTTCGGCGAGAAAGAGCGGTCGTTTGGGGCGCTGCGGCAGCACACGAAAGAACACGGCTGCTGAAAGACGTTACTTTCCGCCAGGCTCGCGTACCGTTAAAATCTGCCCGCTCTTCACGTTCGATAATTTCTGCTCCGCGCCGTTGGGCCAGCGTATATGCAGCTCGGCTTCCATTGCCGAGCCCAATCCGAAATGCAGCCGCGGATCGTTGCAGGAATAAAAGCTCGACTGGCTCAGCACTTCCTGCGCCTGCCGCTTGCCGCCGTAGAAACACGTCACGCGCGCGCCGATCGCGCCGCGGTTCGACACGGTCCCGATCAGCTTCACCTTCAGCCAGTGGTGCGTGCCTTTCAGATCGTTGCGCAAAAGCGATGGCGGCTCATTCAAATTGACGATCAGCACGTCGATATCGCCGTCGTTATCGAAGTCGCCAAAGGCGCAGCCGCGGCTGGCATGCCGGCTGGTAATCGCCGGGCCCGCCTCGTCGATCAGTTCCTCAAGTTTGCCGCCGCCCAGATTGCGGAAGATCAGCCGCGGCGTTTTAAAAGGATAGCTAGGCAGCTTCGCCTCTACTTCGGGATAGACGTTACCGGTCACCAGAAACAGGTCGGGGTTCCCGTCGTTATCCAGATCCACGATGCCCGCGCCCCAGCCCACAAAGCGCGTCTCCACACCCAGGCCCGACTGCACCGTGCGGTCTTCAAAATTTCCTTTGCCGTCGTTGATGTAGAGAATGTTGGTGTCGTCGGCAAAGTGGGTCTTAAAGATGTCCAGACTGCCATTCAATAGAATGTCGCCCACGCCCACGCCCATGCCGGCCTGCTCCATGCCGTCTTCGCTGAGCGAAACGCCGGTCAGCAGTCCTACTTCTTCGAAGGTGCCGTCGTGGTTGTTGCGAAACAGCAGGCTTGGCGTGGAGTCGCACGCGACATAGATATCGGGCCAGCCGTCGTTATCGAAATCCGCCGTCACCACCGTCATGCCATAGCCCGGCGCGGCCTTGGAGATGCCGCTCGCCTGCGTCACGTCGGTGAACGTGCCGTTGCCATTGTTGCGATAGAGCGAGTGGTGCCCGAAAGGTAAGCCGCGCGGCCCGCAGTTCACCGGCACGCCTTTCCAGGTGCAGTTGCTGTCGGCGCCCGGCTTGCGCGCCTTCTTCAAATCGAACTGCAGATAATTCGAGACGAACAGGTCCACGTAGCCGTCGCGGTTGTAGTCGAAAAAGGAGCAACCGGCGCCCCAGCGCTCTTCGGCGTCGAGCAGCCCGGCCTCGCGAGTCGCGTCGGTGAAGGTGCCGTTACCGTTGTTGCGATAGAGCGTGTTGCGGCCCCAGCCGGTGATGAACAGGTCGTCGTAGCCGTCGTTGTTATAGTCCGCGACCGCGACGGAAGAGGCCCAGCCGGTGCGCAATAGCCCGGCCTTTTCGGTGACGTCTTCAAAGGTGCCGTCGCGCCGATTGCGATAGAGCCGGTTGCTCGTGCCCGCCGGCGCGCCGGAGACGCGCGACCCGCTCAACACCAGCACGTCCATCCAGCCATCGTTGTCGTAGTCCAGAAACGCGCAGCCGCAACCCACGGTCTCGATGATGTAGTCCTTGTGATCCTCCGGGCCGTAGATGGTGGGGTGCACCAGACCGGCCTGCCGCGCGATATCGACGAAAGTGGCGTCGAACGGCAGGCCCGAAGCTTTGGCGCGGGAGGTTGGCGCGACTTTGCGCGAGGCGATACCCTGCGCCCGCAGCAATGCCGGCATGCTCAGCAAGCCCAGAAAGCCGCGGCGTCCCAACGTCATGGATGCACCGGCGCCGGCTTCTCCGGAGCCAGTCGCACAAAGCGCACGCTGTTCTTCCGCACCTCGGCTT
>DOZZ01000235.1:2073-4572 GCA_003517725.1 Bryobacterales bacterium | reverse complement strand
CTGGTTCAGCGCGATGCGGTCGGCCGGGTCGTAACGCAGCGCCAGTTGCAACTGCGCCACGGCCGGCCCGGCCTGGCCTTCCTGCAGCAGCAGCTTGCCCAGGACGGCGTGGGCCTTGGCCAGATCAGGCTTCAGGCGGATGGCCTCGGTCAATTGGGCGCGGGCCTCGGCGCGCTGCGCGGCGGTCAGGTTCTGCGATTTCAGAAGCAGGTCTCCCAGAATAAAATGCAGCGCCGCGCTGCCGGGCGTCTGGGCCAGCCGCGGGCGAATCACCGCGATGGCCTGGTCGATCTGGTCCTGCTGCTCCAGCAATAACGACAGGCCGGCATCGCTGTAAAACTGATCGGGCTCAAGCCGGCTGGCGCGCTCAAAGTCGGCCGCCGCTTCCTCCATGTGCGAAAACTGCGCCGCAATCGCGCCGCGCAAAGTATATAGCTCGGGGGAGTTTGGATTGGCCGCGAGCCCCGCGTTCACCACGTCGGCCGCGACGTCGAACGATTGATGATCCAGGCACAGGGAAGCCAGGTCGATGTAGTTGCGCTGCTCCCGCGGCGCCAGCGCGATGGCCTCGCGATAGGCCGCGACGGCGTCGGCAAAGCGGTTCTGCGCGACGTAGATGGCCGCCGCAAGATTGCGGGTTGCGGCATCCGGCGGGACATCGCGCAGGGCTTCGAGCGCGGCATCCCGCTGGCCGCTCAGGTGCAGCGCGACGGCCAGGCGGAAGCGCACCCGCGGATCCGGACGTAGGCGGAGCGACGCACGAAACTTTTCCACCGCATGTGTTGAGCCGAGGCACTCGCCCCATTGCGCGAGAGCCTCCGCGCTATGGCGCGCCACCTCGCCCGAACGCTCAAAATGGTCTATTGCAGCGGGGCAATCCCGCGCCTCGAACGCGATGGCGCCGGCCATGGCATGCGCCGTCGTGTTGCCCGGGTCCTGCGCCAGGATGCGATTCACATAAGTCAAGGCGCGCGACGGGTCTTGCCGAAATGCCGCGTCCGCCGCGCCCTCAAGCGCCGGCAGATACTTGGGCGAAATGGCGAGCGATCGCTCGAAGCTCTGCAAGCTCTCAGCGTCCCTTCCGAGCCGCGACAGCGCCACGCCGCGCGCGGCCCACAGGCGCGGGTTGCCGCTATCCTGCCGCAGCCGGCTCTCTACCAGCTCCAGCATGTTCTCGTCTTCTGGCGTGGAAGCCAATGATGGACAAACCAGCAGACCGCACAGGAGGACAACCGAGGGGAAGCGACGCACAGCAGGCTTCATTATAGAAAACAGCGGGCACACTAGGGCACTGCCGCTCAGGTCGGCCAGGCAATGTTACGACGAAAATCGGAATGGGCGAGAAGCTCTGGCGCTGGATGGTAGCCCGGGACTGCAATCAGGGCCACTTGAAGACCGGCGCGACGAGCATGTTTCATGGCAGGTATGCAGTCGGTGTCGTTGGTAACGAGTGCGATCAGCTCAACCGAGTTATTCGACGACAGCGTTGCCATATCGAGGCCTATCCGCATATCGACGCCTTTCTGTTCGAATCTCGCGTCGAAATCCGAGTCTGTCAGCGGCCCAGTCGGGGTGAAGGGGATTCGCGACTGTTTGAGGACAAACCCACGGAACTTCAGCACTCCGACTCTCACCGCGAACAAATCCTTGCGCGACAGATCATGTAGCCATTTGTCCGAGCCGCTGAATTCCTTCTTGATTCCCGAGACGGGCTGAATGGCCGCTCCCTCGTAGGGCGGACAGTCGTAGTAGAGGATCCGGTGGATGACTTCATCCGCAAGGGCGCAGGCATGCGCGATCTTCTCTATATAATCGGGAGCGTAAGACTTCTTAGCTTTCCTCGCGTATACGCGGAGGTGGCCGCCGTCGATGAGAACAGCAATTTTCTGCTTCATTGCGCCCAAACGATGAAGGCCCAAGGAGCGGAACTCCTTGGGCCTGTATAGTACCCGCCTACGGGTGTATCGGATAAACTCAGCGGCTAACGCCGCCTGAGAACAGTGTACACCAATTCGTCGCTCCTTAAAACACCAGCCGCGCGCCCAGTTGCAGGATGCGCGGATCGAAAGTCGAGGTGCTCCTTCCGAACAGCGGATCAGACAGATCGCGGTGAATGCCCTGCAGGTTGACCCGATTCAGCACATTGAAGAACTCGAAGCGCAACTGCAGGTCGATGTTGTCGTGAAACATCTCGAAGCGGTTGTTCTTAATCAGGCTGGCATCCACGTTGATGAAGCCGGGGTTGCGATACGCCGCCCGCTTCAAGTTGCCCTCGGTACCCGGCGCGGGCTGCCCAAATACGGTCGCCGGCGCGATGCCGTTGATGTACTGTTGGCGGCTGAAGCTTGACGGCAGGGCCGTGCTCGGCTTGTTCGGGAAGTCGAAGTTGACGCCGTCCGCGTTGTAGTCGCCACTGTCCGGCTTCAGGCCAATCACCTTACCGTTGGCATCCAGCAGCGGATCGAACGGATGTCCGTTGAAGATTGTGATCGGGTTGCC
>DOZZ01000235.1:0-1851 GCA_003517725.1 Bryobacterales bacterium | reverse complement strand
GTTGTACTGGGTTGGCACTGCGTAGCCCGGATCCCGATTGATGCGCGACCCAGCCTGCCCATAGTCGGTGGCCCGCGAGAGGGTGTAGGAAGCCTGCCAGGTAACGCGCCCGGTCACCTCGCGCAGCGCGAAGATGCCGGCGTTGTACTTGATCACGTTGCCGTTGCGCTCGTAGTAGATGGTTCCGAAACTGGGGTTCAGCCGGTCCAGCTTGCCATCCAGCAGGTCTCCGGGAAAGCGGTTATAGTCGGTGCCGTAAACACCGTTATAGGTGTACGAGCCGCTGTAATTGGCGCTCGCCACCAGCCGTCCGGGCAGCTGCCGCTCCACGCCGATCTGGTAGATGATGGTGCTGTCGGGCTTGATGTTGCGATCGATGCCGCCCGCGTTTGCCCTCGCCCCCACTAACCCGCCGCGTGCGTCCAACTGGCCCGCCGGCAAAGTCGGAAAGGGAAATCCGAACGGCGCCTTGTCGCTGGTGCCCAGCGCGAACACCGGGGGAATGGGGTCGCCCACACGGAACGTGGGACTGATCAGGCCCGGAGGATTCTGCCGCACGCGATTGGCTTCGCCCAGCGGGATCCAATTGTGATAGAGCCCGATGCCGCCGCGGATTAGCGTGCGGCCGACTCTGTCCGGGTTGTACGCCACGCCGATGCGCGGGCTCCAGTTATTGTTGAGCCGGCCCGCGTACACCGCCGGCGCTCTTTTCACGTAGGCGTTGGCGAACTGCGTGTTCAAATCGCTGCCGCTGCCCAGGTACACATTACCTTCCTGGCCCGTCACCTTATCGGGATGCGGGTTGCCGTAGTCGTCCCAGCGAATGCCGGCCGTTACCGTCAGGTTCGAAGTTACTTTCCATTCATCCTGCGCAAAGCCTCCGAAGGTGTTCAGCAGGTGGCGGTAAGCGCCGTTGGCGGGCAGGCCCGTCAGCGGGTTGAAGTTGACGCCGCTCTCCGTGAAGGGCTGATCGCGCACCAGGTCCAGCAGGTTATTGAACTGGAAGTGCGGGCGGTAGTAAGGGCCCGCAAACTGCGCGTCGTCGTCGCCGCTCCAGTATTCAAAACCAAACTTAAACGAATGGCGGCTGCGGATCAGGCTCACCACGTCGCGCCAGTTGTAGTTGTGCTGGATGAAGGTCGCCGGGCCCCACGGTCCGTTGATGCCCTCTTCATTGTTGATGCCGATGTCCGGGACGTGGAAGGGAATCCCGGTAGTGGCGCCGCTGCTGCCCTGTACCCGAATCTGCCCGTAGCTGAATTCGTTCAGCAGCGTGGGTCGGAAGATGTGGGTGTAACTCAACTGGTACGCGTTGGTGTTGTTATTGCCGACGTCGTAGAACCCCTTGCGAAGCGAAAGATTCTGCGTGTCGAGGTTAACCCGGTAGGTGCTGAAGTAGAAACGGTCTTTCTCAAAATACTGATCGATACGGAAGTTATACTGCAGCGCGTTGCGGAAGGGGCTGGGCTTGAAGGCGCCGAAGTCGAGCACCGGCAGGTTGCACGGGATGTTCCCCGCCGCGGCCGTGCCGCAGTCCGACCCGAAAGCCTGCTGGGCGGTCTTCGCCACGCTGGTGACGGCCACGTTGTTCAGCGGATACTGCGTCAGCAGCTTGGTGCCGATGCTGTTCGGAAAGGCCGTCTGCGCGAACGCCACGAATTCCGGGCTTTCAAAAGTGCGCACCGAAGTGGCTTGCGATACCTGCGAGCGCAACGGCTCCACCGAGGCGAAAAAGAAGGTATGGTTCTTGATGATCGGGCCGCCGAAGGTGGCCGACAGATCATGCTTCTTGAAAGGCTCGTATTTCTTAGTGAACTCGGTGCGTGCCCGCAGGTGCTGGTCCGAGTAGAA
>DOZZ01000079.1:3180-3620 GCA_003517725.1 Bryobacterales bacterium | reverse complement strand
GACCTGCGCGTGCTCTACCGCCGCGAGGACCATTTTCACGAACTCCGCACCGTCTTCCAGACCATTTCGCTGGCCGACGATCTGCACATCGAGTACACCCAGTCGGCCGACGCGGCAATCGAAATCGAGGGCGCGAATATCCCCGATAACCTGATCGAGCGCGCGGCCCGGGCCTGTCTGGCCGAATGGGGCGAGGGCGGCACGGTGCGCTGTCATTTGCGTAAGCGCATTCCGATGGGCGCCGGCCTGGGCGGCGGATCCTCCGATGCCGCGGCGGTGCTGCTGGCCCTGCCGGTGCTGGCCCGCCGGCCGATTGCCACGCGGCGCTTACTCGAGATGGCGGCCGCCCTCGGCAGTGACGTGCCGTTTTTCCTGGAGGGCGGGGCAGTGGCCGGATTAGGCCGCGGTGAAGAGCTTTATCCGCTGGCCGATCGCACGGG
>DOZZ01000079.1:2778-2906 GCA_003517725.1 Bryobacterales bacterium | reverse complement strand
GCGCCGTGGCAGCAAAAAATCCGTACCTTCCAGGAATTCGTCGGCAACCCCAGCGTCCCCGGCCACAACGACTTCGAAGCGGTTGTATTCAGGCAACATCCCAAGCTAGAATTAATCAAATCGCAACT
>DOZZ01000079.1:1439-2526 GCA_003517725.1 Bryobacterales bacterium | reverse complement strand
AGCCGGCGGCAGTTCCGGCGAAACTGGTGGCGAAGGCTTGCGCCGTTCGCATTGGACAAAACATGGCCGCCCCGAAGCCGATCCGAGCAATGAATCCAGAGCGCATCAAAATTTTTTCGGGCCGCGCCAACCCCGAACTGGCCACCGAGATCTGCGCCAGCCTGGGCCTGACCCTGGGCGACGCCCGCGTCAAGCAGTTTTCCGACGGCGAAATCCATCTGCAAATCCAAGAGAACGTGCGCGGCTGCGACGTCTTCGTGGTCCAGCCCACCTGCATCCCGGTGGAGCGCAACCTGATGGAGCTGCTGCTGATGCTGGACGCCCTGAAGCGCTCCTCGGCGGAGCGCGTCACGGCAGTGTTACCCTATTATGGATACGGTCGGCAGGACCGCAAAGACAAGCCCCGCGTGCCGATTTCGGCCAAGCTGGTGGCGAGTTTGCTCGAAAAGGCCGGCGCCGATCGGGTCATGGCGGTGGATTTGCACGCCGCGCAGATCCAGGGTTTTTTCGATGTTCCGGTGGATCACCTGTTTTTCCGGCCGGTCATGATCGAACATTTCCGTTCGCTTTCGAGTGACAGCCTGATGGTGGTGTCGCCGGATGCCGGCGGAGTGGAGCGGGCCCGGTCGGTGGCCAAACGCCTGAATTCCAAGCTGGCCATCATCGATAAGCGGCGGGAAGAGGCCAATGTCGCCGAGGTCATGAATGTGATCGGCGATGTGAAAGGCAAGGCTTGCGTGATTGTCGACGATCTGATCGACACGGCGGGAACGCTGGTTGGGGTATGCGAATCGCTGCTGCAGCATGGGGCGGCGAGTGTGACCGCGGCCGCCACGCATGCCGTGTTGTCGGGTCCGGCAGTGGAGCGCATTGAAAAGTCGGCGTTGAAGGAAGTGGTTTTCTCGAATTCGATTCCGCTGACGGAAGAGGCCCGCCAGTGTTCCAAGATCCGGGTGCTGTCGATCGGGTCATTACTGGCGCGGGCCGTGCAGTCGATTCACGAGGAGACGTCAGTCAGTATTTTGTTTGATTAATCAGAATTAAGAGGGGCAACGCAACCCACGGCTTCGGCCAGAAAGCATGGCTT
>DOZZ01000079.1:0-1362 GCA_003517725.1 Bryobacterales bacterium | reverse complement strand
TCGGCCAGAAAGCATGGCTTCGGCACATCGGACTTGCGACCCTAATTTGAAGGAGTCAGTACTTGAGAACCGATACAGTAGTGCCTGCCGAGCTGCGCTCGACGCGGGGCAAGAATGAAGCGCGCCGCGCGCGCAAACGCGGCCAGGTCCCGGGCGTCGTCTACGGCGCGTTCAAAGATCCGGTGGCGGTGCTGTTGAACCCGGTGCAGATCCAGAAAATCCTGCGCAGCAAGACCGGCCACAACACCATCTTCGACGTAGCCATCGCGGGCGGGGAACAGACCCCGGTGATGGTGGTGGACGAGCAGTACGATCCCGTCAAATCCAACCTTCTGCATGTCGATCTGAAGCGAATCGACCTGACCAAGCGCCTGCATGTGTCGGTACCGGTCTTAACGCAGGGCGATGCCAAGGGTGTCAAGCAGCAGGGCGGCCTGCTGGAACTGGTGACGCGCACAGTGGAAATCGAGTGCGTTCCGGAACACATCCCGGACAAGTACGTGATCGACGTGACCGAGATGATGCTGGGCGATGCGCGCCGCGCCAGCGACATCCCGCTGGCCGAAGGCGTGAAGCTGCTGAGCCCGTCGGACGCGGTGCTGGTCCACATTGTGGGCATGAAGGCCGAAGAAGTGGTGGCGGTGGCCGAAGTAGCCCCAGTGGTGGCGGAGCCTGAAGTAGTGAAGAAGGGCAAGAAGGACGAGGCCGCGCCGGCCGAAGAAAAAGGCAAGAAGAAGTAACGGCGGCCGGCTCGCATGTTTCTGGTGGCCGGCCTGGGGAACCCGGGCGAGCAGTACGCCAACACGCCGCATAACCTGGGATTCCTGGTGGTGGATCGCCTGGCCGAGCGCTGGGGCGTGCATGTGACGCGTCCCGATTCGCGGGCGCTGACCGGCGTCGGGGAGTATGCAGGCAAGCCGGTGATGCTGGCCAAGCCCCAGACGTTCATGAATTTGAGCGGAACGTCGATCCAGCCGCTGATGGAAAAACATCAGCTGCATCCGAAGCTGGACCTGATTCTGGTGTACGACGAGCTGGATCTTGAGTGGATGACGGTACGCATCAAGCCGAGCGGTTCGGCCGCCGGTCACAATGGTGTGATCAGCGTAATCGAGAAGTTGGGTACCAAAGATTTTATGCGGGTGCGCCTGGGGGTTCATCCCGGCCATCCGCTCCGTAGTGGCACGGAATATCTGCTGGCGCCGTTGGGGCGCGGGCAGGCAAAGGAATTGGACGAGCTGATCGGCTTAGCGGCCGACGCGGTGAGTTCAATAATCGCTGAAGGCGTCGAAAAGTCCATGGCGAAATTTAATCGTCGCGCCCAAGGCTCAATTGAGGAAGCATGAGAATCTACGAACAGCT
>DOZZ01000003.1:980-6003 GCA_003517725.1 Bryobacterales bacterium | reverse complement strand
GTGGCGGCGGCGTTGTCGCGATTGGCGCGCGATGGCAAGTTCGACGTTAAACGCGCGGTGAAGGCGTTCGGGGAGCTCGGCGTGGATCCGGAAAAGATCGATGCGGCGATTGCCTGATTAGAGCCGGTCACCCCTCCCGATAGTTCCATAGAAGCTAATAGCACCGAAAAAAGCCTCCGCGTGGCGATGGGCTGCGCCACACCGCCAACGGGCGAAGATCAAAACGCGTGAGGCCACGCGCCGGTAAACACGAATTCCGGCTGCGGCTTGCGCAAGCGCGGCCGCCGTTCGCGCTCGCGCAGACTTTCGGGAATGCGGTCGTGGGCTCCCTCGTAGCCGATGGCGATCATCGCAACCGGCTCAAATTCCGCCGGAATGCCATAGATCTCGCGGGCGCGCGCCGTATCGAAACCGGCCATCTGGTGCATGACGAGGCCTTCCGCAACGGCTTGCAGCGCCATGTGCGCGGCGGCCTGCCCGACGTCGTGCACCGCCACGCGATTGGGCGAACCGTTGTGGGTAAATCGAGTGCGGGCCACCGACATCGCCAGAAAAGGTGCATTTTCAGCCCAGTGGTTGGCCGGCGCCAGCACGCTCGCGAGCTTCTCGAAAGCGGGACGATCGGCAGTGGCAGCCGTAAGAAAGCGCCAGGGCTGCTCATTGAAGCTCGACGCGGCCCACCGCGCGGCCTCGAAGATTCGATGCAACTTAGCCTCCTCCACGGGACGCCCGTCGAAAGCATAAGGGCTCCAGCGGCGGGTCATCACATCCAGAATCGGATGATCGGGTTTGGCGGTTTTGTCCATCTCTTCGATGATGCTCCGGAATGTCATCTGGAACATAGAAATTTTGGATTGGACGCCAAGTCACCCTATTTCTACACTTAAAGCTGAAAGCATCCTGAGACGGCGGGGACCTATACTTTGTCAAGCGAAGCCATAGCAGTCGAAACCATGGGAAGCCAAGTCGCATTACTCCATCGCATTAGTAATATTGTCAGTTCCGATCTGGAATTGAGCAAAGTCCTGCAGGAGTTGGTGAATCTGATCATGCAGGTGACCGATTGTGACGCGTGCCTGGTGTATCTGGCCGATCACCAGACCGGCGACATCGTGCTGCGCGCTTCGCATTTGCCGCACGCATCGGAGATCGGCAATTTGCGCCTGCGCATGGGCGAAGGCATTACGGGGTGGGTGGCCGAACATCGCTCGGTGGTGGCGCTGTCGAAAGACGCGGCGCGCGACGCGCGGTTCAAGAGCTTCCAGTCGCTGCAGGAAGATACTTATGAGGCGTTTCTCTCGGTACCGCTGATTGCCGCCGGGGAATTGAGCGGCGTCATCAACGTGCACCATCGCGAGCGGCACGCGCATACGCCCGACGAGGTCGCGCTGGTCACGTTTATTGGCGAGCAGATGGGCGGCGCGCTTGAAAAAGCGCGTCTCGAAGAACAGTCGCTCTCGGCCGGGCGCCGTATGGAGACTTTGGCGGCGATGGCGCAGACCATCTCGGCCGAAAGTTATCTGGAGCGCATTCTACAGACCATCTCGGAGATGCTGGCCGAGACGCTGGATGCGCCGGTGTGCTCGATCATGCTGGTGGACGACGAGAAGCGCGAGCTGGTGATCAGCGCGGCTCGCTGCTCCTCGCCCGATTATCTGAACAAAGGGCCGCTGAAGATTGAAGACTCGCTGATCGGCCGCGTGGTGCGCGAAGGCAAGCCCATCATTATTCCGAACGTGCTCGACGAGAAGCAGTACCGCTACCCGGAACTGGCGCGCAAGACGGGGCTGTGCTCGCTGTTGTCGGTGCCGATGACGTCGCGCGACAAAGTGATCGGGACCGTCAATATTTACACAGCGGATCCACGCGTGTTCGCCGAAGACGAAGTCGGTTTTGTCAGGGTGGTGGCGGGCCAAGCCGCGACCGCCATCGAGAACGCACGGCTAATGTCCGAGACGCTCGAGATGAAGCGCACGCTGGAGGCTCGCAAGTTGATCGAGCGCGCCAAAGGCATCCTGCAGTACAAGCACAGCCTGACGGAAGAAGAGGCCTACCTGCGGCTGCGCAACGAGAGCCGCCGCCTGCGCCGGCCCATGCGCGACTTGGCCGAAGCCGTGATTCTGGCGGACGATCTGAACCGCAAGGATTCGGACAAGCCCCCGCCGCGCGAAAGAGGACCGGAAGAGTTGATGTAGGCGCGTGGCGCGGTCACCTGGATTTGTGGGGCGGGCTTCAGCCTGCGGAGGGCTTTAGCCCGACCATCCTCTGGGAGCGCGAGCCTGCCCCACGTTGTTACCGGGGCGTTCGCAACGCTTCTAATTGCTCGTACGCCACGTGCACGTTGCCGTTTCTGCCCGTGCCCAGGTCAATGTCGGGTTTGTTGCCGCCGTGGAAATCGGAGCCGCCGGTTTCCTTCAGATCCAGCTTGCGCGCGAGGCTCTGGAAAGCGGCGACATCTTCAGCCGAATGTTCGCTGTGCTGGCACTCCAGGCCTTCGAGCCCCTGCTCCTTTAGGTGGCCGAGTAAGTCGATCAGGCGCTCGTCGGCGGGGCCGAAGGGCATCCGGATCGGGTGGGCCAGCACCGGCACCGCGCCGGCCTCGCGTAAACGCCGCAGGCCTTCGCCGACCGGCACCTGCTCGCGTTCCACCGCGGCACGGGCCTCGTCGGCCAGATAGAAGTCGTATGCCTGACGATGGTTTAGCGCGTAGCCTTTGCGCACCAAAACGCTCGCGAAGTGCGGACGCCCGGTCTGATTGCGGCCCACCTGCTTCACTTCCTCCAGCGTGATGTCGACGCCTAATGAGCGGAGCTTGGCGATCAACGCCACGTTGCGCCGGTCGCGGTTCTTCCCTTGCCCCTGCAGCCAGGCGCGGAATTCAGCGGACGGTTCGCCTTGCACGAAATACCCCAGCAGGTGCGCCGTGGGCGCGCGCCCGTGGCGTCCCGCCAAGCTCAGCCTGGTGCTGAGCTCGATGCCGCGGACCAGTTCCAGACCGGCTTCGCGGGCCACCGGCGCGGCCTGTTCGTAACCGGCGAAAGTATCGTGGTCGGTGATGGCCAGAGCGCCCAGCGGCACGGCCAGCGCCTGGCGCACCAGTTCGTCGGGAGCCGACGTACCGTCCGATTGGTCCGTGTGTGTATGGAGATCGATCCTCAAAACTCCATGGTAACGGGGTTCAGGAGGCGTTAACCGGCTGGTCGCCGGGGGACGAGACCACGAAAGCGCTGACGCGATGCAGGTCCAGCAGCAGGCATCCGTCATCGCTCACGTTGAAAGCCGGCAGAAAACGGGCATCCCACACCAGATCTTCGTGGCGGTAGGAGTAGCGCGCATGTACACTCTGGCTGAAGGTGTCGTCGAAGGCCTTGAGCAGGATCAGGAATTCGGCTTGCCAGTCGTCCAGATCCTTAGGGGTCTTGCCATACAGCGGGCTGGACTCGTCAATGGGATGGACGATGGTCCAGGTGAGCGGAAAAAAATAAACGTGCGAGCGTTCCAGATGCAATTTCTGGTAGTCGCGCCGCAATTCGGAGGTGTTGCCCTGGACCGTCATCAGCAGCACGTTAATTTCGAGCTCGAGCAGTTCGTTGGAGCGGCGGTTGGCGATGCGAAACTGCAGGCTCATGCCGTCCTGATACGGGGCAATCAGCGCCTTGTCGCTAAACAGCACGCTGGCCGAGGGGCGCGAGAAGCGGCCGAAGAGAAGACCGGTAGCGACCGCGAACCCCAGCAAGCCGATGAGCGCCTCGGCTGACGCCACGCTATTGGCCCAGAGGCCCACGGGATACATGTTGCCGTAGCCCACTGTGGTGAGGGTCTGCACGCTGAAGAAAAAATCGTGCGCGAACCGGCCTAGCTCGGACGAACTGCCGGAAGCGTGGACGCGATCGGGGCTCGCCAGAAAATAGATCATCCCGAAGAAGCAGTTGGCCGCCAGAAACGCCGCCGCGATGAGGGCGAAAAACCTGGTCCAGGAGGCATTGATCATCCGCAGGTAGAAGGCGCGGTCCTTCAGAGCGCCGCGGCGGAGCACATTGAACGAGCCGTCTTTTTCAATGGTGCGGCGAATGCGGCCGGTGAACTTTTCAGTCAGGCCGGGGTCGAATGGCGTCGGCTTCATGGCGGGCGAAAGGGCGAAGACGTCAGGCGGTGGGCGGCGTCCAGTGGTTCAGGAGGGAGAGGATCTGCAGCAGTTCCTCGCCCTCGAACACGCGGGTGACGCCGTCTTTGAAGGTGATCTCGGCGCAGTCGCCGCCGGCTTCATAGTTCACTTCGACGATGTCATCCACATCAATCGGCAGCATGGGCTACTCCGGCGCGTTCGAACCATGATCATACAGCGCCCCGGTGGTTGGCGTCCATGGTCACAATCTCAGGCGGGCTGTTGCTGCGTCATGCAATGCAGCGTTCCCAGGCCCCAGACCAGTTCCACGCAGTGGATGCCAACTACTTCGCGGTCCGGAAACAGGCCGGCCAGCGTGGCCAGAGCGTGGCGATCGTTGGGGTCATTAAACGTCGGCACCAGGACCATGCGGTTGGCGATGTAGAAGTTGGCGTAGCTGGCGGGCAGTCGCACTCCGTTGAACTGGAGGGGGTGAGGCATGGGCAGCTTTACAACACGGAACGGCTCCTTGCGAAGCAGGTCGAAGTTCTCGCGGAGCGGCTCGTAGTTGGCATCCGACGGATCGTCTTCGGAGGCGATGACGATGGTTTCGGCGTCGACGAAACGCGCGAGGTCATCGATATGCCCGTGCGTATCGTCGCCGGCGATGCCGCGGCGCAGCCACACCACGCGGTCGATGCCCAGATACTCACCCAGCAGCCGCTCGACTTCGGCTGGTGACAGCCCAGGGTTGCGCGCCTGCACCGGACTTAACAGGCATTCTTCGGTAGTCAGCAGCGTGCCGGATCCATTGACGTCGATACTGCCGCCTTCGAGCACCATGCCCGCCGGCCACAGGCGTTGGCCGAGTTTTGGGGCCAGGTTCGACGTCACGGCGTTGTCGAGCGGCCAGTCGTC
>DOZZ01000003.1:0-733 GCA_003517725.1 Bryobacterales bacterium | reverse complement strand
AAAGCGGCCGGGCCAGTCGGCGCGGTTGTGGGGCCACGCAATCCAGGTAGCGGCGTGCGGCTCCCACTCGGCCGGCATGCGGAAGCCGAGTGCCCGGGGTGTCGCGGCACTCATCCGATCAGCATCCGGCTGGTAATGCCGCCGTAGGCATCGATGCGGCGATCGCGCAGAAAGGGCCAGTTGCGGCGCGTCTCATCGATGCTTTGCGGATCGCACTCCACCACCAGGATGGCCTCTTCATCGTGGGAGGCCTCGGCCAGCACGCGGCCAAACGGGTCGCACACAAAACTGCCGCCCCAGAATTCCAGGCCGTGATCGGGCGGCCCTTCGTAGCCAACGCGATTGATGGCGGCCACGAAGATGCCGTTGGCGATGGCGTGCGAGCGCTGGATGGTGCGCCAGGCGTCGTGCTGCGCGGCGCCGAACTCGGCCTTCTCCGACGGGTGCCAGCCGATGGCTGTCGGGTAGAACAAAATACTGGCGCCGCCGAGCGCGGCCAGGCGCGCGGCTTCGGGATACCACTGGTCCCAGCACACCAGCGTCGAGATGCGTCCGAACGGAGTTTCGAAGTTGCGGAAGCCCAGATCGCCCGGCGTGAAGTAAAACTTCTCGAAGTAGAGCGGATCGTCGGGGATGTGCATCTTGCGGTACAGCCCGAGCAGAGAACCATCCGCGCCGATCATCGCCGCGGTGTTGTGATAAAGGCCCTGCGCGCGCTTTTCGAACAACGACG
>DOZZ01000253.1:2241-3688 GCA_003517725.1 Bryobacterales bacterium | reverse complement strand
GCCTTGTTCGAGGATCTGCAGCTTCACTTTGGAGTTACTGAGCTCATAGGCGGGCAAGCTTTCGAAGACCGTCTTGGGAACTTCAGCGGCTAGGGCGGTCAGTGCCAGGAGCGGGGCGATCCACTTGAGTAGCGTTGTCATGTGCGCACTGCGGCTCGCGCGGGGGACCGGCTTCGTGTTACTTCTTGCGAGGGTCGTCGGCAGGATTCACATAATTCAGAACGAACGGCCCCATGCCAAAAACTTGAACGATGGTTTCGCCCTTGGCCGTTCCAAAGTGGTGCATGCGCTTGGGCATCAGAACATAGGACCCGGCAGGAAAATCATGTAACGCCGACGCATCGAATTTATCCCCCATGCCAGCCGCGAAAGTTCCCTCCAGCACGGTAATATGTTCGTCCGATGGGTGCCAATGCGCGGCTACCTTGCCTCCATCCGGGATCTTGAGACGGATCGCGAACAAGCCGGCTTTGGACGGATCGCCACTCAGAACGGTCATCTGAACAACCGATGGCATTCCGGTGGCAGGCGGGGCGGGCATCCATTTCAGGTCGGACGGCGTAAACATCACGGGCTTCATTGCCATCCGGTGGGACGCGGGTGCTGGTGCAGTCTGCGCCGCGGCTAGACCGAGCAGCGAGAAGCAGATCAAGAATGGAAATCGCATCTTACCTCCTGTTCGGCGTCCGGTGGGGAACGCCAACTGAGAATCTTACATCAAACCATTGCAGTACCATACAGATTCATGGAAATTAGCGCGCCGGCTGCGGCGATCGAAGTACGCGACTTGCGCAAGGAGTATCAGGGCCGGGCCGCCGTGGACGGCCTGAATTTGCACGTGCCGCGCGGGTGCTTCTTTGGATTTCTGGGCCCCAACGGCGCGGGTAAATCCACTACCATCCGGATGCTGACTGGTCTGGCGCGTCCGACCTCCGGCAGTATTCATCTCTTGGGCCGGGCCATGCCGGACGACGAGATGGAAATCAAGCGGCGCATCGGACTGGTGCCGGACGAGTCGCTGCTGTTCGATCGCTTGAGCGGCGCGGAGTTCCTGGAGTTTGTGGGGCGCATGTACGGGCTCGACCGCAAGCTGGCCATCGCCCGCGCGGGGGAACTGCTGGAGCTGTTCCAACTGGCGAACGAGCGCAAAAAGCTGATTGCGGATTACTCGAAAGGCATGCGCAAGCGGATCGCGATGGCGGCTTCGCTGATCCACCGGCCGGAACTGTTTCTGATGGACGAGCCGTTCGAGGGCGTGGACGCGGTGGGCGCGCGCCTGATGAAAGACATTCTGCTGGACCAGGTGCGCGGGGGCGCCACCATTTTTCTGACCTCGCACGTGCTGGAAGTGGTGGAGCGGCTGTGCGACCGCGTGGCCATCATCAATCAAGGAAAAATCGTGAAGGAAGGCTCGATCGAGGAACTGCGGTGCGGCGCCGAAACTTTG
>DOZZ01000253.1:0-1964 GCA_003517725.1 Bryobacterales bacterium | reverse complement strand
GCAGCCGGGCGATTTCCGTTTGGAGTATCCGAAATGGATACCGGGCGAGCATGGGCCGACCGGACCTATTGAAGATCTGGTGGGCCTGCATGTAACGGCGGGCGGGAAGAAGCTGACGTGGCGGCGCGACAGCGTCGATATGTACGACTTTCATATCGATGTGCCGGTTGGAGTCGACCACATCGACGTAGCGCTGGATCTGATCTCGGCGCCCGAGTCGGGGCAGTTTTCCTCGGGCGGGTCGGCCACGTCGCAATTGACCGTGTTGAGCTGGAATCAACTGCTGCTGTATCCGGCGGGCACGCCGTCGGACCAGATAAACTACGAAGCCACGCTCAAGCTGCCGCAGGGCTGGCGGTATGCCACGGCGCTGCCCATCGCCACGGAATCGGGTAACACGATTCAATTCAAGCAAGCGGCGCTCAGCACGCTGGTGGATTCGCCGGTGCTGGCCGGAGCTAATTTTCGCACCGTTGATCTGAAGCCTGGCGGCACGCCTCCGGTATACCTGCACCTGGCGGCGGACAGCCAGAGGGCCACCGAGATCACACCCGACGAAACCACCCATTTTCGCAATCTGGTGCAGCAGGCCGAGGCGCTGTTTGGGGCCGAGCACTATCGCGATTACCACTTTCTGCTGACGCTGAGCGACCATGTCGCGCATTTCGGACTGGAGCATCATGAGTCGAGCGACGACCGCATTGCGGAGCGCAGCCTGATCGACGACGGGCCGCGCAAACTCTCGGCGGGGCTGCTGCCGCACGAGTATGTGCACTCGTGGAATGGTAAATACCGGCGCCCCGCGGGGCTCGCCACCGGCGACTACGACCGTCCCATGAAGGGCGACCTGCTGTGGGTATATGAAGGACTCACCGAATATCTGGGCGAGATTCTGACGCCGCGCAGCGGGCTGCAGACGCCTGAAGAATACCGCGAGGAGCTGGCCATCACGGCGGCCTCGCTCGACCATACGGCGGGGCGCGCGTGGCGGCCGCTGGAAGACACGGCCGTGGCGGCGCAGGTGCTCTACGACGCGCGCACCGATTATGCCGAGTACCGGCGCGGCGTCGATTTTTATCCGGAAGGCTCGCTGCTGTGGCTGGAAGCGGATGTGCTGATTCGCGAGAAGACCGGGGGCAAGAAATCGCTGGACGATTTCGTGCGAGCGTTTCATGGCCCACCGAACACGGGGCCAGCGGTGAAACCGTACACGTTCGCGGATGTGGTGGCCGCGTTGCAAAGCGTGCTGCCTTACGACTGGGACGGTTTTTTGCGGTCGCGCGTGCAGACGGTACGGCCGGACGCCCCGCTCCAGGGAATTTCGAATGGCGGTTACCGGCTGGTTTATAACGAGACGCCGAGCGAGCGCTGGAAATTAATCGAAGCCGAGAAGAAGAACATCAATTTGCGCTACTCGCTGGGCGCCATCTTCGCGGAAGACGGCCTGGTGCAGGACGTGACGCTGGGCGGACCGGCGCATAAAGCGGGGCTGGCGCCGGCTTATCGCGTGATCGCGGTGAACAATCGCGCTTTCTCCGGCACAGTGCTGCACGACGCGATGCTGGCGGCGGCGAAGGGCGCGGCGCTCGATCTGCTAGTGCGCGACGGCGACTATTTCAAGACCATCCATGTGAACTACCACGGCGGCGAGCGGTATCCGCATCTGGAGCGGGATAACGCCCGGCCGGACGTGATCGCACGCATCATCCAAGCCAAGAGCAAACCGTGATTCTGGCCATCCTGCGCGCGCAGTGGAGAAGCCAGCGGGCGCTCGGCTTCCGCGCGAAGCGGCCGTCGGCATGGCTCACGCTGCTGCTGCGCGTCTTCTTCTATTGCTTCTGGACCAGCGGCGCGGCGGGTTTGGGGGCGATGCTGGCCACGGCGCACAATTACCGGACGCTAACGCTGCTGACGGCGGTGTGCCTGCTGGCTATTACCCTTTACTGGCAGATCGCGCCGGTGGT
>DOZZ01000214.1:2025-13923 GCA_003517725.1 Bryobacterales bacterium | reverse complement strand
CGTCGGAGAGCGACGTCGGCCCCTGTCGGCCACCGTGCGCATCAACCACACGCAGCAGTTCACCGCTACGGTTCAGAATTCCACGAACCA
The DNA here is from genome assembly GCA_003517725.1 of Bryobacterales bacterium. Taxonomy (GTDB): domain Bacteria; phylum Acidobacteriota; class Terriglobia; order Bryobacterales; family Bryobacteraceae; genus DOZZ01. The sequence goes on along the minus strand of DOZZ01000214.1, from coordinate 13,833 downwards.
GCAAGTGGCATGGAAGGTCAACGGCGTGGCAGGCGGCAGTTCCGCCACCGGAATCATAAATAACAGCGGCCTCTACATGGCGCCGTCGTCGGTGCCATCGCCCAATACCGTGACAATCACGGCGGTCAGCGCGGCGGATGCTACGGCTTCAGGCAATGCGAGCGTGACTATAGTCAAGCGCAAGTAGCTGGGCAGGAGCTAGGAACTTCTGCCTTGGTACTCGCTATCCTTACCACCGTCGGCTTCCTGCCCCCCTGGCTCTGACCGGTCTGGCGAGTGCAGCACGTGCTCGATGCTTGCCACGAGAGTTTTGGGGGCGAATGGCTTTTGAATATAGGCCGACACGCACTTGTGAACCCTTTGACTTTCATTGGGCCCGCCGGACATCAGGACCACACGAATGTCCAGTCTCTGCTTTTTTAAGGTCTGACCCAAATCAGGTCCTGACATCTGCGGCATCTCGACATCGGAGAGCAGGAGATCGATTTTCCCTTCCGTTTTCCCGGCTACTTGTAGCGCTTCCACTCCACCCACGGCCGACAGCACCCGGAAGCTGGCACGTTCCAGAATGGCGACCACCGTTTTCAGAACGGCCTCGTTGTCGTCGACCACAAGAATCGTTTCTGGCTTCTCTTTAATCGAGGAAGACATGATTTCACCTTTCCTAAAAATGGCGGTCTCTACTCTTATAAACTATTTTGCATTAATTATTAATTAAATTTAATCACACCTATTTGCCTACGATGGCGGTAGCATAAAGGCGTTAGGCGTCCGTTATTGGCCGGAGGAGGTTTACGTTGGAAACCTTAATTGACATGAAACATATTCACGTTTCGGAGCATGATCTTAAACGCTATAACCTCGGCCTAATCACCGAAGAAGCCGAGCTTGCCGACCTGGAGAAGCACCTGCTCTCCTGCCCGGCTTGCATGGAGCGGTCGAACTAAACCGCCTAAACTAATTCACGGGCGCGGAGAACACTTCCTCCATGGCCAGATTGGTGCGGCAGCCCGGCGCATTGATCGTGTTGTGGCTGCTGTCGGTCCAGAACGGGTAAGAGACTCCGCCGTAGGAAGCCAGGCCCGCGTAGTCCCCGTACTGGTTGCCGTAATCGATGGCGGTGCAGGGGTACACGCCGGCGCAGTCATGTTCGTTCGAACTCTGCGTGCTGACCCGAACGTTTGGCGTGAGCCAGGTGCTCGCCGACGCCGGCAGCTTCGTGAAGTAGATATCGGCCATGTAGCGCGACCCGGTGGTGTCATTGCGAGTGTCGTAGAACGAGACATTCACGTCGCCATTGATCGGGTCCACCGCCAGCCAATGATTGAAGCGGTCCACCGGTACCCCCAGCTGATCGGCTATCAACATGGGCGCGGACCAGGTGCTCCCCTGGTCGGTCGACGAGGAGACGTAGATATCGGTGGTGCTGCCGTTCAGATCCATCCAGGAACAGAAAAGCGTGCCGCGGCGAGCGCTCGCCGAGCGGTCCGCATCGCACGCGGGATAGACCAGCGCGCGGCGTGAAAACTGCGCGGGAATGGCAATATCAAAGCCGATGTGCTGGCTGGCGATGGTAACTGGCGTCCCCCAGGTCGCACCGCCGTCCAAAGATTTGTTGATCATGATGCTGCTGGCTTTATAGTCGTTCCACGCGACGTACAACTCGCCGTTCGGGCCCGTGAAGGGAACGGCGCCGATCGCCCGGCCCGGTCCCGAGGGATTGTCGGCGCGGACAGTATTGAATGTCTGGCCATGGTCAGATGAGCGCGCCACGCGGATGCCGCCTCCCGATGAGCCGCCGCTCGCCGCGTCCCACGACACATAGACGTGGTCGCGGAAAGGGCTGGCCGGGTTGGTGTCAGTGGTGATCATCGGCTTATCGTTGAAATGGTCCGACCCGGTGGAGGCACTGAAGTAGGTCACGGCGGGATAAGTGTGGCCGCCATCGCCCGAGCGCGCCACCGCCATTTCGGTTCCGTTCACGCCGTTGCCATTCCCGAAGAACACCACGATGTAGCTATAGAACAGGTTGCCGCCCGAATCGAACGCCAGTGAGGGGTCCGACCCGAAGCGCATGCCGTTGGCGCCTTGGGCCGGCGGCAGCGGCAAATCCACGCCGATCCAGGTGGCGCCGCCGGTGCTGGCATAGCCGCGCATGGGCAGCCGGAAAATTTCGTTGGACCCGCCGGCCAGACGCGTGGGCGATGACGGATCGATGGCAATGTAGGTTTCGCTCTGCGGCCCGCACTCGTTCGACGCATCCGTGTTGGCCCCGGCCGCGACCGAGGGTCCGCACAAGCCATTGCCCGAGGGACCATGCTTTGAAAGGTACTCATATTTAGACCACCAACGCGGCTGATTGGAGGATTGACCGGAACCAATGGCCGCTCCCACGACAACCGCAACGAAGAGGATCGAACAAGGCTGCCAGCGCATACCCAAAAATACCGCAAACGAACCTTCCAACACGCGTCACTTCTTTAAGTTCTTCGATTTGCCAGAAATAAAAACCCTCTTTTTTGGTTCACGATTGCTATATTTACTCCAATCGGCAGTCATTCAAAAGGGCGCTGGAAGGCCCGGTTTTGTGGCTCCCCGTAGGCAATTCCCCTGTTTGGTAAGGAGAAATATGCGGAGAATTCTGTTCCGGCTGTTCGCAGCCACGCCGTTCCTGCTTTGGCCCGTGTACGCGCAAGTAACGGTCACGGTTTCTCCATCGCCGGCCGCCGTACACGTGGGCACCTATCTGCAGTTTTCCGCGACCGCATCTTCCGGCGGGGTCAGCTGGTCGGTGGCATTACCGTCGGGCGCGACGGGTTCGCCAGGGTCGATCACCACCGGAGGCCGGTATACGCCGCCCAGCGCGCTGCCCAGCACCGACACGGTCATGGTCACGGCCACCAGTATCGCGAGCCCGACTGTTTCGGCCAGTTCCACCGTCACGATTCTGAATCCTTACCCGACCGTGGCGTCCACTAGTCCCGCGACGGTGCCGCTTGGATCGTTCACGCTAACCCTGAACGGCAGCGGTTTTGTGCCGGGCGCGCAGGTTCTGTACGGCGGCGTGGCGCTGCCCACGACGTATGTGTCAGGCACTAAGCTGACCGCCGCGGGCACGGCGACGAAATCGCAAAAAGGCACCTTCGTGCTGGTGACCGTTACGAATCCGAACCCCGGCACCGCCAGTTCGCAAGACGTGGTAAGCGTGTTGGTCGGAACCTCGGGCGGGCCGCTGAAAACTCCGGCCAACGTCGCGTCGCGATTTTTGGATCAGGCCGCCTTCGGACCTGATTCGGCGACCATCGCGCATGTCCGGTCCGTCGGGCTGAGCGCCTATCTGGACGAACAGTTCGCCGCGCCCATTAGCCCGTATCCCGACCCCAGCATGACCGGCTACGGCATCAATCAGATCCAATCGCGATTTTTCACCAACGCGGTGCATGGCCGCGACCAGCTGCGGCAGCGCGTGGGCTTCGCCCTGCAACAGATATTCGTGGCATCCGCCGTGGATGAGAGCCATCCTTACCAGCTGGTGCCGTACCTGCGGGTCTTCCAGAACGATGCTTTCGGCAATTACCTGACGCTGATGACCGACGTCACGCTGAACGTTGCGATGGGTGAGTATCTCGACATGCGCAACAACGATATGGCCGACCCCATCCGGGGCACCAAGGCCAACGAGAACTACGCGCGCGAACTGATGCAGTTGTTCTCGATCGGCGTTGCCATGCTGAATCCGGATGGCACGCTGCAGTTGGACGCCAACAACAATCCCATCCCCACGTACCAGCAGGCGCAGGTTGCCGAATTCGCCCGTGTCTACACCGGCTGGACTTATCCGACCAAGCCCGGGGCCACTCCGCAGAAACACAATCCGGCTTACTACATCGGCAACATGGTGGCGTATGAAGCCAACCACGACACGGGGTCGAAGACGCTCCTGAACGGTCTGGTGCTGCCCGCCGGGCAAACCGCCGAGCAGGATCTGAGCGCGGCGTTGAGCAACATCTTCAACCACCCGAACGTAGGGCCGTTCGTCAGCAAGATGCTGATCCAGCATCTGGTCACCAGCAATCCAACGCCGGCTTACGTGGGCCGGATCGCGGCTGTTTTCAACGACAACGGTCTAGGAGTCCGCGGCGATCTGAAGGCCGTGGTGAAAGCTATTCTGCTCGACACGGAAGCGCGGCAAGGGGACAACGGCCCGTCCCCGTCGCCCGATACCAGCGGGCATTTGCGCGAGCCCGGGTTTCTTATCCCGGCCATTCTGCGGGGCGCCGGCGCACTGGTGAACGACACCAACAATCTGCCCTACCAGGCCTCCAATCTGGGCCAGGTGATCTTCGCGCCGCCCACGGTGTTCAACTATTACGCGCCCGGCTATCTGGTGCCGGCGGAATTTACGCCTGGCGTGGCGCTTACCGGTCCCGAGTTCCAGTTACATTCGCCGTCGGAAGCCATCGGGCGCGCCAACATGGCCAGCACGCTGCTCTACAGCAATTTGGGCGCGGGCACGGTGGTCGACCTTACGCCGTTTGCGAATCTGGCGGGGACCCCATCGTCTCTGGTGAGTGCGGTCAGCAATGCTTACTGCTATGGCCAGATGCCGGCCGCCATGCAGACGGAAATTTTATCCGCGATCAACGGGACCAGCGGCAATCTGGCAAAGGCACAGGCCGCCATTTACCTGACCGTTGCTTCGGGCTACTACAACGTGGAGCACTAAAACGATGCCAATACCACCTTCGAGACGAAACTTTCTGCGCATTGCCAGCCGTTCGCTGGCTTCGATCGCGGCGGCCGGCATCTTCAGCCGCTTCGGGCAAATCAACGCGCTGGCGCAGTCGTCCTGCGCCGCCGACTATAAAGCGCTGGTCTGCGTGTTTCTATTCGGCGGCAACGACGGCAACAACACGGTGATCCCGCAAAGTACCCCCACCACTAACCCGAACAACTCTTACTCGGTCTACGCGGGCATACGCAAAGGCCTGGCGCTGAGCCAGTCGAGCCTGTTGCCCGCGACGCTGCCGAACGGCGACGTCTATGGGTTGCATCCCAGCCTGTCCGGAATCGCGCACCTCTATACCAATGGGAATGCCGCCATTGTCGCGAACGTGGGCACGCTGGTGGCGCCCATTACCCGGACTCAATATTTGACGGCCGGCGCGTCGGTGCCGAGCAACCTGTTCTCGCATCTGGATCAGCAGCAGGAATGGCAGAGCTCCATTTCGCGGGGTTTCCGCACAACGGGCTGGGGCGGCCGAGTGGCCGACGTCATGCAAAGCTGCAACAATCCGAACTTCCCGACGGTGCTGTCGGTGGGCGGCAACACGCTGTTCGCCACCGGCAACCAGACCTTCCCCGCCACGGTCACGCCCGGCCAGAAGCTGGGGCTGCAGGGTTATGGCACCGGATCGAGCGCGCGGCTGACCGCGTTCCAGGATCTGCTGACCTTCGACAACGGCGTCTCCCTGGTGCAGGCCTCCAACACCATCACGAAAGCCGGTAACGATCAGGCCACATTGCTGAACCAGGCGCTGACGGGCAACGCCGCGATCACCACTGTGTTCCCGACCACCTCCATCGGACAGCAGTTGTTACAGGTGGCCAAAATCATCCAGGCCCGCAACGCGCTGGGCATGCGGCGGCAGATCTTCTTCGCCTATCTCGGCGGCTTCGATACGCATGATCTGCAACTGGTGGACCAGGGCAATCAGCTGCTGCAACTGGGCGACGCCATGAAGGCTTTTTACGATTCCACCGTGGAATTGAATGTGGCGAGCCAGGTGACCACATTCACGGAATCCGATTTCGGGCGCACCTGCCAGCCCAGCGGCGGTTCCACTCTGGGCAGCGATCACGCCTGGGGCAGCCACCACTTCGTGGTTGGCGGCGCGGTCAACGGCGGCAACCTTTACGGGCAATTTCCGACTCTGGCGCTATCAGGTCCGGACGACGCCAACACGCGCGGCGTGTGGATTCCGACGACATCGCTCGACCAATATGCCGCGACACTGGCGACCTGGTTCGGCGTCGACAGCGGCAATCTGGGGCAGGTCTTCCCGAACCTGGTGAACTTCCCGTCGCCGCGGCCGGCTTTTATTTAGGCCGCTATCCAGGAGGACTGCCGGAGTCTATCTGGCATGATCTGCAGATCGGTGGGGTCGGTCGGAACCGGCACGTTCGGCAGATTCAGCACCACCGAAAAATGCACCTCCTCGCGCAGGTCGCAGCCCGCCGTGCTACGGCTGGCGCTGGCTACCGGCGTCTTATAAGGGCGCGCCACAATCAACTGGGCCACGGCCCCGGTGGGCAGGGTGCCGCCGGCCGCCTGGAATGCCAGGCTAGACGGTAGTGGTGTTGCTTGATATCGGTAAGGTTCTCGACCGTCACGGGATAAGCCCGCTACAGCAGGCAGATCCACCGTGCGGTAGTCGTTGGCGTCCCCAAGCAGATGCAGCCGGTTTCGGCTGGACACGGCGATCGATGGTTCATTCTGCCGCTGTAGAAACGGATCGCCACCCGGAAAGCTAGTGCCCGTTTGGCCCAGGGCTATACCGGCCGCAAATAAGAAGAGCAGGGTGTAAGAAATTCATAAGCGCTTTGGCACAGGGTTACATCCTAGCAATTTGCCGCCTCAGTTGCTAACTGCCGCCCGGTATGATAGGCGGGTGAGTAACGCCTCGACATCTCTGGTTCAGAGGAATTCTGCCTTAAGAAAAACCGTTGCCTGTGTAGCGCTCTGGGCCACCGCGGCCTATGCCGCGGACGCCGGTACCACCCTCATGCGCGGCTACACCGCGGAGCATTCAGACGCCGAGGCGCGCTGGGAACGGAAATTCCGCGCGCTGCCCGACACGGCGCGGCTGCGCGAGAACATGCGCCGCCTTTCCGCCAAGCCCCATCATGTGGGCTCGGCCTATGACAAGGACAATGCCGAGTGGCTGCTGGCCCAGCTGAAGTCGTATGGGCTCGACGCGAAGATGGAAGTTTTCGAGGCGCTGTTTCCCACCCCCAAATCACGCCATCTGGAGTTGCTCGGGCCGGCCAGGTTCGAGGCCTCGCTGCAGGAGCCGGCATTGAAGGTAGACCCGACATCGGAGCAGAAGAGCGAACAGCTGCCGACCTACAACGCCTACTCGCGCGATGGCGATGTGACGGCGCCCCTGGTCTATGTCAATTACGGTGCGCCAGCCGATTATGAGCAGCTGGATGCCCTGGGCATCTCGGTAAAGGGAGCTATCGTGATCGCGCGCTACGGGCAGACCTGGCGCGGTATCAAGCCCAAGCTGGCCGCCGAGCATGGCGCGGTCGGCTGCCTGATTTACTCCGACCCACGCGACGATGGCTACGTGCAAGGAGAAGCCTTCCCGGCCGGACCCATGCGCCCGGCACGGGGGGCGCAGCGTGGCAGCGTCGAGGATCTGCCGGTTTACCCCGGCGATCCACAGACGCCAGGCATAGGCGCGGTTCCCGGAGCCAAGTTGATTCCGCTCGATCAGGTCCAGGCGATCACCAAAATCCCGGTCATGCCGATCTCCTATCAGGACGCCCAACCTTTCCTGATGGCTTTGGGCGGCGACGTGGTTCCGGAGAACTGGCGCGGCGGGTTACCGATCACCTACAAAACAGGCCCCAGCTTGGTGAAAGCGCACCTGGCGCTGGCCTTCAACTGGGACCGCAAGCCGCTCTACAACGTGATCGCCACCATTCCGGGAGCTGCCTTTCCGGAGCAATGGGTGATTCGCGGCAACCACCACGATGCCTGGGTCAACGGCGCGGGCGATCCCGTTTCCGGGGCGAGCCCGCTGTTAGAGGAGGCGCGTGGGTTGGGCGAGCTGCTGAAACAGGGCTGGCGTCCGCGGCGCACCATCCTGATCTGCTTCTGGGATGGCGAGGAGCCGGGGCTGCTCGGGTCGACCGAGTGGGTCGAGACTAACGCGGAAGAACTGAAGAAGCATGCCGTTGCGTATTTCAACTCCGACGGCAACGGACGCGGCTACTTCCGCGCCGAGGGTTCCCATACGCTCGAGAACTTCGTCAATAGCGTAGTGAAGGATGTGCCAGATCCCGAAACCAAATTGACGGTCTGGGAACGCAGGCGGCTCGTCGACCTGGCGCGCGCCACGCCCGAGGCGCGGGCCGAGTTGCGTTCGCGCCCGGACCTACGCATCGACGCGCTCGGCTCGGGATCGGATTACAGCGCCTTCATCGACCACCTCGGCATCGCCAGCGTGAACCTGGGGTATGGCGGGGAAGACGCGATGGGCGGCCAATATCATTCCATCTACGACGACTTTTATTGGTACACGCACTTTGAAGATACGGACTTCGTCTACGGCCGCGCACTGGCGCAGACGGCCGGCTCCATGGTGATGCGCATCGCCGATGCCGACGTGATCCCCTTCCAGTTCACCAACTTCGCCGAGACAGTGCACGGTTACGTCGGTGAGGTGAAGAAGCTTGCCGATAGCATGCGCGAGCAGACCAGGGAGCGCAATCGCGAGATCGCCGAGGGCGTCGACAGGGCGCTCGCCGACCCCAAAAAGAAGAGAGTCCCTCCGCCGGCCGAAGCGTTGCCGCCGTACTTGAACTTCGCTCCACTCGACCAGGCGTCGGACGACCTGACAACAGCCGCCGCGGAATATGAGAAGGCCTTCGCCAACGGCTCGAAGAGCCAGACCGCGGTGAACGCCGCGCTGGTGCAGGCGGAGCGCGCTCTGATCGATGCCGCCGGTCTGCCTGGCCGTCCCTGGTATCGGAACATGATCTACGCGCCGGGCTTATATACCGGGTATGGCGTGAAGACGCTGCCCGCGGTGCGGGAAGCCATCGAGCAGAAGTCGTGGCAGGATGTCGACGGCCAGATTGTGAGAACCGCGGCCGCCATCGAGCGTGAGGCCACGTTGGTGAAGAACGCGGCCCGGACACTGGCGGGCGGCCAATGAACTGCTTGCTGGCGCAATGCTGAGCACGAATAACTTGATCGAAGGCAGACTACGGCAGGCCAGTATTGTTCATGAGCGTGGACAGTAGGTCCTGAGAGACAGCCCACGAAAGGCGATGACCTGCGCCGGGATGTCCAGTGCTTAGTTCGTCACTGCCGCGGCCGACATGGTCATAAAAACGTTGCGCAGCGTGTCGGTGCCGCCATCGGAACGTTGGATCAGCATGATGCGGATCAGGTCGTGCTTCGGATCGATCCAGCCCTGCGTGCCAAATGCCCCGCCGTGGCCGTAGGTGCCGGCCCAGGAGCCGGTCAACTCGCCGTAAGGCTCGGTCACCACTTCCCATCCCAGTCCGTAACCGGAGCCGCCCATCCACCCGGCTGAACTTAGACCCGCCGTGTAGACCTCAGTCATCAGGTGGATCGAGAAAGGCGACAACAGGCGGTGATTTCCGTAGGCGCCGCCATTGAGAAGCATCTGGTAGAAGTGGAAAAGGTCCTCGGCCGTGGAGTGCAGACCCCAGGCCGGCGCCGGATATTTGGCGCCCTGCCGGTGTCGCGCGGGGTCGCCGCCCAGGATCTTGGCGGAAGCCGGCACAAGTTTTCCGGAGCCGCCTTCGTACACCATGGCGATGCGTCCTACGCGCGCTGCGTCGGGATAGAAGAAGCTGTCCTTCATCCCCAGCGGCTGCAGAATTCTGCGCGCCACGAAAGCCTCATAACTTTCGCCGGAACAGACCTCGACGATGCGGCCCAGAATGTCGATGCCGGGGCTGCTGTAACTCCACTGCGTGCCGGGCTGGAACAGCAGCGGCTGGCGCGCGAAGACGCGGACCAGGTCGGCCAGCGGCAGGTTCATCTGCTGCATGTAGTCTTTGATCTCGGCGGGCGGCGCGTCGAACATGCCGGAGGTGTGGCTCATCAAATCGCGAATCGTGATGGGCCGGGCCAGGGTCCCGAGGCGCCCCGCATCCGGGCCAGCCGTGGTGGCCACGCGCTGGCCCTGGAACTCCGGCAGGTACGTGGCGATCGGCTCGCGCAGCGCCAGCTTCCCCTCCTCGGCCAGCGTCATGATGGCGACGGCCGTGAAGGGCTTGGTCATCGACATGATTTGGAAGATAGTGTCCTTGCGCATTGGCTGTCGTGCTTCGATGTCGGCCATGCCGGCGGCATCGAATTCGACGATTTTGCCCCGGCGGGCCACCAGCGTTACCACGCCGGCGACTACATGGCTGTCGACAAACTGCTGCATGCGGGGCTTTATGCGGTCCACCTGAGCCGGATCCATCTGAGCCGGCAGCGGCGCGGCGGCGAACCAGAGCAGAAACACGACAGAGTGCCGAAGTGGAAGAAACATTGAGAACCAAAATGTCAGAACCGGGGCCGCCAAGCAAGTAAGAAAAGTGTGCTTTCCCGAACTTTCACGAAATTGGGGTGTAAATCCGGCACCGCCAACCACTCCGTAGGGTGGTTAGTGCAAAGCCGAGTTCCCGAGCCGACCTTATGGAAAAAATGACGAAGTATTTTGCAATAGCCCTTGCGATGACGTGCTCGTGCGCGCCCATCGCCTCCGCCGCCATGGCGCCTGCCTGCGTGGCCGGAACTCTGAGCGACTACATCGCGCTGGGTTCTGGCGGATGCTATATAGGCAACGATCAACTTAGTAGTTTTCAGGCGTTGAGCGTGCTGGCCGGCTCAACCGCCATCGCGCCGGTCGGCGTCACCGTCACGCCCGGCGGCTCGGATGCCAATCCGACTCTCCTTTTCAACTTGACCTCCGCGGCTCAGAGCAATGCCGTGAACGATTTGAGATTCACGTATCAAATCGGCGGCAACAACATTACGGGGAGCATGATCACCCTTGCGAACACCAGCGTTACGGCGGATGGCGCGGTTACTTATGCGCAGAACCTGTGCGAAGCCGGTGCGTTCGGATCGGACGGCGTCTCCGGGTGTACCGGGACCGCGGCGCAACTGGTAGCGCTTAACTCGGGCAGTGATGCAACGACTTTCCCAGGCGTTTCGTTCCTACATGTAAGCGACGACTTCACGGTGGACGGTGGACTCAGTGGAAGCGCGTCGGGCGGGCAGTTCATCGATCAGTTCACCGCTTCGGCGGCGGGATCCAAGGTGCCGGAACCGACCATGATTCCGGTGTTGGTAGTGGGCATGGCGCTCGCCTTTTATTGGAAGCGGCGCTCTGTTGCAGGCGTAGTAAATAACCTCTGACGCGCGAAGGAAAAAAGAAAAATGATTGCAAAGAAGCCGATTTTATCGATGCTACTGGCCGCGACTTTAGCGCTGCCACAACTGAGTCTGGCCGCGAGTCACCGCGAGGCGCCCATTACGGCCCTCGATCACAAGGCCGACATCACCGACATTTACGCGTTCGTCAGTTATGACGACGCGAGCAAGGTGACGTTCATTCTGAACGTCGATCCGCTGCTCGAGCCAGGCAACGGGCCTAATTATTTCCCGTTCGACGACAAGATTCTGTATGCCATCCACGTGGACAACAACAATGATGCGCTGGACCACGTGGTGTTCGAGGTCCGTTTTCAGACCGAGATCCGCCTGCCCAACGTCTTCACTGGATTCGTGGGCGCGGGCGCGGGCATCAACGCGCCGGCCAACTCACCCGCGCCGGTAGCGCCCGGCACGCCGGTTATTCCGCCCGCTATCACGGCCTTGGACGGCCCCGGCTCGCAGGGACTGAGCTTGCGCCAGCATTACACCATCACGATGGTGAAGAACGGAGTTCGCACGGAGCTGACCAGCCCGTCGGGCTCGACGTTGTTCGCGGTGCCCAGTAATGTAGGTCCGCGCACCATGCCCAATTACCCGGCGCTGGCGTCGCAGGG
>DOZZ01000214.1:0-1903 GCA_003517725.1 Bryobacterales bacterium | reverse complement strand
CCGTTCTACATCGATCTCGGCGCGGCCTTCGATTCTTTGAACTTCCGCATTGGGGCCGGCGGCGGCGTGCTGTCTCCGGCGCAGGACGCGGATGACAACACCAATACCGCGCCCGACTTTGTTTCCGGCTACAACGTCAACACCATCGCGCTCGAAGTACCGATTGCGATGCTGACGCGCACCGGCACGCAGGTGCCCGCCACCGATACGGCCGCCACCATCGGCGTGTGGGGCACCACGTCCCGCCCGCGCGTTCTGGTGCGCCGCTCCCCGCAGCCGTTCGTCAGCAGCGGTTCCTTCGCGCAAGTACAGCGCATGGGCAATCCGCTCATCAACGAATTGATTATCGGCACCGGCTCCAAGGATTACTGGAGCATGAGCGAGCCGAAAGACGATTCGCAGTTCGCCTCGTTCGACCTTGATCCGCTGCTGGCGCGGGTATTGAATGCCGTGTATGGCATCAATATCCCGGCGCCGCCGCGGCTCGATCTGCTGCCGCTCGTGACTTATGCGGCGCCCATAGCGGCCGCCGGCACGCCGGCTGGTCCCATTGCGGACCTGCTGCGGCTGAACACGGGAGTTCCTCCGACACCCGCGGTCAGCCGCAGGCGTCTTGGATTACTGGCCGGCGACGGAGCCGGATTCCCCAACGGCCGCCGCGTTTCCGATGACGTAACCGACATCGCGGCGCGCGCCGTCGCGGGTATTCTGTGCGGCGCCACCGCGCCTTGCCAAGACTCCACTGGCGCGGCGTTCCTGGGATCTTCGGTTGCGCGAATCGGCGATGGCGTGAATACCAACGACCTGCCGTATCAGGAGACTTTCCCGTACGTGGCCTTCGCGCAGAGTGGACGCGACCGGCGTCACATCGATCCAGGCGAGCCCGGCTGCACTAAAAATTCGGGCCCGGCTTGTCCCATTAACTGAACCAGGCGGAGCAGGCACGCACCAAGGCGCCTGCTCCCTACTGCATTTTTATGTCGACAATTTTCCGAATCACCTCGCTGCTGGTTGGCTTCGGCCTGATGGCCAGCGCCGAAACGCCGGCCGAACAGCATGTGGCCGCCGCCCAGCACGTGATCAGGACCAAGCCGAAATCTTCGCAGGCCTATAACGATCTGGCCGCGGCTCTTACGCGGCGCACTCGCGAGACCGGCCATGTACGTTTCCTCGGCCAGGCCGAGACGGCCGTGCAGCAAGCCATCCAACTGCAACCGGGCAACTATGATTCTCAGAAGATTCGCATCGCCATTCTGCTGGCCCGGCATCAATACACGCAGGCTTTAGAAGCCGCCAAAGATCTGAACCATCGCGTGCCGGACGACATTCCGGTGTGGGGATTGCTTGCCGACGCCAACATCGCCCTCGGCAACTATGCTGACGCCGAGAAGGACGCCCAGTGGATGCAAGACCTCCGGCCCGCCAACGGTCCCGCGTTTATCGAAGCGGCCCGGCTGCGCGAAGTCTACGGAGATCTGGAAGGGGCGCTCGACTTTCTGGCCGAGGGTATGCGGCGGACGTCTGAAAATGAAGTGGAAGAGCAGGCTTATCTGCTGACCCGGTCGGCCCACCTGCAACTGCTCGCCGGCAACACGAAGAGCGCCGGCGAGATGCTGGCGCAGGCGTTGAAATTGTTTCCCGATTATCACCTGGCGCTGTGGAATCTGGCGCAGTTGCGGACTTCGGAATCGAACTACGCCGAGGCCGCGGCACTGCTCAAGCGCCGTAATGAAGCGGTGCAAAGCAGTGCCAGTCTTTACGATCTGGCCCAAGCCCTGGAACGGAGCGGCGACAAAGCCGAGGCCGAAGCGGCCTTCGAGAAATTCGAAACACGCGCCAGCGCCGAAACCGCCAAGCCCTTCAACGCGAACCGCGAGTTGATCTTCTATTACGCCGACCGCCG
>DOZZ01000255.1:6929-7949 GCA_003517725.1 Bryobacterales bacterium | reverse complement strand
AAGATGCTCTACGATCAGGCGCAACTGGCGGCGTCGTATCTGGAAGCCTTTCAGATCACGCGCGACCCGCTCTACGCCGGCGTGGCCCGCGCCACGTTGGATTACGTGCTGCGCGACATGACCGGTCCCGAGGGCGGCTTCTATTCGGCCGAGGATGCCGACAGCGTGATCGACGCCGCGCATCCCGAAGAGAAGGGCGAGGGCGCGTTCTACGTCTGGACCCAGGCCGAGTTGGAACATCTGCTGGGACAGCCGGCGTCGCGCTGGTTCGAATATCGCTACGGCGTGGAAGACCACGGCAACGTGCGCAACGATCCGCACGGCGAGTTCGCCGGGCACAACATTTTGTTTGAAGCGCACACGCTCGAGGAGACGGCGCATCACCTGGATGAGCCTATCGACGCCGTGGCCGCCGCGCTCGACAGGGCGCGCGAAACGCTGCTGGAAGCGCGGGTGCGGCGGGTACGGCCGCATCTGGACGACAAGGTGCTGACGGCCTGGAACGGCCTCATGATCTCGGCGTTCGCCAAAGCCGCGGTGATTTTGGACGAGCCGCGCTATGAGCAGGCCGCGCGACGGGCCATCGAACTGATCCGCACGCGGCTTTACGATGTTGGCAGCGGGCAGTTGCTGCGGCGCTTTCGCGACGGCGACGTTGCCATTCCGGCGTTTCTCGACGACTACGCGTTTCTGGTGCAGGCGCTGCTCGACAGCTATGAGGCCTTCTTCTATTTCGAAGATCTGGAATGGGCGCTGGCGCTGACCGACCGCATGCGCCAGGTGTTTGAAGATCGGGATCACGGCGCGTTTTTCAGCACGCCGGCCGGCGACGAACACTTGCCGCTGCGCATGAAAGACGATCACGATGGCGCCGAGCCGTCGGCGAATTCGATCGCGGCGCTGAATCTGCTGCGCCTCAGCCAGATCACCGGACGAGCCGATCTGCGCGAATCCGCCGAGCGCACTTTGCGAGCCTTCGCCGGCCGCATCGAGACCGGGCCCGGAGCACTGCCGCAGATG
>DOZZ01000255.1:3482-6866 GCA_003517725.1 Bryobacterales bacterium | reverse complement strand
GAGGCCGGGAGCGAGGCCACTCACGCTATGCTGCAGGCGCTCTACGGGCAATTTGTGCCGTCGCGCGTAGTGCTGCTGGCGGATGCGGCGCATCGCGAGCGGCTGGCCGCCTGGAATCCCGCCATTGCGGAGATGCGTCCGCGGGAGGGCCGGACCGCCGCGTATGTGTGCGAAAACTACGCTTGCCGGCTGCCCGTCCACGAGGCGTCCGCGCTGGCCCAATTGATACAATAATTTCGACCTTCCGATTTTTTAACCAGGAGAACTCCCTTGATTGAACGCGCCGATGCGACCACATTGATGGGCAAGCCCATGACCCTGCTTGGCCCCGAGTTAAAGCCCGGCGACGCGGCGCCCGATTTTCACGTGGTGGATGCCTCGATGCAGCCGGTCTCGCTGCAGGAGACCGCCGGCCGGACACGCATTTTCAGCGTGGTCCCGTCACTCGACACCCCGGTTTGCGACGCGCAGACGCGGCGCTTCGACGAAGAGGCCGCCAAGCTCAAGAACGTCGACATCTACACCATCAGCATGGATCTGCCGTTCGCCCAGAAGCGCTGGTGCGGGGCTTTTTCGGTGGACCGCGTGAAGATGCTGTCGGACCACAAGGACGGCTCCTTCGGCAGCGCCTACGGCACGCTGATCAAGGATCTGCGGATCGAGAGCCGCGCCGTGTTCGTGGTTGGTCCGGACAACCGCATCCAGTACGTGGAGTACGTCAAGGAAGTTTCGGATCACCCGAACTACGGCGCCGCGCTCGAAGCTGCCCAAAAAGGTTCCTAGCCCCGGAGAGCTCCGCCGCAACGCCATCATGCCCACAGCAGCGCCTGGCCGGTGGTTCACGCGGGAGTGGTTTCAGCAGGCATTCGAAAATCCGCTGATCCGCGGCGGCTTGACCATCGGACTCGGTATCGTGCTCGGCAACCTGATCGGCTTTGTGCGCGTGGCCGTGACGGCTTACCTGCTGGGCACGCATTCGCTGGCCGATACGCTGGCGGTTGCGATCGGCCCCATCGACACCGTTAACTCGGTGTTGATCAACACCATGATCTTCGCCTTCGTGCCGATGCTGACGCGCCAGCAGGGGCGCGAGCGCGCGGTGCTGCTGCGGCGGGCCAGCCAGCTTTTCGTCCCGATCTTCGTGGCGCTGACGGGCTCGATCATCATCTTCGCGCCGCTGCTGATCCGCGTGCTGGGGCCGGGCCTGGACCCGGCCTACGTGCCGGCGGCGGTGAACGTGCTGCGCATCACCGCGATCTCGACGCTGACGGCGGGCGTCGCGGCGCTCTATTCGGTGCTGCTGTTCATCGAGCGCCGCTTCGGGCCGACCGCGTTCTACCAGGCCTCGCTCAACCTGTTCACCGTGGTGAGCGCCCTGTTGTTGTGGCGCGTGCTGGGCATCTACGCCTTCGCCGTGGGCTACACGGCAGGCAGTTGCGTGCAGCTGGCGGTGGTCTACTTCGCATCGCGGTCCAGTTGGCGCGCGCTGCTGGCGGATCAATCGGAAGTGGATGCCGCGAACGAAGTCGTCGGTCACGAAACGGCCGAGTTGCTGGCCAAGCCCGGAGCGTTTCTGGTCTACGCCGGCCTGCTGGCGATGAATGTTCTGGTGACGCGCGCCTTCGCGACGCAGGCCGGCACGGGCATGGCCGCGGCCTTCGACTACTGCATGCGCTGCGTCAACGTGGTGATCGCCTACCTGGTTTCGCCGGTCTCGAACACGCTGTTGCCGGAGATCGCGAGGCTGCGCAGCGAACGGCGCGGCGCCGAAGCGGTGCGATTGATGGAGCGGACCATCGGCATCGCGGGCGCACTGGCGATCGCGTCACTGCTGGCCGGCATCGTGCTGCGCGAGCCGCTGATCGCGCTGCTGTTCCAGCGCGGCAATTTCACGGCGCAATCGACAGAACTGGTCTCGGCCGTCTTCCTGGGCTTCGCGCCCAGCCTGGTGGGGCTAAGCTTATTGGAACTGATGTCACGCTCGATGTTCGCCATGGACCGGCGGCGCCTGCCGGTATTGGTGGCCGCGATACCGGTAACGGTCAACCTGGCGCTATCGGAAGCCTTGCGCGTCTTCTGGCCCGGCCTCGCGGCGCGGCCCGAGTTCATCGCGGGGGGCGCGTCGGCTGGCCTATTGGTGGCCTTCGTGACGCTCTTCGTGGTCAATCACCAGACGCGCGGCGAGTTAGCGGTAGAAGCCCGCGCGGTGCGCTAGGGCCGGCCCTGAATAACAGCACAGGGCGTCAGTTCAACTGCCGCCCCATCTCGAGTACCTGAAAGTAGAACCGGTCCGGCGGGAAATGCGCCAGGTGTTCCACGTTCAGGCCGGCCCACGTGCGGTAAGCCGTGCCCGCGACCGACGAGTTCAGATAAAACAGAAACTGGTTCGAGAAACAGGCGATCGACGGCGGCTGCCGGAACGTCAGGCGCATACCCACGGCCTGCTCCACGCCGACCCCATGCGTCGGCACATCCTTGTGCAGCAACAGATCGACAAAGCTGCTGCGGCCCGCGTGCGGCCACACGTCTTTGTGCAGCAGATGACGCAGCTGCTCCTGGCCCTGAAAGGTGATTTCGCATTGACGAATCCATTCCAGGATCGAATCGCCCCATTGCCAGTGCGTTACCAGCCGAAAGTACTGGTCCGTCAGGTGCAGCGCCAGGTCCAGTTTTTGCTGCTGGCTCGGCTGTTCGGACTCCACCAGGTCTTCGGAATCCACAATTTCGCCGGCTAAATAGACGACAGCTTCGCGGTCCGGGGCGTCCTCCGGCGCGCTGCGCACCAGCAGGGGCGGCAGTTCGTGTGTGCCGCTGCCCGGGATCTCGACGTACTTCCTCTCGTCCATAGAAGACCGCCTGCTAATAATTAAAGACGCATTTCCGTCGCCAATGTTTCATTCATATCACGCCGGCGCGGGCGCCGCCAATGTTCTTTGCGATGGAAAGCATCGTTATTTTCTATGCGCGGGCAATCCTGTTATCATGCGGCTGCATGCTGGAATACTCGATTGGCGTCGATTTAGGAGGCACCAATCTGCGCGCGGCGGCGATTGACCGGTCGGGACGCCTGATGGATAAAGTGGCGGGCCGCACGCACCTGTCGGCGGGGCGCGAAGCCATTGTCGGAGACATCGCCAGCTCCATCGAGCAGTTGCGCGAGCACTGCGGCCGCGAAAATCTTACCGGCATCGGCGTGGCGGTGCCGGGGTTTATCCGCATCGAGGAAGGCGTGATCGCCAATTCCAATAATCTGGCGTGCCTCGAAGGTTTCCCCATTCGCGACGAGCTCGAAGGGCGCCTCAAAGCGCCGGTTATCTTTGAGAATGACGCCAACGCCGCGGCGCTCGGGGAAAAGTGGAAGGGCGCGGGCCACAATGTGGACGA
>DOZZ01000255.1:0-3376 GCA_003517725.1 Bryobacterales bacterium | reverse complement strand
TATCTGGGCATGGCCGGCGAGTTGGGGCACATCACGGTGGTGACCAACGGCAACCCGTGCGGCTGCGGCAATCGCGGCTGCCTGGAGAAACACGCTTCGGCCAGCGCCGTCATCGGCATGGCGCGTATGTGCGGCCTGTCGTGCAACACGGCCAAAGAAGTGTACGAGCTGTGGCAGCAGGGCAACCCGCGGGCGCAGGCCATTTTCAATTCAGTCGGCGACGCGCTGGGCATTGGCCTGGCCATGCTGGTGAACGCGTTCAACTTTCCGCTGTACCTGATCAGCGGCGGCCTGGTGGGCGCGTGGGAGGCTTTCGCGCCGAGCATGTTCGCCGGGCTGAAGGAACGCTCCTTCACTTACCGCAGCACCAACACGCGCGTCGAGCAAGCCGTGCTGTTGAGCGAGGCGGGGCTGTATGGGGCGGCGTGCCTGCCGTATCTGGGTCCCGTGATCGCCAAAGCCGCCGCGGGAAAACAATAACTTATGTGGGTGGGTATCGATGTTGGCACGGGCGGCACGCGCGCGCTGCTGGTGAACGAAGCGGGACGCGTGCTGGGTTCGGCCACGGCGCCGCACGACGAGATGCGCATGCAGCAGCCGCTCTGGGCCGAGCAGGAGCCCGTCAACTGGTGGGACGCGGCCGTAACGGCCATTCGCGCGATGCTGGCGCAAGCGGCGATCGACCCCGCTGAAATTCGAGGCATCGGCCTCTCGGGCCAGATGCACGGGCTGGTGCTGCTCGATGCCGACGGCGAAGTGATTCGCCCGTCGCTGATCTGGTGCGACCAGCGCAGCCAGCCGCAGGTGGACTTCATCAACAACAAAGTAGGCGCCGGCAAGGTGCTGCAGTGGACCGCCAACCCGGTGCTGACCGGCTTCACCCTGCCTAAGCTGCTGTGGGTTCGCGAGCACGAGCCGCGCAACTTTGAGCGCGCGCGGCACATGCTGCTGCCCAAGGATTATCTGCGCTACCGGCTGACCGGCGAGTTCGCCAGTGAGGTGAGCGATGCGTCGGGCACTGCGCTGTTCGACGTGGTTGGGCGGCGCTGGTCCTTCGAGTTCATGGACGCGCTAGGGCTGGACCGGGCGCTGCTGCCGGCGGTGTATGAATCGACCGTGATCAGCGGGAAAGTATCGGCCGAAGCGGCGCGCCTGACGGGTCTGAAGGCCGGTACGCCGGTGGCGGGCGGCGGCGGCGACCAGGCCTCGAGCGCGGTAGGCAACGGCATCGTCGCGCCGGGTATAGTTTCGTGCACGCTGGGCACCTCGGGCGTAGTCTTCGCGCACATGGAGCAGGTGGCCTACGACCCGGCCGGACGCGTGCACACCTTCTGCCACGCGGTGCCGGGCAAGTGGCACGTGATGGGCGTCACGCAGGGCGCGGGCCTGAGCCTGCAGTGGTTCCGCAACCAACTGGCGCCGGGCGTGGCCTACAGCGAACTGACGCGCGAGGCGGCCACGTCGCCAGCCGGTTCGCAGGGCCTCTATTGGCTGCCATACCTGATGGGCGAGCGCACGCCGCATCTGGACGCACAGGCGCGCGGCGGCTGGATCGGCCTGACCGCGCGGCACAACCGCGGCGACCTGGTGCGCGCGCTGATCGAAGGCGTCTGCTACAGCCAACTGGATTGTCTCGAGATCGTCGAAAGCCTTGGCGTACCGGTGTCGTCGGTGCGTGCGTCGGGCGGCGGCGCCACCAGCCCATTCTGGCGCCAGGTGCTGGCCGACGTGCTGCAGCGCAAAGTGGTCACGCTAGAAACGCAGGAGGGCTCGGCCTACGGCGCGGCGCTAATCGCGATGGCCGGCACCGGCTACGCCTCGGTGCCAGAAGTATGCGGCGCGGTAATCCGCGAAGAAGCCAGCCTCGACCCCCAGCCATCCGAAGCATACCAAAAGGGCTACCAAGTCTACCGCGCGCTCTATCCAGCGCTAAAGCCGCTATTCTCAAAAATGTAATGTGGGGCAGGTTTCAACCTGCAGCGGGTTTCAACCCGCCGCGCCTTAAACGAAACCAGCCCTCAAGGCGTCCTCCGCTCCAGCCGATAAACGCCGCCGCCGCTCTGCACATGCACGTCCCCATAAGGCTCCAGCTTCACGCCAGAAGGCGCCGGATCCAGCGTCAGCACGGCATCGCTCAATTTGAGCCGCGTGGGGCCGAGCAGCGTATTGCCGTCGGCCAGCAGACTGCGATTCGACTCCTTCCACACCAATTCCAGCCACCGCCCGCCCTGTGCATTGGCGAACACGGCGCGCACGCGCGACGACTCCAACACATATTTGGGCTCGCCCACGCCATCCATCTGGGCCTGGTACTCGACAGTCTGCCCGCGGGGGATCACCACAAACTGCACCGGCTCGGAAAAGTTAGCCGCTCCCGATACTCGCAGCCATCCGCCAATCGGATTCGCCGGCGCGGCGTTAGCAAACACGCGGAAGGTTATCTCGCGCTCCGCCAGCGCTCCCACCACCACCTCCTGCGTAGCCGGTGAAAATTCAAGCGGCGCGGCTTCCATCGCAACATGAAACATGCGGATCTCCGGCGCGGCGTTGCGCACCACTACCGTAATGGTGCGGCCGGCAGGCTGCTCCACCGGCACCAGCGCGGGCCACACCGGCAGCTCCTGCCCATGTCCAAAATGCAGACTCACACCCTCTGCCACGCGCAGCGCCACGGGCCGCACCAGTGTCAGCCGCGCGCGGCTCATCTCGACGCCATCGGCCTCGAGCGCGAACTCGACATGATCGCCGTGGACCAGAGAGACCGGCACATCCAGCGTGTATTCGATTTCGAGCGGCGACTTTGCCTGGGCCGTGGCGGTCCAGCCGGCCGGCAGTTTCAAGCGCGAGCGCCGCGCCAGTTCCGGAGACGAGTACGACGTCAGCACGTGGTTGCGTTCGCCGATCAGCAGGCGCTTGGCGTCGACAAAGAAAGCCGAATGATCGGGGGCCTCCATGGCCAGCGCCACGCGCGTGCGGTACAACGGCGCCTTGCCGGCCGGGATGGTGAGCTTGACGCGATGCGTGGCATTATCCCAATCGAAACTCTTCAGACGCCCGCCCGCCAGGTACGGGCCGCTGGGCCGCCGCGCCATCCGCAACACGGCCGTGCCTTCCACCGGCGCGTAAAACTCCAGGGCCAGTGTGCCGTTTTCAAATTCCATCGCATTTAATTCCGAAGTCGCGTAGATCAGGCGGTCGTCGTTGCCGAAGACCGCGCACTGGGTGCAGAACAGCGGCGACGCCAGCGGCACATTGATGGGTATCCACAAAGAATCGGCTGGCGCGATGGTGAGCGCGGGCAAAACCAGCGTTTGCCGGTTGGGGAAAGCCGCGCGCAGCACGCCGGTCCAGGGTTTCGCCCCGCGGTTGGTGATGA
>DOZZ01000160.1:2970-6434 GCA_003517725.1 Bryobacterales bacterium | reverse complement strand
GCGGAGATGCTGATCCTCAGCGCGGGCGTGACCGTGGGGCTGGCGGCCAATCCGCTGACTGGCGGCAAGGCGGCGGTGGCGCGCGTGGTGGCCGGGATGGCGGTGCTGATTGTGATGAACGCGCTGGTCGCCTCGGGGCTGCGCAGCGTGCTGATCCGGTTTCTGCGCAACCGGCATCTGCGGCAGGCCGTGGGCGTCTTGTTCCTTTTGCTGGCCTTGGTACCACAGCTGATGGTGGCGGCGCATGTGGATCTGCATCGCTACGCTCATTACGTTCCGGTGGCGCTGTTTTGGCCCTGGGGCGCGGTCGCTCACTTCGTGCTGGGACAACAGACGGCGCCGGCGGCGGGCGTAATGCTGCTGTTCACGGCGCTGGGCTTGCGCTTTGGGCGCAGGCAATTTTTCCGCAATTTGCTCGAAGGCGAAGAGGAGACGAGCTCGACGCCGGCGCGCGGCAGGGCCAGCGATAACCCCATCGTTGACGGGCTCTATCGTTTGCCGGGACGGCTGCTGCCCGACCCGCTGGCGGCCATGGTCGAGAAGGAACTACGCTCGCTTTCGCGCAACCCGCGCTTCCGCATGGTCTTCCTGATGGGCTTCTCATTCGGCTTGCTGGTGTGGCTGCCGCGCATCTGGATGAGCACGAAAAGAAGCTTCGTCACGGATCATTTTCTGACGGTGGTGTCGGTCTACGCGCTGGTGATGCTGGGGCAGGTCTCGTATTGGAACTGCTTTGCGTTCGACCGCGTCGCGACGCAGTTCTATTTTTCGGCGCCGCTTTCCATCCGCAAGGTGCTGGCCGGCAAAAACATTGCCGCGGGACTGTTCGCGCTGGCCGAAGTGCTGCTGGTGCTAGCCATGACGTCGTTGTTCCGTGTCCCGCTGAACGCCGCGAGCGTGGCGGAGGGCATTTCCGTGACGCTGGTTTCGGCGGTCTACCTGGTGTCGTTCGGCAACCTCTCGTCGGTGTATGTGCCGCGGCCGCTGAACGCCGAGAAGATGACGCAGGGAGGCTCGGGACGCACGCTCAACATGGTGCTGTTCCTGGTGTTTCCAGTGGTACTGCTGCCGGTGGGGCTGGCGTTTTGGGCGCGCTATGCGTTGGACAGCGAGGCGGCGTTCTTCTGGTGCCTGGCGCTGGCGCTGGGGATCGGCATGATCCTGTATTGGGTGGCGCTCGACTCGGCGGCGCAGAAGGCGGTGCGCGAGCAGGAGAAGATCATCACGGAGTTGTCGCGGGGCGAGGGTCCGATGTCGACGGAGTGAGCGTTTGGATTTCGAGTTCGCGGTCGTTTTCGCCGAGCGTGCGGAACGTGATCTCGATTCGGTCGGCTGGCAGCAGTCGTGGAAAGCGCTCGCCCCACTCGATCAGGACCAGCGCGCCGCGATCGATGAGTTCTTCGATGCCGAGCGCCGCCACCTGCGCTTCGGTGTCGAGGCGATACAGGTCGATGTGGCAGACCAGCGGGCTGTATTCGTGGATTAGCGCGAAGGTGGGGCTCGAGACGTCGTCGATGGGGGCGGCGCCGCGCCCTTCAACGATGCCTTTGGCGAGCGTAGTTTTGCCGCTGCCCAGATTGCCGATCAGCAGAACCACGCCGCCGCGTTCCCAGGCCTGGCCGAGGCGGCGGCCGAGGGCGATGGTTTCCTCTTCAGAGTGCGTGACGACAGTCATGCAGGGCGTCGGGGAGAAATCGCAGCAGGTCGGTGGCGATGACGGGCATCTCGCCTAACTGGCGCGCCGCGTGTTCGCCCGCGAGCCCGTGCAGGTAGACAGCGGCGGATACGGCAGCTTGCGCGTCCTTCGGAAATTGCGCTAAAAAGCCAGCGATAAGGCCGGTGAGGATGTCGCCAGTGCCGCCGGTGGACATGGCGGGCGAACCGGTGGGGTTGACCCAAACCTGGCCGTCGGGAAAGGCCAGCAGCGTGCGATCGCCTTTGAGCACCAGCAGGACTCCGCGCTCGATGGCAAAAGCGCGAGCGCATTCGACGCGATTCTGTTGGACCTCGGCAACCGTTTTGTGCAGCAGGCGGGCCATCTCGCCGGGGTGCGGCGTGAGAACGCGCAGGGCCGCGGGATGGGGCCATTCAGATTCAGCCGCGAGCAGATTGAGCGCGTCGGCGTCGACTACCAGTGGCAGCGGGCAGGTGCGGAACATGTCGCGCACCAGCGGGGCCGCTGCCGGAGCGGTGCCGATACCAGGGCCGATGGCTGCCACGTTGCGTGAGGCCAGCAGCGGCTGTAGGTCGGCGGGCAACGCGACCGTCATGATTTCGGGGGCGTGGGAGGCGACGGCGTCGAGCGCGTCATCCGGAGTCGCGACCGTAACCAAACCTGCGCCGGCGCGCAAGGCCGCCAGACCGGTCATGGCGGCGGCGCCGCTCTTGCCGCGTGAGCCCGCGACTGCTAATACGTGCCCATAGTTGCCTTTGTTGCTGTCGCGGCGGCGTGGCGCCAGCAGATGCCGGAATGTCGCGGCGTCGATCTGACTTAGTTGACTGGAGTCGTCGGCGGACAACACTGCTTCACTGCCGATGGGCGCGACGTGCAGATCGCCCATGCTGTAGCACGCGGGCCCCAGCACCTGGCTGACTTTAAGCGCGGTGAACGTCACGGTCGCATCGGCGCGCACGAATTCGCCGGTGGGCTGCGATGTGTCGCTGGGCAGGCCCGACGGCATATCGACGGCGACCACGCGGGCCGATGGGAAGCCGCTGTTGATTTCCTTGATGGCCGCCAAGGCGGGACCCTTGGCCGGGCCCGAGACACCGGTGCCGAGCACGGCATCCACCACCAGCGTGGCGCCGCGCATGGGCGTCGTGACGATGTTGTGCACTGCACCGCCGCAGGCCAGCAGCATGCGGTAGTTGGCCAGCGCATCGCCCTGCAGTTCACCGGGCGGGACCGTGAGCATCACCCACAGCGCGGCGGGACGGCAACGGGTGAATAACTGGCGCGCGACCACCAGGCCGTCGCCACCGTTGTTGCCCTTGCCGCAATAGACGACGATGCGCTGGGTCGAGAGCGGCGCGAATCGCCGCTCCAAAAATTCGACGACGCGGTGGCCGGCGTTCTCCATCAGCACCAGCGAAGGAATGCCGGCTTCAATGGTGCGGCGGTCGATTTCACGCATCTGCGCGGCGGTCAGCACTTTTTGCGGCATAGGCGTTCAGCCCACACGGCGCGCGATCAGCAGCGTCATGTCGTCGGGCAACTCGGCGGCCGCGGTCCAATGCTCCACGGCCTGCATCACGTGAGCGATGATTTGCGGACTCGTTTCTTCGCGATGGCGGCGCACCAGGTCGAGCACGCGGTCCAGGCCAAACTCTTCGCCATAGGCGTTCTCGGGCTCGGTGATGCCGTCGGTATAGGCCACCAGCATGTCGTCCGGTTCCAATCGGATGGTCTCTTCTTCATACACGCAGTGCGGAAAAGCGCCGACCACGGTGCCGGTGGGATTCAG
>DOZZ01000160.1:0-2697 GCA_003517725.1 Bryobacterales bacterium | reverse complement strand
GGTCCGCCGACGGACGCCGCGGCCGCGTGGATGCCGGTGCTGAGCTGCGTGCGCATGATGGACTGGATGGAGGCCATCAGCAGCGCGGCCGAGATACCTTTGCCGGCCACGTCGCCGATGGCGAAGGCCAGCGCGGAATCCTGCACGCACAGGTAATCGTAGTAGTCGCCCGAGACCATGCGGGCCGGATGGCAGACGCCGGTGAGCTCCAGGTTACGCAGCAGCGGGGCGGAGCGCGGGAAGAGCTGGTTCTGCACCTCGCGGGCGATTTCGAGCTCCGACTGGAGACGCTCTTTTTCTTTCTCGACGACGATGAGGCGCTGGAGGTGTTCGGTCATGCTGTTGAACGACTGGCCCAGCGCGGCGAGCTGGTCGGTACCTTTGACGCGGATGCGGTGCGAGACATCGCCTTCGGAGATGCGGCGCGTGCCCTGATACAGATTCTCGACGGCGCCGGTGATGCTGCGCGCCAACGAAACGCCAATCACCAGGGCGACTATCTCGACGATGGAGAAAAGCACGAGCACGCTGACGAACAGGACCAGCACCACCTCTTCCACGTCGAGCTTCTGGCCGAAGACGGTGCCCAGCACGGCGGAGGCGCGCGTCGTGATGGTCATTACGTGGGTCTCGTTTTCGCCGGGCTTGGCCCAGTTGGCGACGGTCAGCGGCGCGACCCAGGTAAAGGCGTAATCGAAGCGCGAAACCGGTGGCGGCACGCGGCCGGCGTGGCTCGCGGGCGTCATGTGCTGGCCCGCGCGGCGGTTTAGATCGAGCACGCGCACGTCACCGAGGTTGGGAATCAGATCGGATAGAAAGTCGAGCGTAACGGGAGCCAGCACGGTGACGTCAGACGCCGGTGCTTTCACGTGGGCGAGGGCGTAGTAAGCGCCGTCTTTGACCACCATGCCGTTGTAATCGCCCCATCCGCCGGGCGGCGCGGCGATGGCGGAGCTTTCGGGGTAATGGAAATTCCGTTCGCCCGTGATGAGAAGCTGCAGGCTCGGGAAGTGGCCACCCACCATGGGCCGGAATTCATGCGTGAAGCCGGCGTAGGCGGATTCCGGGGCGCGCAGCAGGAATTGCGCCGGGCCGGCCAGGGCGGCAATGCGACGGTCGAGCTCGGACTGCACCAGGTAGACCGCCACCTGGCCCGCCACGAAATAGGTGCCGATGCCGACCAGCACCAGGATCAACACCACCGGCACGACCGCGATGAAGACATAGGTCATGACCAGCCGGTTGCGCAGGCGCCAAATCGTCTGGCGAATCAGTTTGCGGGCGATGCGCAGCAGCAGGACCGCGCCGACGATGATGGCGGCCAGGCCGGTTAAGCCGGCGCTCTTGCCGAAGTACAGCAGCAGCAGCGAGACGACGCACAGCAGCGCGAACACGCGCGGCGCCGTGACACCCGTTCGCCACAATTCTTTAAGCCGCGCGATCACGTTACAGTTTACTTCCGGAGCGCCGTCAGTCGTCGGATTCGGTATTGCTGACTTTCAGCACTGCCAGAAACGCCTCCTGGGGGATTTCGACGCGGCCCACGCGCTTCATGCGCTTCTTGCCTTCCTTCTGCTTTTCGAGCAGCTTGCGTTTGCGCGAGATGTCGCCGCCATAGCACTTGGCCAGCACATTCTTGCCCATGGCGCGGATGGTTTCGCGGGCGATGATCTTGTTTCCGATGGCAGCCTGCAGCGCCACCTCGAACATCTGGCGCGGGATCAATTTGCGCATGCGCTCGATCAGCAGTTTGCCGCGCTCGTAGGCGAAGTCGCGGTGCACGATGATCGACAGCGCGTCGACCGGCTCGCCCGCGATCAGCACATCCAGGCGCACCATGGGCGAAACGCGGAAGCCGGCCAGGTGGTAGTCGAGCGAAGCATAGCCGCGCGAGACCGACTTCAGGCGGTCGTAGAAATCCAGCACGATTTCGTTCAGCGGCAGCTCGTATTCCAGCAGCACGCGCTGCGCGCCGATGTGCTCGAACTTGCGCTGATCGCCGCGCTTTTCTTCTAGCAGCGCCAGCACGCCACCCAGATATTCTTCGCGCGTGATGACGGTGGCGATGATGATGGGCTCTTCGATCTGCTTGATGAACGAAGGGTCGGGGAAGCGGTTGGGGTTGTCGACTTCGATCACGTCGCCCTTGGTGAGGGTGATGCGGTAGCGCACGCCGGGCGCCGTGGTGATCAGGTTGATGTTGAACTCGCGCTCCAGGCGCTCCTGCACGATCTCAAGGTGCAGCAGGCCCAGAAAGCCGCAGCGGAAGCCGAAGCCCAGCGCGGTGGAATTCTCAGGCTCAAAATTGAAGGCGCTGTCGTTCAATCGCAGCTTCTCGATCGCGTCGCGCAACAGGCCGTGTTCGTGCGATTCGATGGGATAGAGGCCCGCGAAGACCATCGGCTTGATCTCTTCGAAGCCGGGCAGAGGCTCGTCCGCGGGGTTCAAATGATCGGTGATGGTGTCGCCGATTTTGGCGTCCGAAACGGTCTTGATATTGGCGTACAGAAAGCCCACTTCGCCGGCCGTGAGCTGGTTGCAGGCGGTGGCGCGCGGGGCCTGGTAGCCGAGGCCTTCGACGTCGTAGGCCTGCCCGTTGGACCACAGACGAACGGTCTGGCCCACGCGAATGGCGCCATCGAGCACGCGCATCAGGATGATGACGCCGCGGTAGGCATCGAACCAGGAATCGAAGAT
>DOZZ01000154.1:2153-3867 GCA_003517725.1 Bryobacterales bacterium | reverse complement strand
TCCAGGTTTCTCTGGATCAGGTAATTGCGGGAGCCACCCGTACTGGTCGGCAGGCTCATGTTGTAATAAGCGCCGTTCGAGGCAACGCTCTGCGCGCTGCCGAACGTCCACGCGCACTTGTCGGCATTCTCGGATCCGTTGGAATCGGCCCAGCCACTGCGCGGATTGGGGTCTGTGTTGGTTTCCTCGAGCTCATGCGCGATCACCGACACCATGCCGTCCACCCCGGCGTTGCCGTTGGGGCCGGTGGTCTGGGCGGCGCAGGCGCTCAGACAGCGATTAGCGTTGCCCACAAAAGAGTATTTTATGTTTGAACCCGCGATGGTCGCGGCCGTGTGCCAGCCGCAATAACGGGTGCAGAAGCCGGAACTCTCCGCAACGTCGGAAGACGTCAGCACAAAGTAAACGCCGTAGCTTTCGTTCGGCAGGTGGCCAGAGATCGCGTTGCTCACGACCGCCTGGACTTTAGAATCCGAAAGGCGCTTGCCCTGCGAATAGCTATCGGCGTACTCAGCACCGATGTTGATTGAGCCGCTGGGAACGGAGTAGGAAGTGTTGATCTGATAATATGGCGAATTGTTGAGGCCATGCAGCATGTCCCGCACGATGGCTTGGCCGCCGGCATTGTCGCTGCCGTTGCTTTGGTTCCAGTTGCCATACCAAATCACATAGACGGTGGGGGTTATCATCACTGGTCCGCCGTGATAAGTGATCAACGGCGTTTGGATGCCAGTAGAACCTGCTGTCGGCGCGCCCGCCTGTTGCGGATTCGTTTTGTGAAAGATTATTTCAGGCTCGCCGGTGGCGTGCGCTTGCGCCCAGGCGCTGCCGATGCACAAAGCCGAAAACAGCATTGCGCCGACATACCTTCGTGTGTGATGGGAATTCATATGTAAGCTTCTCCTCCGGACGTTCCGTGAGCTTCCGCTCAGTTCGATCCAGTATACCGGAAAAAAGTGAAGGAACATACACTCCGAGGGCCCTAAATTTGTCAAATTTTACGTGGCGTAATACGCACCGCCACGCCGCCCCTAACTCCCTTTAAATATAGAATTCCACCCGCTCCTGAAGTCACCTCCGTCATTTCCTCGTTGTCAATTTCTAGATGAAATAGCCTATTTGGTTCTAGACCTACGATAAAAATGTCATTCAGCTCGCGCGCCGGGGCGTGGAATTGCCGCGTGTCCGGGCCCATGACGATGGCCTCCTCCAGGTCCAGCGGTTCGCGCACCAAAGCCGGATTCAGCGCGGTGACGGCGCCGGCGCGGAACATCTGTAACTGTCCCGCGAACAGCCCCACCCAGGTAGCGTCGTCCTCCCACGACGAGCGTATAAAAAGCTGTCCCAGGCGCTCTTCATAGAAGACCAGCGGGACGTGATAGTAGCTCAGCCCCGGCTGATAGGGGTTCGCCCACAGCAGTTCGTAAGTGATGCCCATCAGCCCGCGCATCAGAAAACGGTCGTTCATGAGCCAGCCTTGCAGCACCTGCGTTTCGGGCGAATTCGAGTCGAGCGCCACCATGCTGAGCTCGGCGGCGCGGGACAGTACCGCCGCTTGCAGATCGGGCTCGCCGCTGGGTGACGCGCCAATGCGGTATTCGTTTTCAGCCGCCGGGAAGGGCGCCGGGTAGTGCGACATCAGGTGATAAATGGGGAATTCTTTGAAGAAGGCCGGCACGCTTTCGCGCAGGTCGACATTCAAGTTATCGCGAAC
>DOZZ01000154.1:0-1994 GCA_003517725.1 Bryobacterales bacterium | reverse complement strand
GGCTCGGGCACCGGTGCGCCGCCCGCCATCAGCAGTTCAAACTGGTCCCATCGCAGCGATTTGCGCTCGCGCTCCCGCCGCAGCAGGCGCAGGCGCGCCGGACGCAGGAACAGCCGCGGCGCCTCGGTGTAGATGCTGTACGTTTCGGGTGCCTGCGCCGCGGCCGTGCCGCCCACCATCCACAGCATCAGCCCCAGGGCCGCTCGCCGCAACATTTCCCCGATTGTGTCATAGCGACACAACGGCTGCACCGGAAAGGCCTCGGCGCGGGCGCATCATGGGAAATCGGGGTTGATTCTGAGAGACTTAGCCGGTTCCGGCGGTTGGCATATGACATGCCTCTTTTTTCCTGAATCGGAGAAGTACTTTCTACCCTGCCCTCTGCTGCAACGGACAGGCGATATGGGTAGCGGGCCAAAACAACGTGCTTCGGGGCACGCGGTTTGCTTCACGGATATCCGCTATTCCGGCGCTTAGCGAGTTGCAGTACGAGGGGTTTTTTTTGACCTTGNNTCGCCGCTTTGGGCCCCTATGAAGCCGGGCGCCAGGTGGAGGAGGTCCAACGCGCCTACGGCCTGACCGAAGTAGTCAAGCTCGGTTCGAACGAGAATCCGTTGGGCCCGTCACCCGCGGCGCAGGACGCCATCCGGCGCGAAATTACGCGGCTCAACATCTTCCCGACCGGCGGCCTGGAGTTGCGGCGGGTGCTGGCGCGGCAGTTCGATACCAAGGTGGAAAACGTGATCGCCGGCAGTGGTTCGGAAGGCATCATGTCGAACATCATGCGCACCTTTCTGTGCGACGACGATGAGGTGCTGACCACCGAGGGCGCGTTCATCGGTTTCCAGGTGCTGGCGCGATCGCGCGGCGTGGCCTACCGCACGGTGCCGCTCGATCGCTGGCACTACGATTTGCCGGCCTTGGCGCGCGAGATCACGGAGCGCACCAAAATTATCTACCTGGCGAACCCAAATAATCCGACCGGAACGATCTTCACGCGCCAGGAGTTTGACGCCTTCTACGCTGCCGTGCCGGAGCGCGTGCTGGTGATTCTGGATGAGGCCTATTTCGAATACGCGCAGGACAATCCGCGCTATCCCGATTCGATGCACTACCGCTACGACAACGTCATCACGCTGCGCACGTTCTCGAAGGTCTACGGCCTGGCGGGCGCGCGCATTGGCTACGGCTTCGCGCACCAGGATTTGATCGCCAACCTGTTGAAGGTCAAATTGCCGTTCGAGCCGGCGTCGTTGGCGGAGGCGGCCGGCATCGCGGCGCTCGGCGACCGGTCGTTCCTGCACGCTTCGCTCGAAATTAACGCGCGCGGCATGGCCCAGGTGACCGCGGCGTTGACGGCGACGGGCGTGGAGTGCGTACCGTCGGATGCGAACTTCGTGATGACCGTGTGGCCCACTCTGGAGGAGGCCGCCGGCGTGGTGGAAGCGCTGCTGCGGCAAGGCGTGATTGTGCGGCCGCTGGGGGCGTGGGGACTGCCGCGCTGCGTGCGGATTACGATTGGATCGGAAGCGCAGAATCGAAAATGTATCGACGCCATGCAGGCCGCTATGCAGCAGCCGATGGCAGCGGGAGCGTACCATGCCTCAAACACTTGAGCAATCCGCGGGCGCCAAGCCCACTGATTTTCTGCCTCTCAACGGCACCGATTATGTGGCGTTCTACGTGGGCAACGCGCGGCAAGCCGCCTATTACTACCGCGCGGCGTTTGGATTCCGGCTGACGGCGTACTGCGGCCCGGAGACCGGCACCCGCGACACCGCGTCCTATGTGTTGGAACAGGGCAAGATCCGGCTGGTCTTCACTTCGCCGTTGCGAGCCGCGGGCGAAGTGGCGGAGCACATCCACCGGCACGGCGACGGCGTGCGCGACATCGCGCTGTGGGTGGACGACGCGGAGCAAGCCTGGCGCGAGACTACCGCGCGCGGCGCGGTGAGCGTGCGGGAGCCGGCGGTGAGCGAAGACCAGCATGGCCG
>DOZZ01000297.1:1093-2690 GCA_003517725.1 Bryobacterales bacterium | reverse complement strand
TTTTTCGACCCTGCGTGGTGAGGCCAACCCGACTCATCCTTAGGGCTCTATCCCCCGATCGACTGCCCCGTCCTAGGCGCCGGCTTGTCGCTGGCCGCATAATCCGCCGCCGCTTCCGATGACGTCGCGACGTCCTCGGCGCCGGTGTTCTTCAACATTTCGACCGCGCGCTTGACCCACTCTTCGTTATCGCAGTGCACCGACAGCAAAATGCCGCCGTGCTTCAGACGGCCTTCGTAGCGCTTGGCCTCATATTCGGGCATGCCCGCGCCCACCAGCGCGCCGGTGATGCCGCCCAGCGCTCCCACCGCGCCGATGCCTGCCAGCGCGGTCACGATGGGTCCGGCCGCCAGAAATGGGCCGATGCCCGGAATCGCAAGCGCGCCGATGCCGACGAGCCAGCCTAGCGCGCCACCCAGGATCGCGCCCGATCCGGCTCCCGCCGTGGCTCCCTCTGGGGCCTTCGTGTGGTGTTCGTGCGCCAGCTCCTTGTTCCCGGTATTCTCCGGCAGTAGCACGGATATGTCGGTGTTGCGGAAACCGGCTTCGCGAAAGCGGGCTACCGCTTCCTCCACGGCGCCTTGCGATTCATATAATCCGAACGCAGCAATGTTCTTGGCTGACATGTTTTTCATCGTCTCCCAGGTAACGCGGAAGCAATACGCGGGCCAAACTCCTGAAGCCCTCGCCGGTCATGCTATTTTCGAGATTACGCGCGGTCGTCGGCGCGTCTTCTGGAGTCTTTCATGAAATACGTCCGCGCTCTATTCTTTATCCTTTCGATCGCCGCCTTGCAGGCGCAGTCGATTCCGCTCAACTCCACGCCCAACCACGTCATCGGGCAGGACACCATCGCCCTCAACAACCTGAATCCCAACCTGGTGGAGGGCAAGGAGTTCTACCGGCCGCAGGGCCTCGCGCTCGACACCACTACCAATCCGCCCGGCCTCTACGTGGCGGACACGCTCAACAATCGTGTGCTGGGGTTCCGCAATGCCGCGCAATTCAGCAACGGCGCGCCTGCCGATATTGTGATTGGGCAGCCCGACTTTCTTACCACCACGCCCGAGGGTCCGAACCGGCAGGGCTCGAATTTCCAGACGGGACTATCGACACCCGTGGGCCTCGCGGTGGATGCGCATGGCAATCTCTACGTGGTCGATGCCGGTAATAATCGCGTACTGCGCTTCCCCACGCCCTTTAGCAAGACCACCCAGCTGCCGGATCTGGTGATCGGACAGCCCGGGTTCGACACCCGCGGCGAGAACACCAACGGACCCTCGGCCGCTTCGCTGAATTTCGCGATCGTTTCCCCTACGTCGCCCGCCGGGACGGCTTACGCGGCGGGGCTTACCTTCGATGCCGCCGGCAATCTGTGGGTGGCGGACCCGCTCAATAACAGGGTGCTGCGCTTTCCCGCGGCCGCCCTGGGTTCGAACGCTACCAATGGCCCGTCGGCCGATGTGGTGCTCGGCCAAAGCAGCTTCACCGCCACCGCCGGCGGCTCCACCGACCCCGGCAATCTGAGCGTTTTGAATGTGCCGAGCAGCGTGGCAGTGGATTCCGCCGGACGGCTTTTCGTGCTGGAATCGAACGC
>DOZZ01000297.1:736-984 GCA_003517725.1 Bryobacterales bacterium | reverse complement strand
CTGGGTTATTCCACGGCGTTGCCCGCGCCGCCGGTCGTGAGCGACTCGCAGTTTGGCGACGGACCGGGCGCGGTGTTCATCTACGGTAACGATGGCGTGGGCGTCAGCGACACGCAGAACAATCGCATTCTGCTGTTCAAACCGGTGTCCCAGTGGACCACGGATAGGTTTACCCAGCACGCCGTAGCCGTGGTCGGGCAGCCCGATTTCACATCCAACCTGGCTAACCGCGGCTTTGGCGAAACCGG
>DOZZ01000297.1:0-534 GCA_003517725.1 Bryobacterales bacterium | reverse complement strand
GCTGAATACAACTAACTTTGGACTTTCGGTGAGCCCGGCGAGCCGCGTTCTCGGCCAGAATGCCATGAATTTCAATGCGCCCAACCTGGTGGAAGGCCGCGAACTGGACTTTACCACCTACTCGGCTAACGGCCTGGCAGGTGACGGCGGATTAGCCATCGACACGCAATCCACCCCGGCGCATCTTTACATAGCCGATACCTATAACAACCGGGTGCTCGGTTATAAGGACTTCCGTTCGATCCAGAACGGCGCGAAAGCCGACCTCGTGATCGGGCAGGCGGACCTGGTACACACCATGGTCAATGCTCCCGGAGGCTCGCCTACCGCGCCCACTTTGACCGGCCTGAACCAACCGGTGGCCGTGGCGGTCGATGCGTCCGGCAACCTTTATGTCGCGGATCGGGGCAATGGCCGGGTGCTGCGCTACCCCGCTCCGTTTTCGAATCCCGCGCCCGCGACGCCCAACCTGGTGCTGGGCCAAAGCAACTTTACGCGCCTTATCACGGACCCGTCGCCGGCCACCATGGCGGC
>DOZZ01000291.1:974-3821 GCA_003517725.1 Bryobacterales bacterium | reverse complement strand
ACCCCCTCCGCCACTGGGATGTCGGCCCTTAAACCGAGCTCGCTCTGGGCCCGCTCCACGCCAGGCACATAGCGCTCCGGCGGAGCGCCCGGAACCGCGGCCTTCGCAATCTCCACGCCGAGGCGCCGACCGTTCGCGTCCGCGACCACATGGGCCAGATCCATGATGCTCAAGGCTTCTCCTGACCCCACATTATAAGGCCGCGCCGAGTCACCGCGCACCAGAATTGTCCACAACCAGACTGCCAGGTCCGCCGCGTATAAATAAGACCGGTAGGGCGTGCCATCGCCTTTAACCCGCACGGGCCCGCCTTGCAGGGCGTCCCGGATGAAATTGCCCACCGCGAAATTTGCTTCGAGGGGCAGATGGGGACCCACAAACGCGAATAGACGCGCGATCAGCGCCGCAAACCCGTACTGCCGCGCGTACATGCAGCACGCGAATTCGGAGGCCCGCTTGGCCTGGCCGTAGGCGGCGCCCGTGTCGACCGGGCTGGGCGCCCCGGCATAATCCTCCGCCATATGTGTCATGGACGAAGGCTGCTTGCCGTAAACCGCTCCGGAGCTGGTGAACAGGAAACGCCGAGTCTGGCGCGAGCGCGCGAAGTCCAGAACGCGGCGCGTGCCCTCTAAGTCGCGATCGAAAGCCGCCATGGGCTGTTCGGAATTTGGCTCGAAGGAGCGTTCCGTAGCGGCATGGATCAAGAAGGGGAAATCGCCATCGGGGAACTCGAAAGTGCGCGCATCGCCGGCCAGCAGGGAAACGGCGGGATGGCTCGCGAGGTGCGGACTCTCTGAGCGAAACCGCTCAGGATTACGCGTCAATAAAACTACGGAGGCGTGGAGATTGAGCTCATCGTTGGCCCAGAGCAGCGACTCAACCAGCCACTTTCCCACGAATCCCGTGCCGCCAGTCATGAAGATCCGCGCGCCCGATAGAGCCGGCCAAGCGTCGCGGCCGTATTCAAGAATGTGGTTTAGATCCTGGACCGCGAGTCTTTTCATCCGATTTGCCTGGCGCTGGTTACGTCAACGAAGTATGGCGCGAAGGGGTTGCGAGAGTAGCCGAGCAGCGGCTGAAAGTACGAGAGACACCGATGTAGAACACATTGTTCATGAACCCCGTTCGTGTTGTCAAGGGTCGGCGGTAGAAGCCGCGGCAGCAGCATGACTAGTGAAGTAGCTCGGCGCGCAGGTTCACGCCTGGAAGCTTAGTTGACCCGTCATTCCCAGTGCCGCAAAGAAAGGCGCGCGAATAGGCATTTGCGATAAGAGGTTCCTTTTTCCACACCCAAGAGGTCTTGTCCCGCCAAACACTATCAGTATCTTTCACAACCAGCGCGGCTATGTTCAGCTTGCGGCAAGCGAGATCCACCTGAGAGGAATCCAATTTTACTGAACCATCGAAAAATTCGCCGATCGGCTTAATAATGCCTGGACACAGCGCGGCGGAGCCGCCGAACACTACACCACACGCGGGCGTCTCGGCAGCAGTTTGCCGGTCCGCGTACAAACCATAAAACAAATCGCCCGGATTTCCGTTTGGATTCTGCTGGACCAGAGCGCGCTTGGGCAGTTCGCGGCTCAGTTTTTCATAGACCTGGCGGAGAGCGAAGGTTCGCTCTCCTAAGTGGCGATCGGGAGCCAGCCAGTGATATCGGGGGATTGCCAGCTTATCCAGGAGCATGGGATAAATTCTTAACATCGTTACGTCGTATAGGGTGGCCGCTACGCCCAGTGCTAACATCGCACCGATTGCGGAGAAACGTGCTTTGGGCGCCGGGAACAAACCGGTCTCCCACAGTTCAGCGCCCCAAAGCAGTAATACGAATTGGGCGACGATGATACCGCGCCATCCAAGGTCATTATTGGAGATTGTGCTGGAGCGCAGAAAAGAGCAAATCGTTACGCTTGTTGTTAGCATTACGATACAACAAATATCCTCTTCGCTAAGCTCTCTTCGTTGCTGCCAAAGTCTTTTCCATTGCCTGACTCCGACGACGAAGAAAAATCCAAGCTCCAGAAAGTAGTTTAGGGGGAGCGACAGGGCGTTTGCGAGCGGAACTTTCCATCGAAGGCCAAAGTGAAACGCATCTACGAGTGCCTCGGCGAAGTAGAATCGTCTGATTGTAAGCTTTATGGGCTCTTCGAAACTACCGGAACCTTGTGCGAACATTTCAGAGAGATACGGAATGGACAGTAGCAGTGCGACAACGCCCGCCAGGCAAATTACTCCCGCGTCACGCCGACTTCCGCGGCAAAGAAGCGTTAGAACCCAGGCGATTAGGAATACTCCAAAGACAAACGTGACGTAAATGGACAACCCAAGGCCGCTCGCAAAGGCAACACCGCCAACGGCCGCGCCGGATAGCCATACCCGCTTCTCTGACCGTCGCGACGCGTCACGAATGACGAGGAACCCGGTCGCGCACGCAACCAAGGCGGCCACGGAGTGAGGTTGCCATAACACGGAATTAACCCAGGACAACAC
The DNA here is from genome assembly GCA_003517725.1 of Bryobacterales bacterium. Lineage (GTDB taxonomy): Bacteria > Acidobacteriota > Terriglobia > Bryobacterales > Bryobacteraceae > DOZZ01. The sequence goes on along the minus strand of DOZZ01000291.1, from coordinate 1,331 downwards.
GGGCTCATTCCACCACTCGCTACTGGCATTGAACCTGCCTGTCAACAAGAAGGTGAATGCGAGGGGTAAGATATCGAGCCCAGTAACACTTAAGAGCGCAACAGTCACGAACATTTGCTTGTCCGGGTTGCCGAGCCTCTTCCTTCTAAAGAAATGAACGTAGAGGGCAACTAAAGCCGTCAATCCGACGCCGCTCCAGAGCGTGCCGGCAATCACGGCAATCCGAGCGGTTATTAAAGGTCTCCCGAAGCGTACCGCAAGGCTGCATAACATGTACCAGAAATAGTGGTAACGCATGATGTAACCGTGTCCGGGAAAGAAATAGGGGTTGGTTGGGGGGACGCCTGTCCGGTCAAT
>DOZZ01000291.1:0-662 GCA_003517725.1 Bryobacterales bacterium | reverse complement strand
GCTTCGACAAAGATGCTCTTAAAGAGGTGCTGGGGCGTGGTTTCGTGACGAGTACAACCGGAAGGGCTATCAACGCGAGGGCGCACAAGAGCCATGGAAAGTGCGGCATGGTGCGCCAGGATAGGTAGATTGCGGTTGGAACTACAGCTATGGATAAGCTCACCGAAATCGTGAGCCTCGCCAGCAGTGTTCGCGCGTTGAATCCGAAGGCGTCCAGCAGCGCTCCAAGGACGTAACCGGGGATCACGATCAGAGGGATAAAAAGAAGTAAAGCAATGAAGGTGGCCGAAATGTCCCGGCCTGTAAAAGTACCGGTCATGCAACTTGGAGGTAACGAATCCTGGCGCGAGATGACTTGCACGGCTCTGTAACCCCGAGAGTTTTAGTTACGAGTGGTTGGCGGCGAGTATAGAAGAAGTAGAAAGGGACCGTTAGAAAGGATGCGATTATAAGGACCGGATACCATTCTCTGAAGACGCCTAGCATTTGACGAGGAAGTTGCGTCACTTACGCGCAAACACGGCGTACTGGCCGCCCAGGGGTGTTCCGGCCAGAGCGTGCTCCAGTACGCTGAATGTCGCATAGAGCGACTCAGGAACATAGAGGAAGAAGCGCGTCCGCATGGCGCGCAGCCCGGCCTCTTGCAGAATGCCGCGGGTCTG
>DOZZ01000202.1 GCA_003517725.1 Bryobacterales bacterium | reverse complement strand
GGGCCCTATATCGAATTGTCCGAAGCGCTCGGCAATTTTGCGGCGCATCTGGCATCCGGCAATCCCAGCGCGGTGCGACTTACTTATAATGGACGCTTTTCCGACAGCAACACCAGCCTGTTGCGCAATGCGGGCATGGCCGGCGTGTTGAACCGCAGCGCGGCGCAGCGAGCCAACCTGGTGAACGCCATGCAGATCGCGGGCGAGCGCGGCTGGAGCGTCACGGAATCGCGCGAACCGCGTGCCGGGCACTCCGACACGATTCAGCTCGAATTGGTCACCGACGCGGGCCGCACCACGGTGGAAGGCGCGGTGCTGCTGGGCCGCCCGAGGCTGTTACAGATAGACGGCATCTACTGCGAAGCGCCGCTCGAAGGACATTTGGTGGTGATGAAAAATCAGGATGTCCCGGGTGTGATCGGGCACGTCGGCGCGGTGCTGGGCCGCAATCAGATCAACATCGCCAACTTCTCGCTGGGGCGGTGTGAGACGGCTTCGGGGCCCGGGCCGCGGGAAGCCATCGCCGTGATCTCGACCGATGCGACTGTTACGGACGCCGTGCTGCGCGAGTTGATGACGAATGCCGCGGTGAAGCTGGCCCGCTCGGTGGAGTGCTGATTTTGCATTTCCCGGCAACAACGGGCTAGTCTGATTGGATGGGAGCCAGGGCAGCACGCCGGTTATGAGCCGCAATTTGCGGTTGCTGCTGGCCGGGCTGCAGGCCGGGATGGCGGGCGGGCTGCTGGTGCTGATCTGGCTGGCCGCAATGTCGCTCTTTTACCGCCATACGGTTTGGTGGGTGCCGAATCTTTACGCCTCTACCTTCTTCGGCGACACTGCGCTGCGTGAAAATCTTAATAAATATACCTGGTCCGGGATGGCGTTTCTGCTGGCGCAGTTCGCGGGCTTCGGCGCGCTGTTCGCGGTGCTCGCGCGGCAGGATCGCGACCGTCTGCGGGCTGTGGGGCTGGGTATTCTGGCCAGCATCGGCTGGTATTACCTGACCTTTCACGGGCTCTGGAAAACGTTTAGTCCTTTGATGCTGCTGTACAGCCCGGACCGGCCTATCTTCGCGGGTCACCTGCTGTTCGGTGTGTGGCTGGGCCGGACGCCGCTTTACGCGCGACGACTGGAATAGCGTTCCCCAGAGTATTCTCGATCCGGCGTTTGGATGGCCAGACTCAACGCCGGTAGACGGTAGTCCCCGGATTATAATTTCGCCAGTCGAACCAGAAATCCTTCAGCATCGCCACGCGCTCGAGACACGCGCCCTGCCGCGGCCCCGAAATCGCGCACCCTTGAAAATTCCATTTCGAGCCGGTGGCCGCATCGAGGAACACGGCATCGCGCCCGGCCGTGTAGAAATCGCCACTTGAGTGAAACGCACGCACCGATTGCTGATCGGGTGACACCACCAGCAGCACGGGCTCGCCACCCACGCGATCCTGCACCAGCTTTTCCTTCAAAACCTGGCTATACAGATATGCCCGGCTCGCGCCAAAGGCCTGTATGCCCAGCATCAGATCGCGGCTGCGCAACCCGTGCTCCGGAAAATTGAGCACGCCCTTGCCGCGGGCCATCTTGACGTCCCAATCCCTCGGGGCGTATTCGGAAACATAGCCGGGCGCATCCTTCAACACCGTGCCGGACGGCGCCTCGGCCTTCCATGTTGCGAACGTCAGTTCGTCCGAAGGCACCAGCGTTAGCCCGCGCCCTGCCAGCGGACCCGCCACCGCGCGACCGCTGATCTGCTGCCAGTAGCTGCCGGTCTGGTCGTCGCGCATCAGGAAATTCTGATTGTTGATGCCGGCCAGATGGAACGTCAGCCGCAGCCCCGCCACTTCCCGGCTCCACACCAGACCGGTGTGGCATAGCGTTCAATACGTCGCGACGATGGGAACGCCGCCCACCTGGTCGTTCACGATGTGGTGGTACGAGATGCCGCGAATGGGATAGGCGCGCGCCATGCTCCCAACCTTCACCGCGATCACTTTTTCAGCGCCATCCAATTTGCTAGCCGAGGCCGCGGCAAACTCCGGATGGGCATCCGGGTGAAACATCAGTTCGAAGATGTTGACCCGCGCCAGCCCCGCGCACAAAAGCACCAGCGCGACGCAAACGCCGGTGGCCACGCGCGCGCGCCGCCACGGGAACACGGCCGCCGCCACCGCCGCGCACGCCAGCGTCAGCGCCGGACGCACGCGCGTAACCTGCAACGCCACGGCCAGTTCGCGCGCGCCCTGAGCGCGAAAGGGCCGGATCACGTACATCGGATACGCTACGCAAAATAGCGACACGGCTAAAGCCGCCAGCAGCACGGCCCAGGATTTTCGCATACAGCAGAAGGTAGCGGATGCGCGGCGCCGCCGCAATACCAGGAAAGAATTACGGCAGCAGCACCAGTTCGGCGCGCGGAAAAGCGAACTTGTGCGCCTGCTGGTCGATCACGTTCACCTGGCAGATGTAACGTCCCGGCGTGAGCTGCCCCAGCGGGACACGGAAACGCAACGGCAGCGCCGTGGGCCGCCCTTCGGCGGTCTGCATCAGGCGCGCCGGCCGTGACTCAAACGCCTTTACCTTGTCGCTCGCGCGATAGAAGGTTAACTCCGAACTGATGGCCGGCATGCCGGAATTCTGGTCCACCGATGCATCGTAAACTTCCAGGTAGACATACAGGTTCTGGTCTTTCCGAAAGACGCGCGTGATGCTGGGCGCCAGCTTCTGCCCGTCGGAGATCAGCGGATTACCGGCGCCGGCTTTCTTGCTCTTATCGGCGACGCCCACCGCTTCCACTACCGGCGCGCGCTGGTTCGACCACACGACCGAGCTCAGCCGCAGCTTGTCCTTCAACGCGTCCAGATTGGGCACCGTGAATTTCGATTCGAAGGTGCCCATCTTGCCGCTCTGGTTTTCGCGCGCCAGAAATTTCAGCGAATAGGCGCCCGGCGGCAGCGTGAATCCCGTGTCGTATTGGAAGGCGCGGCTAGCTGCTTGCCCGCTCTTCGATGAATCGAGCTTCACCTTGATGCCGTCCTCCACGCTGCCCATCAGCTTGCCGTGCGCGTCGCGCACCTGCCCGATGAAATCGAAGGTGGTCTGCGCCTCGCCCTTCTTCATCGCCAGCGCCACCGACAAGCCGGGAATTTTCACCGACACCGGGACGAAATACTTGCCGCGATTCAGGCGAAAATAGTCGGTCTCGATGGCCAGCGGCAGTTCCGTCACGGGGTCGCCCAGCATCAGCGCTTCCTGCAGTTGGTTGTCCTTGTCCGCGGCGCTGAATTTGCGGAAATCCTTCGGCCCGAAATAGCCCGAGCGGTAGTCCAGCTTGGCGCCCGCGTATTGCTTGCTCGCCAGCTTCACCGTCACGCGCCGGAATCTTCCGTCGGCCGCGCCGTTGGTGCTGTAGTAGCCCAGCACGTAGTAGCTGCGCACGTCGTCGCGCGCCTGGGTGATCCCCAAGGCCAGGTCGTTGCTGTCCAAAAAGGCTTTGCCGCCGGTATCCGAAGCCAGCGTCGCCAGCGTCTCCTGTTGATTGAGGAACTGGTCGCGCACGCCGCGCTGCGCCGCGCCGGTGAAGATCGAGTTCCCGCGCGCCGAGGCGTGGCTGGCATCTCCGCCCGGCGGCGTGGCGTCCAGCCCGCGCACATCAATCGGGTAGAAAGAAACGTTCGAGCGCACCGCCGCATTGATCGTGGAGCGCAGTTGTGACTGGTTCTCGACGCCGGTCTTGTCCACGCCTTCCGAGAAATAGATCAGCGCCTTTTTTTCCGGCAGCGCCCCCAGCATCTTCGCCGCGGACTCCAGTGCGGCCAGCTTCAGGTCGGTGTTGAAGATGTTGAACTCGGTCTGATCGGCTTCAAAAGCCGCGCCGGTGTCCTCGCCGCTGGTGGTGTCGCCCGTGCCGCCCACAGCGGCCAGTTCGCTGGCCGCGCCAATCCGGAAACCGTGGATCACCTCCAGCAGCCGGTCCTTATCGGCGGTGAAGTCCTGGTTCACCTTCAGCGCCGTGCCGAAGCTCAGGATCGATACCAGATCGCCCGGCAGCATCTTCTCGCGGATGAATTTTTCGGCCGCCTGCCGCGCCAGCGTCTGGTCCGGTATCGACAACGATGAGAAATCGAAAAACAGCGTGAGCAGGCGCCGGTCGCGATACACCAGTTTGCCGGGCCCGGCCGTGGTGATGATGTTCTGGCGCTGCGGCAGCGCGGCCGTGATGCTGGGGGCCGGCGGCGTTGGAACGGGCGCCGGAGCCGTGCCGCCATTCAAGCGTTGCAGCTCGAACACCGCGATGGTCTGCGGCTTGCCATCTTCGAGCAGCACGAAATCGTTCTTCGTGAGATTGGTGATCTCGTGCCCCGCCTTGTCCTGAATGCTGACGTCGACGATGACCAGCGTGCTGCTGCTCTTGAACGTCGGGGCGTCGTTCTGCGCGGCCATTGCCGCGACCAACGCAAAAAATGTGATGAGCGGCCGCATCAGAACCTCAACCGCAGCACGCCGGTGATGGTCCGCATGCCTCCCACAGCCAGCGCCTGTCCGTAGTTCGACGCGTTCACCGTGGTGCCAAAGCTGGTCACGTTCACGCTATTCAACAAGTTGTTGCTCTCCACCCGAAATTCCAACCGCCGCCGCGTCTCCGCGCCCAACTGCACCGACCGGCTCAACGCCAGGTTTAATGTGAAGACCGCCGGCGTGATGATGGTGTTGCGGCCGGCATTCCCGAAATTTCCCGGCGCCGGAACTGTAAACGCCAGGGGGTTGAAGAAACCGCTGCCTATATAGAGCGGCTGGCCAGTGGCATCGGCGCGGCCGCTGCCCACCGCGCCGGTGCCCGCCACATTGCTCTGGTTGCCCAGCACGCGGGCTGTCAGCGGCGTGCCCGAGGCCAGGTTCGCGCCGCCCGAGAGGGTCCAGTTGGCTAGCAGCTTTTGCGTGCGCGGCCCGCTGCGGATCAACCCATTCTCGCCGAATGGCGATTCCGCGATAAAGTTTGCTCCCAGCACGTGGCGCTGGTCGAAGCTCGAGAGCCCGCGCTCGGCCCGCAGGTCGCGATCGTTCTGCGCCACCACCATGGCCCCGCCTCCCAGCGTCGATGCGTTGTCGATCGATTTGGCGAACCTATAGCTCACGTTTAGCGAAAGACCCTTCGCCATCCGCCGCATCACGCGCAACTGCAGCGAGTGGTAAATCGAATTGCCCTCCGACGAATCGTACGTATAGATCGACGCGTTGGCGGTCTGGCCGTTCTGCGCGCGGTACGAGCCCGCCACCGAGCGATTCGGAATGCGCTGCGTATCGAGATGCGTGCCCTTGGTGCCCAGGTACATGGCCTCCAGCACCCACTGCTGGCGCAGCGTTTGCTGCAGCGACGCGGTCCACGTCTGCGCATAGCCCACCTGGTAATCCGGATCCACCGCGTAGGTATTGGTGACCAGGCCCGGCGTCGCGCCCAGAAAACTGTCTTCGAGCAGCAGCGGGTGCGCCAGCGTGCCCACCAGATTCGCCGTCTCGGCGAAAGGCGGCTGGGCCGCCAGACGGCTCGCGAATCGGTCGTAGATCGATCCGTTATAGAAGAGCGAATAGCCCGCCCGCACGATGCTGTTGCGCTTGCCCATGGGCCGCCATGCCACGCCGACGCGCGGCGACAGATAGGCCCAGTGCGTCTTCACCAGCCCGTCCGGCAGCTTGCCGTGAAAGGGGCCGGTCTGGCCCGGCGTCACCGGTACGGCTCGCGAAAAGTCGGGCGCGATATCCAGATTGGCCATGCGATTGTACTTCTCGGTGAGCGGCTCGAAATGCTCCACGCGCAGCCCCAGATTGAACGTCAGGTCCGGCCGCGCGCGCCAGTTATCGGTGAAGAATCCGTTAATCTGCGATTGACGAAAGTAGGTGCTGGTATCGCCGAAGCGGACCGAGCTCGATTGCGCCAGCCCCAGCAGATAATCGGCGAAGTCATAGCCTGTGCCCGGCAGCGGCTGCCCGTTGGCGCCGAAAGCGCTGCTCTCGAGCCCGCTGAAACTGAGGCTGCCGCGCGCGTCCGAATCGGTCCTGCTGTTCAGTTGCCGCCGCCGGAATTCGCCGCCGAAGCTCAGCGCGTGATTTTTCCTGGTCAGGCTAAGGCCTTCGGTCACGCTGACGGTCTGGTTGCGAATCAATGCCGGGGTGCCGTCCGAGAGCGCGCCGAAGTTGGTGAACGACACGTTGGGCGGGCCGAAGTTGATGGGATCGGGCGATGTGCCCGCGATCCCCAACTCCGCGGCGACATTTTCGCCATACGCGAAAAACGGCAGCGTGTTGCTGGTGTTGTGGCTATAGGTCAGGCGCAGGCTGTTCACCGTCTGTGCCGGCAGCGTATGGGACCAGCCCACGCTGGCATTCACGCCGCTGCCGCTGGTAGCGTCTCGAAAACCGAAGACCTGTTCGTTGCGCGTGTCGCGGTTTTGATAGGACAGGCCGCCATCCACGCGGTCGTTCTTCGACATGGTGCGGTTCACGCGCAGGTTCAGGTTGTCGGCATTATTGGGGTTGGCGGACTGCACCTGATAGTTGTTCACCAGCCCCGGCTGATTGGGCAGCGGGATAAAGCGCAGCAGCCCGACCGCCGCCGGGTTCAGGCGGTTCGGCGGCAGCACGTTGCCGGCGAAGGGCAACCCCGTGGTCGGGTCGAAGATGGAGACCGGCCGCGATACGCCCGAGATCTGGGCCATGGATTGCGAAAAAACGCCGCTGCGTTCGAGCAGTGTCGGCACCGTCGCGACGGCGCTGTAGGGCGAGCGCTGCCGCGTACCGATGTAGTTCAAAAAGAAAAATGTATTGGGGCTGTGGATGTATTTCGGCAGCACCAGCGGGCCGCCCAAATTGAGGCCGAAACGGTGCGAGCCATAGCTGGGCTCGGCAAAGTTTTGCCCCGTGATGGAATACGGCTTGGCATTCAACGCCGAGTTGCCGATGCTGTAGAACATCTGCCCGTGAATGCCTTGCGCACCGCGCCGGTTGGCGCGATTGCCGAAATTGGCGAAGCGCCCGCCGCCATAAGGACCTCGACCGCGCGGACCTCGCGGGCCACCGCCGCCCGGGCCACCCCGGCCTCCGCCACCGCCCCGGCCGAAGCCGCCGGGCCCCATGCCGCCCGGCTCAGGTGCGCCAAACGCCTGGTTCCGCGGATCGAAGCCGAATTCCCGGCCGAAATCTCCCTGCTGCGGATTGGCCGCTTCCCGGCTGATGGTCCCACTGACTAGAAAGGACTGGTTGGCGTCCGCGGTGGTTTCCGGCTCCGGGGCCGCTGGCATAGCCTCGCTGCTGGTCTCGGCCGTCTGCAGTAACGACATATCTTGGAATCCAGCCGCGCGGTTGCCCGGCCGCTCCGGCGCTGCCCGCATCTCCAATGTCCAGTCGGCTTGCATCGGCTGTCCCGTTACCGGCACCGCTTTCTGTTGCGGCGCGAAGCCGAACAGGCTCACCTCGATTTGCCAGGTGCCGTCCTTGAGCGCGCCCAGCGTGTAATGCCCGGACTCGTCCGTGCTGGTCGCCACTTTCTCGGAACCCTGCGTCGCGGTAACGGCTACCCCCGGGATCGGCACCCCGCCCGAACGCACCGTGCCACC
>DOZZ01000301.1:5952-6227 GCA_003517725.1 Bryobacterales bacterium | reverse complement strand
CCAAGTCCGGTCCCCGCCACGTTGGCGAAGGCGTAGAACGCTCCGGCCGGCAACTGGCAACGAAAACCGGGCAGGCCATCAAGGCCAGCGCAGAACAAATCGCGCCGGCGGCGGAACTCCGCGACCATGGCCTCCACGGCATCCTGCGGACCGGTGAGCGCGGCAATGCCGGCGCGCTGCGTGAAGCTGGCCGTGCAGGAGTTCGAATTCACCATCAGCTTGTTGACCGCGTCCACCATGACGGGCGGCATCACGCCGTAGCCCAGGCGCCAGCC
>DOZZ01000301.1:4842-5820 GCA_003517725.1 Bryobacterales bacterium | reverse complement strand
ACGCCGCCCGTGGGGTTTTGCGGCGAGTTCAGAATCACCAGCCGCGTGCGGTCGCTCAGCTTGTCGCGAAAAACATTCAGATCGAACGAGAAGCCGCGCTCTTCCACTAGCGGAATGGGCACCGGCACGGCATCCAGAAAGCGGATCATCGATTCATAAATCGGGAAGCCGGGGTTCGGATAGATCACCTCATCGCCGGGCTCCAGCAGCGCCAGCATGGGGAAAAACATGATGGGTTTGCCGCCGGGCGTGACGCAGACGCGCTCGGCGTCGACGGCAATGCGGCGCGTGGCCGAGACGTGGGCCGCGATGGCTTCGCGCAGTTGGGGCAAGCCCTGCGTTGGGCCATAGTGGGTCCAGCCGGCGTCGAGCGCCTGTTTGCCCGCCTCGACAATGTGATGGGGCGTGGGAAAATCCGGCTCGCCGATTTCCAGGTGGATCACGTGCTTACCCTGCGCTTCCAGGGCGCGTGCCCGCATCAGCACATCGAAGGCGCTCTCGACGCCAATGCGTTCCATTCGCTGGGCCAACTTCATAGAGCTAAATTCATAAGGTCTTGTGGAACTGCGGCGGATCGGCGGCCGGTTCGGTTTCGATGACACGATCGCCGATCACCACGCGCTCGCCCCCAATCCGCGCCGTCAGCCGGCTGCCGTCTTCGAGCGTCACGATGGCCACCTGGTAGGGCGCGTCGGCGGCGAACGCCGGCGGCGCCAGGTGCACCACGGTCTCGGTGTACACGACGCCGCTTCTCATACGGATCCCAGAATACTCACGACCGCTGTCGCGCCCGAGCCGCCCAGATTTTGCGCCAGGCCTAGCGCATGCCGTGCCAGTTGCCGCTCTCCAGCCTCGCCGCGCAACTGCTGCACCACGTCGCAGATCTGCCCCACGCCGGTAGCGCCCACCGGATGACCCTTCGATTTCAACCCGCCGCTCGCGTTGATCGGCAGCCGCCCGCAGCGCGCAGTCTCGCCG
>DOZZ01000301.1:3492-4734 GCA_003517725.1 Bryobacterales bacterium | reverse complement strand
ACAATCTCGGCGATGGTGAAACAGTCGTGCAGTTCGGCAAACTGGATGTCGCCCGGCTGCACATCGGCTTTGCGGTAGGCCAGCGCGGCCGCGGCGCGCACGGCGGCGAATGTCGTGATCTCCGGCTTTTCATCCAGAGCCATGCAGTCCGATGCCTGTTCCACGGCCAGCACGCGCACTGGGCGATCGGTAAATTCCGAGGCCAGGTCGAGCGGTGCGATGACCACCGCCGCGGCGCCGTCGCTGATCAGCGAGCAATCGTACATGGTCAGCGGATCGGCAATCGGCTTTCCGTCGAGCGCCTGCTCCAGCGTGATCGTGCGCCGCAGGTGTGCATCCGGATTAAGCGCGCCGTTGGCATGGTTCTTGACCGCCACAGCCGCCAGATGTTCGCGGGTGGTGCCGAAGTCGTGCATGTGACGCCGCGCGATCATCGCGAACAGTGAAGGAAAAGTCGAGCCGCAGCGGATCTCGCCCGATGTGTCGCCGGCAGCCGCCAGAATCTCGGTCACGCGCGGCGTCGGCTGCGACGTCATCTTCTCGGCCCCCAAGACCATCACGACGTCGTACAGCCCGGCCGACACGGCCGAGACTGCGTGGAAAAAGGCCGAGCCGCTTGAAGCGCACGCGGCTTCAAAGCGCGTCGCCGGCACATTGCGAATGTTGAGTTTCGAAGCGATCCAGGGGGCCAGGTGGTTCTGCCCGGTAAACGACGGCCCGGCGAAATTGCCCAGGTAAAACGCCTCAATCGAAGCGGCTTTCACGCCGGCGTCGGCTAGGGCTTTTTGGCCGGCCTGCACCGCCAGTTCCCGCAGCCCCAGGTCGGCAAACGCGCCAAACGCAGTTTTGCCGGCGCCGATCACCGCCACGGGTCTCATATACTCAGGGTAACGCGACAAATTGCGTCTCCACGTTTCCCCGTTCCGGGCGTCAACTGATAGTAGGCGTGATGGAAGCGGCTCTAGAAATCGGTGTGGCGCAATCGTTGGCTGAATACTGCCCGCTTATGGAAATTGTCCCGGCCGCCGCGCTCACCGAGCAGCAACTGCAAGACCAGTTCGTGCAGCAGAATCTGCGGCGTATTTTCCTGCAGATTTACAGAATTGTCGGCAACGTGCCGGATGCACAGGACCTGACGCAGGAGGCTTTTATCAAGGCTCTGCAGCGCCACGAACAGTTGAAAGACGACGCTAAGGCCGCCCACTGGCTGTCGCGCATCGCCACCAACACGGCGCTCGATTT
>DOZZ01000301.1:0-3344 GCA_003517725.1 Bryobacterales bacterium | reverse complement strand
CGGCACGCCGAAAGTCCCGAGGAAATTCTGCTGCGGGGCGAGAGCCGCGAGTATCTGGAAGAGGGGCTGGCCGTGCTGACGCCGCGTGAGCGTGCGGCCCTGATTCTGCGCGACCTCGAAGACCTGCCGGCCGAGGAGGTGGCGCGCCGCCTGGACTGTTCGAAGGCCACGGTGCGCTCGCACATCGCCAACGCGCGCTCGAAATTCCGCAAATTCGCGGCGCGGAGGAAGCGATGATGCATCTTGTGCCGCATCCCGCGCCTTCGAATCTGGAACTGTATGCCTGCGGCGATTTGGGCCGCGTGCGTGCGTGGCGCGTCGAGCGGCATGTGAAGAGCTGCGCGTCGTGCCGCGAAGAGGTCGCCCGGGTGCGGCGCTTCTGGCAAGCGGTGGATTGGTCGCTGGACCTGCCAACATCGCGCTGGAACGAGCTGGCGGGTGAGATGCGGGCCAATATCCGCGTGGGTCTCTCGGCGGCCGAGTGCATCCGCAGGCCGAGGACAGCCCGTTTGCCGTGGGTCGCGGCGCTGGCCAGCGTGCTGCTGGTGGCGGCCGCGGGAACCTTTTTGCACGCGCCGAAAAATGCGCCGGTCTCGCCCATCGCGGCCGAGCGGCCCGACATCCTCGAATTTGTGAACGGGTCGCCGCGGGCATCCATCCGCACCGTGAGTGCTGATGGCGAGATGCGCTCGCGCTATGTGGACCGCGAGAGTGATGGCGTCACCATTGTGGATGTCTATGCCAAGTGAGCGGGTACTCGCGGCGGCGGTGCTGGCGGCATTCCTGATGCCGGCGGCCTGGGCCCAGGAAGGTCCGCTCGACGCGGCCTCGGCCGTGAAGTTCGATCTGCCCTCCGACTCGCCGGTGAAGCTGGTGTCTTCGGACTTGGGCGAATCGCGCGCCAACGTCCGCGGCGGCGCCGTGATGCTCGATCTGCACATGTCGGTGCTGCTGCGCAATGACGATCGGCGCCACGTGCGCGGCGTGACGCTGCTGTTGCTGTCGCAGGAGGCCGCGCCCTTCGGCAAAGCCTCGGTCACCCGCGTCTTCGACATCGCGCCGGGCGAGTCGTTTCCGGTGCGCGTGGATGTGCGCATGGTGCGGCCGGTGCAGGCTGGCGGCGGACCGCTGGTGCGGATCAGCCTGGATGGCGTGCTGTTCGACGACCTCAATTTCTTCGGACCCAACCGGCTCAACTCGCGGCGCTCGCTGACCGTGTTCGAGACCGAAGCGCGGCGCGACCGCGCCTATTTCCGCGAAGTGCTGCGGACGCGCGGCGAGCCGGGGCTGCGGCGCGAAGTGCTCGACAGCCTGGCGCGCCAGTCGCGCCGTCCGCAACTGGACGTCAGCTTCGCCCGCGCCGGCCGGACCACCACGACGGGCGCGGTCTCGCATGCCGCGGCGTTCGCGTTCCTGAACGTGCCGGACGCGCCGGTCGAGCCTGTCAACGGCAGCGCCGAGATCAGCGGCAATGAAGTTCGTTCGCCACGCATCGATGTGCTGAACCGGTCCAACCGCACCGTGCGTTATCTGGAGCTGGCGTGGCTGGTGGCCGATCAGCAGGGGCAACAATTCCTGGCCGCCTCGGTGCAGGCCGGCGAACACGACATCAATCTGACGCCAGGCCAGCGGGGCCACTTGCTGCAAAATACGGCACTACGGTTCACGCGCCCTTCAGCGGCCGGCCCGACGCCAGTCAACGTGCAGCAGATGACGGGCTTCGTCAGCCAGGTGGAGTTTGCCGATGGCGGCGTGTGGGTACCGAGCCGCCAGACGCTCATGAATGACCGTTTGCTGCGCCTGGTTGAACCCTCACCCGAGGAGCAGCGTTTAACCGATCTTTATCGCAACAAGGGACTGACAGGTCTGATCGCGGAATTGAAGCGCTTCAAAGATTAGATCCGTGTGGGGCAGGTTTCAACCTGCGGCGGCCCTTCAGCCCGCTCTCCAGGGCTACGTAATCGGAGCTTGCCTTTAACGTGAAAATGCGGGCTGAAACCCGCTGCAGGTTGAAACCTGCCCCACTACTTGCGCGCCGCGAACCCGTCCGCGTCTCTGGTATTCAGAATATCCGCCGTGCTCAACCCGCCACGACGCGCCGTCAACACACCATATTGCATGTTCAACAGATGCCGCGGATGGTGCGCGTCAGTCGAAATTATAAAGCGCGCGCCTTTGGATTTGGCGATGCGAATATGCTGGGCCCCCAGGTCGAGCCGCTCGGGGCTGGCGTTGATTTCAAGCGCCACGCCACGCGCCGCGGCCTCGGCGGCCACGCGTTCGAAGTCGAACGGATACGCATCGCGCTGCAGCAGCAGCCGCCCTGTTGGATGCCCCAGCACGCGTAGATGCGGGCACTCGAGCGCCCGCAGCAGGCGCGCGGTCATCTCCGCGGGCTCCATGTTCATGTGGCTGTGGACACTGCCGATCACCATGTCGAGCGCCGCCAGAGCGTCCCACTCCAGGTCCATCGCGCCGTCTTTCAAAATGTCGCACTCCAGGCCGGAGAAGACGCGAATGCCCAGCGCTCCCGATTCGTTCAGACGCCGCACCCGCGCCGCGAAGGCCTCCACGCGCGCTTCGTCCAGCCCATTGGCCATTGCCAGCGATTTCGAATGATCCGTGATGGCGATGTACTGGTAGCCCAACTCGCGCGCGGCCTCGGCCATCTCCTCTAACGTGGCCCGCCCGTCGGTTTCGGTGGTGTGCATGTGCACGTCGCCGCGCAAGTCGGCCCGCGTCACCAGAGCCGGCAAAGCATGCTGCTCGGCCAGTTCGATCTCGCCGCAGTTTTCGCGCAGTTCGGGAGCGATCCAGTCGAGCCCCAGCGCGGCATATACCTCGGCCTCGCCGGCGCCCGCCACCATAACGTCGTCGGCCACCCGGAACAGCCCGTATTCGCTGAGCTTCAGACCCATGCGGACGGCGCGCATGCGAATCGCGACATTATGCTCCTGGCTGCCCGTGAAGTATTGCAGCGCGGCGCCGTGGCTCTCGCGCGGCAGCGCCCGCACGTCCACCTGCAGCTCTTCGCGCCCCAGTTTCACGCTGGTCTTGTCAGCGCCGCGCCCCAGCACTTCGTGCACCCTCGGATACGTCGCGACCTGCTCCAGCGCGGCCGCGGCATTCGGCCCAGTAACGAGCAAATCCAGGTCGCCCACCGTTTCCCTGCCTCGCCGCAGGCTGCCGGCGGGCATCACGGATTCGATTCCGTCCAGCTCCTGAATATGAGTAATCAGTTCCGCCGCGGCTTGCGACGCGAAGCTCAACAGAAATCGCCCGGTGCGCAAGCGGTATTGCGCGATCGAGCGCAGTACCTTCTCCTCGAGCTTGGCGCCCATGCG
>DOZZ01000184.1:1642-3183 GCA_003517725.1 Bryobacterales bacterium | reverse complement strand
TCTTCGGCCGGCTCACGCACAACAAGTGAATGAGCCGGCCCCTTCACTTCAGAACGAGAATCGAATCGCCAGCTGCAGCTGCCGCGCGAAGTTCGCCTGTGACGTGATCTTGCCGAAGCTGCCGCTGCCGAACGAGGTGTTGGGCCCGTAGAACAACGGCGTGTTGGTGGCATTCAAAGCTTCCGCGCGGAACTGGCCGCGAAAGGTTTCCGTAATGGTGAAGTTTTTAAAGATCGAGGCATCCAGGTTGGACTGGCCCGGACCACGCAGTGTGATGGTGCGGGCCAGATTGCCGAAGGTGCCGCGCGGTGCAGTCGAGAAAGCCGCCGGATTGATGTAGTTATTCAGGCGGTCTTCCAGGCTGCCGCTGGTGGCCGGGTTGACGCCGGTCGCGTTCGGGCGCTGGCTGGCGTAGCCGAAGATGGAGTTGTTGTTGGTAGCTTGCGCGATCTGCAGCGGGAAGCCCGTGCGCATCACCGAAATGGTGTTGATGGACCAGCCGCCGGCGATGTAATTCACGAACTTGCCGGAACCTCCCAGAAACGGCTTGCCCTTGCCGAACGGCAGTTCATAGGTGATGGCGGTGGCCCAGTTCCAGGGCGTGTTGATGTTCGACAAGCTGTATTCAGCGGCCGTGTTGTACGGGTTCTGCGGACCCCTTGCGCCGCCATTGAGAGTATTGCCAGGTCCGCCGGAGCTGGCGTCCATGTTACGCGAGTAAGTCACGGTCGTCAGGAAGGTCAGTCCCTGGCTAAAGCGCTTTTGAGCCTTGACGATGGCCGAGTCGTAGCGAGCGTGGTTATAACTCGCGTAGGAGGCGTTGATGGCGCCGTAGGTCGGGTAGGGCAGCAGCAACTGGTATTGGCCCACCGTAGGTCCGCCGATGATGCCCGTGCCGCCATTGCCGTAGAACGGGTTCGCGACGGAGCTGGTGAGCCCCGGTGTGTTCAGCAGGCTGGGGTCGAGGGCGTTGATGTTGAGACTCGGCGCGTTCAGGCCCAGATTGGACGAGCGCGACCCGACATAGCCGGTTTCCATCGCGATGCCGAAAAAGAGCTCACGCTGCACGTCCACCGAGAACTGTTGCACGCGCGGCGACTTGGCCTTGGGATCGACCAGCGAGAAGCTCTGACCAATGGCCGTGCGCGTTCCGAGTGAATTTCCGAGCGGCGCCGTAAGACCGGTCGGGAAGGGATTGCTGAGCGAACCGGCCGGCGTTTTATAGCCGTCGTTGGTGGCAATGTAGCTGGTCTCCGAGGTGTAGCCGGGGGGCGAAATAGGTGCCCCGATGGCGAACTGCGGGGCGTAGAAGATGCCGTAGCCGGCGCGCACCGTGGTCTTGGGCGTCAACTGGTAGGCCAGGCCGGCGCGCGGACCCCACTTGCTGCCCGCGAAGTCGCCCACGTGCACCGAAGCGCCGCCTTGACCGGCAAACTGGACGTAGCCTTTGGGCGCGATGCCCGTGACGTTCGAAGCCAGCGGGTTGGCGGCGCTGCCGGCGAAGTTGGTGATCAGGCCGTTGTGCGCTTCCTGCAGCCCCA
>DOZZ01000184.1:1173-1485 GCA_003517725.1 Bryobacterales bacterium | reverse complement strand
CTTGTTGGCCAGGTAGCCGTCGCCGGAGTATGGGTAGCCCGTCAGCAGGTCGGCCAGTTCGTTGCCGGTAAAGGTGCCGTTGAAGGTGAACGCTAATTGCCCGTTGCCGCCATCGAGGTCCTTGCCGACCGCCGAGATTCGGCGATAATCGAGACCCGCTTTCAGGCCGTGCCGGCCAACATATTTGGCGATGCTGGACGAGAAGTTCTTCGACGAGTGCACGTAGAAGAAGTTGTTGTTGGTGCTGAGCCCATACGCGGTGTTGAAGTTGACGATCGGGAAGGTCGGGTTCTGAATCTGGCTGACGAGCGA
>DOZZ01000184.1:0-995 GCA_003517725.1 Bryobacterales bacterium | reverse complement strand
CCGTAGCGAACCGACACCACCGTGCTGGGGGAAAGGGTAAAGTCGTTGTTGATCGCCGTCGCGTCGACGCGGCGCTGCAGGCGCCACTGATCGGGCGAAGAGATCGAGGTGAACCAGCTGTTGCCTGGCTCGAGCGAATAGTAGCGGGCGTAGCTCGCGCTGGCGCGCCACCACGTGGTGAAGTTCTCATCCAGCTTGAAGATTTTTTGCGCCGCGTGGGACTTGAGCTGGGCCGAAGCCGTCAGGTCCTGGTCGCCGTAATAAGCCGGCGTGGTTTTCGGCGCGACAAAGGTGTTGGCAATATTCAGGCCGATCGGGTTCAGCAGGCTGGCCGGGATTTTATTGCCGGGAAAGGGAGCTTTCGTGAACGGATCGGAGATTACCATCAACGCGCCGCTCTTGGTATAAGTCTGCGAGAAATCGCCGGCGCGCTCGAGCGCGGTCGGAGCATAGAAGGTGGAAGAACCCGACTGCACGTCGTCGTACTGTTCGATGGCAGCCGAGAAGAAAGTCTTGTTGCGGCCATCGTAAATCTTCGGGATAACGACGGCGCCGTTGAGGCTCGCGCCCCAGGTGCTGTTGGGCTGCTCGGTAATGGGAATGCCCGCGGCATTGTTGAAGAAGCTATTGGCGTCCCAACTGGTGCGCCGGAGGTGTCCATACAGGCTGCCGTGGATCTGGTTGCCGCCGGAGCGAATGATGGTGTTGAACATGCCGCCGCCGGTGCGCGCCATTTCCGCGTCGTAGGTGTTGGCCTGAACTTTCACTTCCATCACGGCTTCCACGGACGGGATGATGATGGCGCGGTTGGTGGCGTCGGTGATCGGCACGCCATCCAGCAGGTAATTGTTGCCGCGAACCGGGCCGCCGGAAATGGAAATGGCCGACGAGCCGCTCTGATCCTGCATGCGGTTGTAAGCCGGGTTGCCGACCTGGATCCCATTCTGCACCAGCTTCGACATCATGAAGGGCTTGCGCCCCAGGTTCGGCCGATC
>DOZZ01000085.1:4811-5022 GCA_003517725.1 Bryobacterales bacterium | reverse complement strand
CCACTTCAAAATACCGAAATCATGGGAGCCGGTTTCCTTGCTTTTCGCCGTTCTGTGTAAGGAACTTAGCCATGTCACTCGATCTCCAGCAGGAACGCCAACAAGCCCACGCTCTCATCGATCTCCTGCCGCCGGCTAAACTCGGCGCGGTTCGCAATCTCCTCGAAGTGTTTCTCGATGAGGACAGCGACACGCTCAGCCCCGCCGAAGC
>DOZZ01000085.1:0-4674 GCA_003517725.1 Bryobacterales bacterium | reverse complement strand
GGGCAAGCAGATCGTCTGGACCGACCAGGCTAGAGCCGATATCGCGGCATCGAGCAGCCCATCGCCATGCAAATCCTCAAGACCCTCGGCCGCTACGCCCTGACAGGCGAGGGCGCGACCAAACAGCTCAAAGGCATCGATCCGCCGCTACTGCGGCTGCGCGCGCAAAACAACCGGATCTTCTTCCGCGATCACGGCGAATACCTCAAGATCGAGCGTGTTCTCGACCGCAAAGAAGCCTATCGGTAGGTGCCAGGAACAACTTCTACGTCGCGCTCGCCGCGGTGATCGGGTAATTCACAGACCGCGTTCGCGCTCGTAGTCGGCCAGGGGTTTCACGCGGCCTGCCGCAACATCAGCAACCCCGCGGTCAATTGAGGTGAGAACGTCGGCATCGAGCATCGTCGTTGCGATCGGCAGCCAAGAACAATCACATCTCCAGAGGTAGGCGGAACGGCTTATTGCTGCTTGGATCGGGGCGGGGTCCGTCCCTGGTGGTCCCCCCCTCCACCGCCGGCCTGCCGGCAACCAGCCACCCTTTCCCCAACGTCTCAGCGAACTCCGGCCCCGCGACAGGCTGGGGATCGGGCACCGGACCCGGCCATATCGGCACCTGGGTATGTCCCGCCGACGGCTGCCAGAGGGGCTTCTGCGCGTTCAGACTGTCCAACGCAAACAAAGCACAAAGAGCCAGGAGCACAGTCTTCATCACAGTCCTTGTTTTAGCCCTGTCGCAGTTTTTCCGCCATCTCTCGATACGACCCCGATCGTATGTCCGCGAGCATATCGATTCCTTGCTTGCTGCCATCCCAGTTGTTGCACTGCCCGCCCGGGGGCTGGCGAATTTTCGGCCGCAACCGGACCCGTATCAACTGGAAGTTGGACCAAAAGCGGCGCGACGTCAATTCGGCTATCACCGGAGAGATTCACGCGGTCAGAGAACTAGTAGGGCGAAGTCGTACGGCACATCCTCACGTAAAACCGGCGCCCACCCTTAAGCCACGTACCGGCCGGGCGCCAGAATGCCATGAGGATCGGCGACTTTCCTGATTCCTGTCAGAAACCTCGCAGTGGCGTCCTGGTCCGGGATGCATCCCATCGATGCGGTATTCAAGCGGTAGGGATGATATCCGTTTTCGGCCAGACGGTGGAGGAGCACTTCATGACACTGCGCGGCGCGCCCGTCTTCGCCTGATACCGCTCGGTCGTAGTTGAGGGAAATCACGCAGGTCAGCGCCCGCTCTGAAACCATCGACAGCGAGATCATGGGCTCAAAGCCGTGCTCCAGCACCAACTGCTCGGATAGCCGGACTAACTCAGAGGCATGCCGCCCCGTGGCCGGAGCTACCGGACTGCACCACAGCAAGCCACAGCCATCCTTATCCGGATCCACATCCTCCGGAGGAGGCGTTCGCTTCCGCCAGTGCGTGCTTCCCAATGCGTGGCGCGTGGGAACTCCTTGCATCAGTCCGTAGACAGGCCCAATCAGCTCAAGGGCACGGCTCAGATCCCAGCCGGTCAGCCAGCTATAGGGCCGAGCGAAGCGCCGGGCAAAGCGTAACATCCGGTCGTCCAGAAATTGCAGTTTTTGTACTTTTCCCGAGAGTTCGCGGCGCAGGATCCGTCGCGCCTCGGCCACCTGGGCGCGCGTACCGTAGAAAGCGCCGGAGCCGTTCCAGCGCCCGACCTGGAACTCTTTGCGCATCTTCTCCAGCAGCGGACCGCGGAGTGGCACCTTGCCTCCCGCTGCCTCGAACGGATACTGGCACATTCCCGCGATCACCTTGTAGTCGTTGCCCACATGCACGGTGCTGCGGATGATACCCCGGAGCCTGAGCGAGCGCAGAACTTCGACGACCGGGCCGAGTCCGGCGTCGTCGTCGCAGCGGAAGTAATAGGTTTGGAAATACTCGGGGGCAGGCATCAACCACACCGTTACTTGCGTGACTACTCCCAGATTGGATTGAGTGAAAAGACCATCCAGTGAGGGCCCCAAACCCCAGCGGCTGACGGGGGCGGCCAAAGCACCGGCGAAGCGCGCGAAGCCGGTCTGTACACATTCGCCGTTCGGCAGTACCACTTCCATGCCGCAGACATGGGAAAAGTGATCACCGTAAGGAGTGTGGCCGAATCCGCGTTCCACAGTGTTACCAATCAGGCTGGCTTCCGGACTGGCCCCGGTAGGGTCCATCCACAAGCGGGAACCTTTGCTCTTCAGAAATTCAAAAAGCTGACGCTGCGTCACTCCGGGCTGAACGGTTACGTAAGCCAGTTCCTCGCTGAAATCCACGATACGATTCATGCGTCCCAGATCCAGCAACACAGAGCCGTCCGTGACGGGAACACGCGAGCCATATCCCCAGTTCTTGCCGCCACTGATGGGATAGATTGGGACGCCAAAACGGCCGGCAACCATCAGGCATTCCTGGACCTGACTCCGGTCGCCCGGCCGGAGAATCAGGGGGATCCTCTGGGTGGTGGCAAAGGTGGCAGTTTCGGCGTTCTTCAGCTCCGAATCCCGGGTGACTACATGTTCAGCGCCGAGGCATTCAGACCATGCCGCTACAGCCGCTGAGAGATAGGATTCTGTTCTGTGTACCACCGTATCCATATGTGTCATCGCTACAAAGCGGCTGGGCGCATCACCACGGCTTGTGTTTTTTGGCGCGCTGCTCGATAGATTTCACGGCGTTTCCAGCGCAGTTGGAGGACCAGCAGCCGTACGAAGGCCCACCACTTCACAAATCCGAGGAAAGAGAGCTTTCCGCAGTTTCCGCGAAGATACCGCGACCACGACCACGTTCGGAAGATCAACCTATCGTATTGACGATCGAATTCGCGTAAACTCATCGAAGTGGGCTCTATCACGTTGTACATGAACGTGTAGAAGTCGAGTTTATCGGTCACAATCCGGCCTTGCGTTTTGTACATCGCGTAATCAGCCGTTCCCGGCAAAGGCGTTAACGGTATGGTGACGGGATACTCGAACTTGTTTTCTTCGATAAAGCGATAAACATCGTCGAAGTCCGCAGCTGTCATATCCTGGGTGATCAGAATGTGGGGAATAGGGAAGATCCCGATATCGCGCAGGATTTTCAGCGAATTGACGTTCTGCTCCTGATCGGTTTTCTTGTTGAACTGTTTGAGCTTCTCGGTCTTCACCGCTTCGATACCGATGACGAGGTAGCGGAGACCGATGTCATGCCACTTTTGCAGTAACTCCGGATGCTTGCATATGTGGTCGGCGCGGCAATAACTCGAGATCTCCTTTTTGATTCCTGACGCCCCGATAGCATCAGCGAGCTCTCCCGCGAATTTGGCGTCCGCAAACGTGTTATCGTCGCCGAGGTAGATGTAGTCTTCCTCCATGCTCTTCAGGTCGGCGATAATCTCCGGGATCGGGCGCTTTCGATAGAGGCCCAGATTCGCGGGCCAGATCACGCAGAAACTACAGCGGAAAGGACAACCCTGTGTCAGGAGAGTGAAACCGGTTCTGCCGCCGCGGCCCCAGGCGCGGCCAGTGTGATGAGGAATATTCGTCTTATAATGGGTCCTGTATTTAGCCGTAATTTTCCGGTCGGGCACCGGATAACTGTAGACGCGGGGCGGTTCGGGATCCTCGATCGTGAGACAGGGACCGCGGGGGATGCCCGTCCTGCACAGGTTACGCCAGACCCGCTCGCCCGGCCCGCGGACAATCATATCGATGTACTGTTTTTCGAAAAGCTCCGGAGTAACTGTCGCTTGCCCGCCTCCGATTACGATCGGCGATTCCGGCCAGAGTTGTTTGCAATTCCTGGCGCAGCCGTTGACGATCGGTACTTCCGGAAATCCGTGGGTCGTAAGAGCAATCAAGTCGGGAACGTAGCCGCGCCGAGCAAGCCGCTTGCACCCGTGGGGATCAAGGCGCAGGTCGACCAGCTCCACCTCACACCCCTCTTCTTGGGCGATGGCGGAAAAGATCTCCATCACGAGCGGCTCATAGACGCCGAAAAACACGAGATTATTGAGCTGCGGAAACAGAAGCAGCACGCGCCGGGGAGGCATATTTTTTATTTTGTGTTCGTCTGTTGGCGGCATTTCGGGCATTTTGGGCATAAAGAGCAGCCCGACCGCCAAAATAGAATAAATGGTGGTCTCCCTTCAGGAAAGAGCCCCCGCGTAGAGATCGTTGGGCTGGAGCATAGCCTGCAAGCGGCCAAGACGATAAACATTGCGCTCAGCACGTGCGTTATTTGACGCTCTTTCAGTGCGATCTGACGCAGCTTCAGTGCGATCTGACGCAGCAGGTGGTTTCAACCCGCCGGCCCGCCTGTTCAGCCTGAATCGCAAACTCCGCCAGGTTAAGCCCCATTGGCGCGGTCGAGAGCGGTCACCCACCAGATGTCATGACCTCGATAATCGGGGCCCACAGGGGGCCCACAGGGCCCACAACAGGGACGGGCCCACAACAGGGACGGGACGGCGGGGACAGACGGGCATTTCTCAGATTTTCGCGATGCGACAACGCACTGGCACCCGCCTGTTTTATCCCTCGTCATAGGCGAAGCTTATCGGCGGGCCGCCGCTGCCGGAAACGAGGATGCTCTGCTTGATTCAATAACCGCGATTCCTTTGTTGATGGCGAGTTGCGGGCGATATTGGCTCAGAAAATCTGAGAATGGCCCGTCTGTC